>NZ_JBKQGX010000006.1:0-239492 GCF_050487245.1 Alcaligenes sp. Me129
GCAGAGCGCATGCATCGAACTCGGTATCGGCTTGAACACTTATCGTCGCTGGGCGACGGGCGATGAGGACAGACGCCCGCACGCCATACATGCCACGCCATCGCATGCACTGACAGACGCCGAGCGCCAGGCCGTGCTGCAGGCCTGCCACCGTCCCGAGTTCGCCAGCCTGCCGCCGGCGCAGATCGTGGTACGGCTGCTCGATGAAGAGGGCCGGTACCTGGCGTCGGAGTCGACCTTCTATCGCGTGCTGCGCCAAGCCGATGAGCAGCACCGCCGTGGCCGGGCGCGCGCGCCACGTCACGCTGGAGCACCACGGCGCCACTGTGCCGACGCACCCAACCAGCTCTGGAGCTGGGACGTCACGTACCTGCATACGCGTATCCGCGGCCGGTTCTATTACCTGTATCTGATCCTGGACATCTACAGCCGGAAAATCGTCGGGGCCGAGGTGTTTGAATCGGAGAACATGGCCAACAGTGCCACCATCATCCAGCGCGCCGTGCTGCGCGAGCAGTGTCAGCACCGACCCCTGGTATTGCATGCCGATAATGGTAGCGCCATGAAAGGCTCGACCTTGCAGGTCACGCTCGAGAAGCTGGGCATTACCGCCTCGCACAGCCGACCCCAGGTATCCAACGACAACGCGTATTCCGAGGCCCTGTTCCGCACCTGCAAGTACCGGCCCGGTTACCCGATCGACGGCTTTGCAAGCGTGCAGGCCGCACGCCTGTGGGTGCATCAGTTCATCCACTGGTACAACCATGAGCATCGCCACAGCGCCATTCGCTACTTGGCTCCGGCGCAGCGTCATGCGGGCCTGGATGCCCCCATTCTGCAAGCCCGACAGCGCCTGTACCAACAAGCCAGGCAACGCCACCCAGCACGATGGTCGGGAAAACTACGCAACTGGCAGCCCATCGGCAGCGTCTGGCTCAACCCCGAGCCGGATCAACATGAGCAAGACACCGATCCAGTATTAGAGGCCGCATGAATCAGGTTCCAACTGCCTTGACAGACGCCGATCCAGATAGGACGCAGCCACCAGCTCATCACGGGGTCGGCAGACACATGACCAAAAATAGACCAGCCCGAATACACAATCAGCCCCAGACCAATCAGGGCGATGCCTATCATCAGCTTGTAACCTTTCCAGAGCATGCCCACTACTTCTTGAGGGTGCTTCAGATAGTCCACATACAGCCGATTGGGGCGAGTGTCGTATTCAATAATGAATTGGGGCGTGGAAACTTCCAGCAAGGTCAGCAGGAACCAGGCGAAGGTAAACCAGATGGCGGCTATCGTCGTCATGACGGGATAGTGTCCTAGCCAGGGGGCCAGCAAGACCACGGGGGCGCTGAGCGCGGCGATCATCAGGGCGTCGATACGCAAGCCGCCAATCAGGATGGGCAGCAGACCTCCGGCCTGACGCACACGCGGCCATTGCCACAAGGCAAAAGCCAGCCTGAAAGCGGTCAGCAAAATCAGGGCTGAAGGAACAAAAACGTAAACAAGATGGCGCATAAAATGTGGTCCTGGTCGACCTAATTGCCACGGACGGTGGCACTGGCATCGAATTGCACGATTGTATGTCAGTTTACTGAGCAAACTATCTTGCTAAACGCTTGGGCTTCTCGGGGAAGTGTGGCCGCATGCCGGTTCGGGGTTTAAAGACGAAAAAAAAGCAGGCCGCTTTGAAAGACAGCCTGCCGCTAAGGAGGAGTTAAGGGGAGCCAGCCCTGTGTTACCAGGGCTGGCGATAGGTTTAGGCAACGCGTTGGCTGGGTTCGGTACGAGAACGGAACTGGCTGCGTTGTTGTTCACGCTGGGCGTAGGCTTTGACGTGGCCCGCATCTTTGACATGGCCGTAGCCACGGATCAGATCCGGGTAGTTCAACCAGCGCTGGGCCACTTCCATATTGTCCGCATCCAGGTGGGCACTGACTTCATTCAGGTCGGCCAGATAGTCCTCAATGTTCTGACGTTCCTGACGGCGTTCCTGGGTGTAGCCAAAGATATCCAGCGCACCACCGCGCAAACCACGCAGACGGGCCAGAATCTTGAACAAGCTGCGGGTCGAAGGGCCAAACCTGCTCTTGACTGGCTGACCCTGGCTGTTCTTGCGACCGAGCAAGGGCGGGGCCAGATGGTACTCAATCTGGTAGTCCTTGCCAGGCTCACCCGCAAACTGGGCACGCAGCTTGTCCAGGAAGGCCGGGTCGGTGTACAGGCGGGCCACTTCGTACTCGTCCTTGTAGCTCATCAGCTTGGCCAGCTGCGTGGCGGCGATACGAGTCAGGGGTAGAGCCTTGTCCTGATTCAGGCGCGATTCGCGTTCCATGACCTTGTTGATGGCGTCGCGGTAGCGCTTGGCCCAGGCCGGATTCTGATACGCAGTCAGGTGTTCTTCCATGCGCTTGATCAGGGACTGCACACTTTCAGGGAAAGTGACTTCACGGGCTTTGGGTGTCGCACCTTCCATCAAGGCTTCGATACCCTTTTCAGCCGCCAGACGCCCCCACTGGAAGGCTTCACGGTTGGCTTTGACAGCGACGCCGTTCAGTTCGATAGCGCGCAGCAAGCTGTCCATATGCAGCGGAATCCAGCCGCGCTGGAAGGCATAGCCCAGCAAGATGGGGTTGGCATAGAGCGCATCGCCCATAACGTGTACGGCCAGGGCATTGGCGTCCAGATAGCGGATTTCCTTGCCTACGGCATTTTCGATATCCGTGCAGGCGGTTTGCAGCGGGAATTTCCAGTGCGCATTGCCGATCAGGTCCGAAGTCGGGCTGGCTGCGGTGTTGATAATGGTGTGGGTGCGATCGCGGCTGACACGGCTCAGGACATCCGTGGAGGCGCTAACCAGAGCATCACTGCCAATCAGCAAGGAGGCCTCGCCCGTTGGAACGCGGGTGGCATGGAGCAGATCGGGCTGGCGTGCGATTTGCACGTGGCTTAGCACCGCACCCCCTTTCTGGGCCAAACCGGCCATATCCAGGACGCTGACCCCTTTTTGCTCGATATGGGCAGCCATACCCAGCAGGCCGCCTACCGTCACGACACCTGTGCCGCCAATACCGGCGATCAAAATACCGTAGGTCTTGTCCAGATCCGGCAGTTTGGGCAAAGGCAGATCGGCCAGATTGAAGGACTCCAGCGAACGGCCCTGAGCTTCCGGCTTGCGTACCTGCGCCCCTTTCAGCGTGACAAAGCTGGGGCAGAAACCGTTAACGCAGGAGAAGTCCTTATTACAGGAGGACTGGTTGATGCGGCGCTTGGAGCCCATAGGGGTGTCCAGAGGCTCAACGGATAAGCAGTTGGATTTGACCGAGCAGTCACCGCAGCCTTCACAGACCGTGTCGTTGATGAAGGCGCGCAGGGCAGGGTCCGGGTAAGTCCCTTTCTTGCGGCGACGGCGTTTTTCCGTGGCGCAGGTCTGGTCGTAGACCAGGATGGTGGTGCCGGGCACTTCGCGCAGCTCGCGCTGTACGCGGTCCAGCTCATCACGGTGATACACAGGCGGGTTGCCAGCCAGGGTCACGCCCTTGAATTTCTCGGGCTCGTCGGTGACCACCACAATCTTGCGAGCGCCCTCGGCATGGACCTGGGCAATGACGTCGGTGACTTTCAAGATCCCGTCTACGGGTTGGCCGCCTGTCATGGCGACGGCATCGTTATACAGAATCTTGTAGGTGATATTGGAGTTGGCTGCGATCGAGGCTCGGATCGCCAAAATTCCCGAATGGAAATACGTGCCATCGCCCAGGTTGGCGAAGACGTGTTTTTCATCGGTAAAGGGTTGTTGGCCAATCCAGGCGACGCCTTCGCCGCCCATATGACTGAAAGTGGAGGTGCTGCGATCCATCCAGACCGTCATGTAGTGGCAGCCAATCCCGGCCATGGCGCGCGAGCCTTCGGGCACGCGAGTGGAGGTATTGTGCGGACAGCCCGAACAGAACCAGGGCTTGCGCTCTACGCTGACGCGCGGCATACGGGCTTCGCGGTCCTTGGCATCCAGAATGGCCAGACGGGCCTGGATGCGGGCTTGCAGCTCTTCGGAAATGTCCATGGTGCACAGGCGGCGGGCAATAGCGCGCGCAATAATCGCAGGAGACAGTTCACCTTGAGGAGGGAGTAGCCAGGGCGAGCGCAAGCTGGACCATTCGCCGCCACCGTGTTCGGTCTCGTCAAACTTGCCGTAGACCTTGGGACGTACGTCATCGCGCCAGTTGTACAGCTCTTCTTTAAGTGCATATTCCAGAATCTGGCGTTTTTCTTCCACCACCAGAATTTCGGACAGGCCGGTTGCGAACTGGCGGGCGTCTTGCCCGTCCAGGGGCCAAATACAGCCCACTTTAAATAGTCGGATACCTAGCTCGGCGCATAGCTCGTCGGACAGGCCCAGATCGGCCAGTGCCTGACGGGTATCCAGATAGGCTTTACCCGCCGTCATGATGCCAAAGCGGGCTTCGGGCGAATCAATCTCGACGCGGTTCAATTTGTTGGCGCGCACATAAGCCAGAGCAGCGTACCACTTGTGGTTCATCATGCGGGCTTCTTGCGCCAGTGGCGGGTCTGGCCAGCGGATGTTCAGACCATCGGCGGGCATGTCCTCGATCTCGGGCAGGACAATGTTCAGGCTGTCCGGGTCCAGATCAACTGAGGCGTTTGACTCCACTACTTCGGTGACACATTTCAAGGCTACCCATAGGCCGGAGAAACGGCTCATGGCCCAGCCGTGCTGGCCAAAGTCCAGGTATTCCTGCACGTTGGCCGGGTAGAGCACGGGAATACCGGCGGCGGCGAAAACGTGATCGGACTGGTGGGCAACGGTGGAGGATTTGGCACCGTGGTCATCGCCTGCCAGTACCAGCACACCGCCGTGGCGGGCGCTACCGGCCGAGTTGGCATGCTTGAACACGTCCATGGAGCGGTCCACGCCAGGGCCCTTGCCGTACCACATGGCAAAGGTGCCGTCGAAACGGGCACTGGGGTACAGATTGGTTTGCTGGCTACCCCAGACGGCGGTAGCGGCCAGATCTTCGTTCAGACCGGGTTTGAACACGATGTCGTGTTCTTTCAGATGTTTGCTGGCTTGCCACAGAGCCTGGTCTACGCTCCCTAATGGGGAGCCCCGGTAGCCAGAGATGAAGCCTGCTGTATTCAAACCGGCGCGCCGGTCCCGTTCTTTCTGCAGCATGGGCAAGCGCACCAGGGCTTGGGTGCCGCTCATATAGGCGCGGCCCTTGGTGACAGTGTATTTGTCATCCAGGGACACGGATTCCAACATGGCCTTGTAAGGTTTGTTGAGTGGGGCGTTCATGAGTTTGTCTCCTGCAAGAAGGATGGTTTTCGTGCAAGTTGTTGTCGTTTGTTCTTTAGTCTAGGGCAGCTTTTTGTTATCGTAAAATCAAATTTACGTGTACCTGATATCTGAAAAACGGATGGCTATGAAGCACGAAGTGACTCTGAGGCAGTTTCGATATTTCATTGCTGCGGCGGTCAGCGGGCAGTTCTCGGCGGCGGCCCAGGCGGAGAATGTCTCGCAGTCGGCCATCAGTAATGCGGTGCAAAGTCTGGAGCGCCAGCTGAATGTGGCCTTGTTTGAGCGTTTGCCCCATGGTGTGGAGTTAACGCCACAGGGACAGGCGTTCTTTCACCACGCCCATCACGTGATTGATGCCGTCAGCGATGCGCTGAACCATGCAGATTTGCGGCGACAAAATATTGAAGGGCAGATTCGGGTAGCCGCGGGCTATACGGTTCTAGGCTACTTCTTGCCTGATCTGATCAGTCGTTTCAAGCACAGCTATCCGAATATCGACATCGAGCTGGTGGATATGGAGCGCCCCGAAATGGAGGCCGCACTGGAGGGCGAGCGTATCGATCTGGGTGTTGCTATTTTGTCGAATATCACCGATTTGGCCATGTTCGGGCACCATCGCCTGAGCAGTTCCCGCCGGCGCTTATGGGTGTCGGATCAACATGCCCTGGCCAATGAGTCCAGTGTGTCCCTGGAGCAGGTCAACAACTATCCCTACATCTTTCTGACGGTGGACGATGCCGATACGGCGGCCATGCGACATTGGGGCAGCCCCGGCTTTCCGGAGCGTGTCGCTATGCGGACCCGCTCCCTGGAGGCGGTGCGCGGTTTGGTGGCTTATGGCTTTGGGGTGACAATCTTGTCAGATATGGTTTACCGGCCCTGGTCTCTGGAAGGCAAGCGTATCCATGCGATCGGGATTCATGACCCGGTGGAGTCGGTAGAGGTGGGCTTGTTGTGGCCCAAAGGACGTGAGCCGGAAGGATTGGTGGCCTTGTTTCAGCGCTTTCTGATTCAGGCCTGTGATCATGATATGGCCCGCGCCGGCATGGGAAGCCGACGCGGTGGGGGACTGTTGTAGAAGCGCTTACGGCACCAGCGCCAGACCGATACGGAACTGCGAAGAGCGATCGCGGTAGCCCAGCATGGTTTCCGCATAGCCCGAGAAGTACTGGCCGTAGAGATAGCCATTCATGTTCAAAGGTGTGCGGTTCAGTGGCCAGGCAATCGTGAACTCATGCGTATTGCGGCTGCCCGCGCCCTTGTTGTACATGCCAGACAGTACCAGTCCGTTGTCCTGGGCGTAGCGGACTTTCCAGTCGTAACGGCCACGGTAGTGTGCCCAGTCTGCGTTCTCGCCCATGAACACATAGTGCTTGATGCGTGGGGCAAACGTCAGTGTGGCACCGTGATCAAAGCGGTAATTGAACTCGGGCTGGATGAAGACCTCGTTCATGGAGCGCGAGTCATCACCGGCCTTGCCGTTAGAAGCGTGTTCGTAGCCGGTGGCCAGACCCATGAACAGACGTTTCTGCTCGGATTCCCAGATGGAGTCCTTACGCCAGAAGAAGCTGGGGCGGTAGGTGGTGTCTACAAAAGGCTTGGAGTCGGCATGCAGATCCCACAGGGCTGTTTGCGTATAGCCAATGTAGAAGTGATCGTAGAACTTCGGATTGCTAGGATCATCCGGCGAATGCAGACGGTACTTGAAGCTCAGCTGGAAGCGGGCATTGGTGCCGCCTTTATTGCCGACAATAAAGTAGGTCGGGTCGTGAGCCGAAATCGCGTTGCTGAAGTTCTCGAAACTGGAGTTTGCGGGTTTCAGGCCTTGTCCGTTATTGATGGCTGGCCCTTCGCGTTGTGCTCCGGCCGCGACGGCCTGGGCATAGGGCAGGGCAGGGTCAATGACACGTGGGTCATGGCCAGCACCTGCGTTCACCACGGCAGCGTTTGCCGGTTGCGAGGTAATCGGGCTTTGGCCTTCCGGATTGGTGTCCAGTGCCAACATTACACGCTCGCCTTCAATATTGACGGCCTGCAAACCGGTCAAACCATTGGGGACCACGGCTCGCCAACTGTAGGCGGTGAAGTTGTTGGTAGGGATGGATGCTCGGGGCCGCGGGTTGACCAGTTCGGCCAGGCTGCGGATGACGTTGCCGTTATTGTCGCGCCACTGCAAAACCAGGTTTTGCGGGGCGGTCCAGCTCATCAAGCTGCCTGTGTCGTTGTAGACGATGGCGTCAATATCGACGGTTTCACCAGAACTGGCCTGTACTTGGCGCAACTGATAGCTGATACCTGCCTGTGCGGTATTCAGGATTGCGCTCAAGATAAGAAGGGGGGCCGATAGTATTAAAGAGTGCTTACTTAGTTTCTTTTTGGTCGGCATGGAGAAAAGTCCAGGAAAACGGGTTAATCCGTACACGACTGTACCATTTGCGACTAAAAATACTACCTATAATTATTTTTCTTACAGTATTGACACTCTGACCAGAGTGCTGCTTATCTAAAACAGATTTTCAGGCTAGAATATTCGATTGTCCTTTTCAGGTCTGTTTTTTTACAAAAAATGGGCCTTGAATTCGGTCCTTATTCCTTACGGACCGTTATCTCGGACCTTGCATCGCCTGACGGTTTTGACGATGCCACCATCACCTGGCGGGTGTAGCTCAGTTGGATAGAGCACAGGCCTTCTAAGCCTGGGGCCGGGGGTTCGAACCCCTCCACCCGCGCCAACCTTACTCCCTTTTTCTTGCGTGCTTTTTTGCTCCTAGGCATTACCCTGAGCCGATGCATTTAGTAAGTATGGTGTAAGTGTCGGGCTCTAATGTTCACCGCATAGACGTCGGCAGGCGTCTTCATAGCGCCGTTTTCAGCCTTTTCAGGCTGGGCCGGTTCAATAAGATACGCCAGCAAAATAAGGCGTTCAGAACAATGCGGAGACAAACTATGCAAGACCCCCTTGTAGGTCGGATTACGGCCAATCCTCGCTATCAGAATCTGGTCAAGACTCGGTTGCGGCTGGGTTGGATACTCACCATCGTCATGCTGGTGGCTTACTACAGTTACATCGGCATTATTGCTTTCGACAAGGAATTGTTTGCAGAGCGCTTGGGTGATGGCGTCATGACCCTGGGTATTCCTATTGGTTTTGGAGTCATTGTGTTGGCTGTTGTCATTACGGGCATTTATGTCTGGCGCGCCAATACCAAATTTGACCAAATGGCCAAGGACGTCCTTGAGGAGGTGCGTAAATGAAGCATTCCTACCTTCGTTCCGGCCTGGCTCTGGGCCTGATGCTGGCCAGTCCTGCCTTGCTGGCAGCTGGCGGCGATCTGGGCGAGCTGCAAAAGCAGCCGACCAACTGGACCGCCATCGGCATGTTTGCGGTCTTTGTGCTGGCGACCTTGTGGATTACCAAATGGGCGGCTGCCCGCACCAAGTCGGTCTCTGACTTTTACACGGCAGGTGGCGGTATTACAGGCTTTCAAAACGGCCTGGCCATTGCCGGTGACTATATGTCTGCGGCTTCCTTTTTGGGTATTTCGGCGGCGGTGATGATCAACGGCTACGATGGCCTGATCTACTCCATCGGCTTTCTGGTCGGCTGGCCCATCATTACATTCCTGCTGGCAGAAAAGCTGCGTAACCTGGGTAAATTCACCTTTGCTGACGTAGCCGCTTACCGCTTCCGTCAAGGTCCTATCCGCGCCTTTGCCGCCTCGGGCACGCTGGTTGTGGTTCTGTTCTATCTGATCGCACAGATGGTAGGCGCCGGTCAGTTGATCAAGCTGCTGTTTGGCCTGGAGTACTGGGTGGCCGTGGTGCTGGTGGGCGTGTTGATGATGGTTTACGTGCTGTTTGGCGGCATGACAGCCACCACCTGGGTGCAGATCATCAAGGCTGGCCTGCTGCTGTTCGGTGCTTCCTTCATGGCCATCATGGTGTTGGCACAATATGGTTTTTCGCCAGAAAAACTGTTCGCCGCGGCTGTGCAGGTCAAGACAGATGCCGCTATTGCAGCCGGTAAAGATGCTGTCCAGGCCTCCACAATTGGTCAAGCCATCATGGGCCCCGGCAACTTCATCAAGGACCCTATCAGCGCGATTTCCTTCGGTATGGCTCTGATGTTTGGTACTGCTGGTCTGCCACACATTCTGATGCGTTTCTTTACCGTGCCTGATGCAAAAGAAGCACGTAAATCCGTGTTCTGGGCAACCACCTGGATTGGTTACTTCTACATCCTGACCTTCATTATTGGTTTCGGCGCTATCGTGCTGGTGTCCACCAATCCTCGCTTCCTGGAAGTTGGCGGCGATCTGATTGGCGGTTCTAATATGGCCGCTGTGCACTTGGCTGATGCTGTTGGTGGCGACGTGTTCCTGGGCTTTATGTCGGCAGTGGCGTTTGCCACGATTCTGGCTGTGGTGGCTGGTTTGACGCTCTCCGGTACATCCGCCGTGTCGCACGACCTGTACTCCACGCTGATCAAGAAGGGCGAAGCCACGAACGAGGAAGTCATGCGTGTATCGCGCACTACCACCTTGATCCTGGGTGTGGTTGCCGTGTTGCTGGGTATTATTTTCGAGAAGCAGAACATCGCCTTCATGGTGTCTCTGGCCTTCGCGATTGCTGCCTCGGCTAACTTCCCGGTCCTGTTCCTGTCCATTCTGTGGAAAGGCTGCACGACACGTGGTGCCACGATTGGTGGTTTCCTGGGCTTGATCGTTGCCTTGCTGCTGACTTTGCTCTCGCCTTCGGTGTGGGAAGCTACGCTGGGCAATCCAGCCGGTTCTTCGCCATTCCCTTATGCGTCGGCAGCCTTGTTCTCCATGCCTTTGGCTTTCGTGGCGATCTGGTTTTTCTCGATCACTGACCGTAGCCCACGTGCCGAGATCGACCGTGCTGGTTTCGAGGCTCAGTCGGTACGCTCCGAGACAGGTGTGGGTGCAGAGGCAGCATCTGCGCACTAATCTGCTCTGACAGGCCGGGTTTGTTTGTCCGTGCCTGAGCCTGATTGTTAAGGGTGCAAAAAAACCCGGTGTGATTCAGATCACACCGGGTTTTTTATTTGCCCATGCCGCTATTGCTGTCAGTACTGCTGGTCGTGTGTTGCGGATATCAAGCACACAGCAGTCAGTCTCTCTATTCAGGGATTCAGCTTCAGGCCTGAGTCTCGGACGGGACGGGCAGGCCGTCAAAACGCTCATAGAAGTAGGCGGCGGCCTCTGGTGCCTGTTCATCCTCGGCCCGCAAGGTGGACAGAATATAGCGCTCGGCCTTGCCGCAGACTTGACGATACACATCCCGGCACAGCTCATAAGCCTGTTTCCCTGCCCAGCCTGCTGGCAGCAGCTCAATAGGCAGTTGAGGGTCGTGCAGCTGAATACGGCGGAACTCGTGAATCAGCAGGGTGCGAATCACAAAGGCCAGCTCGTCGTTATAGTCGTGGCCTGCATCCAGCATGGCCAGAGCGGGCGCAAAGCGCTGGATGAACTGACCGTAGCCGCTGGCCACCTGGGCCAGATCCCAGCTGTCCTGAATCAGTTGGGACAGAGGGCGGGTTTGCGGCAGTTGGGAAGGTTCCAGCTTGCCCACATACACCTGCGACTGCGCCTGTGTCGCCTGCAGGATGTAATCCAGAATCGTGTGATCCGGGTTGGGGTGCAGGAAAGCGGTGGGTGACAAGGCGCAAAAGCCTTCCCACAGCAGTTCCTTGCGCAGGTCTGCCCGTTGCTTGGAGTTCATCATCAAGCTGGGCATGCTGAAGATCAGCGTCCATTGCCCGTCCCAGGCCAGATAGGTCGGGGTGTAGATGCGTTGATACGCGTGTTCGAAGCGCTGGCTGGCTTCGGGACGCAAGGTGTACTGGCTGCGTCGCCCTTCGCGCTGCGCGCTCAGCCAGCCCTCCTCGGCCAGCCTGTACACGCTGGTGCGCACCAGTCGGTCGCTGATCCCGAAGGGGGCCAGCAACTGAATCAAACTGCCTAGCCAAAGTTTGCCGCCATGTGGGCGAATTACGTCGCCAAACAAGGTCATGACCAGGGACTTGGCTCGGGGAGGGCGGTTTTCCAGATGGTGGGCGGCCCATTGGGCCAGGTCGGAATAAGGAAGCTCGGACATTGTTTTTTTAATGGCGCTCAAGTCTGTTTTGGAACGGCACGCCTGTCTGTGTAGACCGTTTAAGCGCTTGATTATAAAGGGTGGGTGCGCAAGCGGATTGAAAGATTGTGCAAGCCAGGGGCTTTCTTGAAGCTTGCAGCAGTTTCAGGTGCGCACACATTACAGATAGGGGCTGGCCAGCCAGATCAGGCGGTTGCGCAAGCGCTTGCCAAAGCCAATTGAACTTAAGGACTCCAGGCTGACGGCTTCGGCGTCCTCAATTTCCAGATCAATCAGGTTCTGGATTTGGCGGGCCGTGTCGCGGCTGTAGATTTCTACGTCCAGCTCGAAGTTCAATCGCAAGCTGCGCGGGTCCAGATTGGACGAACCGATATAAGACCAGACTCCGTCAATCGTCATGAGCTTGGAGTGGTTGAAGGGGCCGCTGGCGCGCCAGACCCGGCAGCCTGCGCGCAGCACCTGATCCAGTTGGGCTGTCATGGCGTAATTGACCAGGCGCAGATTGTTTTGCCCGGGGATGACGATATCCACCTGAATGCCGCGTCGGGCGGCGGTGTTCAAGGCACCCAACAGGATCTGATCGGGCAGAAAGTAGGGGGACTGAATACGGATATGGCGCTGGGCAATGGCAAACGCCCCTTGCAGCATATGGTGAGTACTGGCCATGAAACGATCCGGGCCCGAGGCAATGCAGCGAGCCGGAACGTGAGGTCTGGGGGCGGGCGAGGAGCTGGCATGCCAGTAGGCGGGCGATAGGTCTTCGCGAGTCGTGAACTGCCAGTCGTGGCGGAAAGAAGCCAGCAATTGCATGACTGCCGGGCCTTCCAGGCGGAAATGGGTGTCTTGAGAGGGCTTGCCGTCGCTGTACTGCGCCATAAAGGACTCACGCAGATTCATGCCGCCGGTAAAACCAACCGTGCCATCCACAATCAGCAATTTGCGGTGACTGCGCAGATTGGCGTAGGGCATGCGCAGAAAGCCCAGGGGGTTGGTCATGAACAGGGCGCAGCGTATGCCTTCGCGGCGCAGCAATCGAACAATGGGCGTACGCGAATATTTCGCCCCGATGGCATCGACCAGCACACGAATCTGCACGCCACGTTGATGGGCGCGCGACAGGGCGCTGACAAATTCACGCCCCAGGCGATCGCTATCGAAGATATAGCTTTGCAAGGCAATGGTGCTGTGGGCCTGATCAATGGCTTCCAGCATGGCAGGATAAGCCTGATCGCCGCCGACCAGAACGCGCACATTATTGCCATTGCGTAGTTGGCTGCGGCTGACGCGGTCACCCAGAATTTGCAAAGAGCGAAACGGTGCGCCGACCAGGGCACCAATGTCCGAGACGGGAGGGTGCAGATAGGTGACCTGTTCATAGAACACGTCTGCACTTTGTTCCAGAAGGCTTTGTCTGCGTACGCGGTTGATCCCCGCGATCAGATACAGAAACGGTCCCAATAGGGGCGACATGATGATGACGCCCACCCAGCTGATGGCGGCGCGGACATCATTTTTGGTCATGGCGGCATGAATGGCCGCTGAAGCGCCCAGTATCACGCTGAGCGCCAAGGCTAGATGCGGCCAGTAATCGTGCAGCAGGGAGCGCAGGTGTATCAGATGCTCTTGCATGGGTTCAGGTGCTACGGTTCTTGTCAGGCAGGTCCGGGCGTTGGTAGAGGCTGTGCATCCAGGACGGGTTCGGTTCGCCGCGGGCGGCAAACTGTTGCAGGCGTGAGGGAGAGCGCCATACGCCACCGCCTATGCCAGGCGAGGGCTGGACGCCATACCAGAACCATTGGCCGTCTTCATCCTGTGCAAGCCAGTCCCAATTGGCGGGTGCCTGATCCCAGCATGGGAAACCGAGTGTCATCAGCAAACTTCCAGAAAATGGGACAGATTAGAGTATAAGAAAGCGTGGTTTTGTGCCAGTTTCTATTACAAAGAAGTCCTGTGTTGTGCCACAGATTATCCTGAGAGTAGGGCTTTGGTAGTGGCTGTTTGTCCGCTAAATAGCAGCGTCTTAGACAGAAGGGCGGGTGGGGGGTAGGAACCCACATTCGAACAGAGTTCGCACGCATGCAGGGTGGAACCAATGTGCCAAACTCGTAAGAGAAGAAAACACAAAAGAGCCTGCTTGTTTGCGGGCTCTTAATTTTTTGGCTTGCTTGGGTTTGTCATTGTTTCAAGAAATATGACAAAAGGTGAAACTCAGTAAATATAGGGGTAGTCGATGGGATTTGAGTCCACGAAAACTGCGACTCCGGTCTATATGAAATACGATTCTAAGGCTTGTTTAAAGTCAACGAGTTATATGCGTAAGAATGATAATTAGAACTATGAGTTTTATATGACTCAATTGTATCGAAAATTAATTGAAATAATATGTTTTAAAGCAAGGCTTAAGCTTTCATCATTGAAAATGACTAGTTTTCGCTGAGCCCATCGTTCACCCGCAGGCCAGTTTTTTATGCCTTCTTTAATCGAATCAAGAGATGGTTCACTACTTCCCGTGCTAAGTAACCAGTCAACAGTAGACAGTAGCTCCATACCAAAAGGTGATTCAAATCCGTTGATTATTTCGCTTGCTTTTTCTATTGCAGGTAAATAAATTTTTCCTTCACTTGCAAGGTAGGCTTGTATATATTCTTTTTGTGGGTCATTGAAAGCTATGACATCAAGTGGGTCGCAGTCAGGAATCCTTTTGTCAGAGGATAGGTAGCTTCCATCAAGCGCATTTAATAGATGCCCCAAATTACTAGCATAAGGGCCATAGTTTTTGGCTTGAAATCTTAAATTGAGCTCATTTTTTAAATTGTTAACTTCGATAACGCGCTGCAGGAACCAGGATAGTTTTTGAATTTCAAGCAGGCTGCATTCCATGCCAAGAATCCAGTATCGGCGGATGAGCTCTGCAATCATTGCTCTTGCTGGCGTTAGTTTTTTTACCCCTGTATTTTTGGCGATATTTTGATATTTAGACGTTGGTTCATAGACTTGAATTTCAGTGTTTTGAAGGTCACCAAGGGTTTTTTCTATAAGGGGTTTAACATCATTCCAATCTAAACCCCCATTACCAGCCCCAAGAGGAGGGATAGCGATAGATTTAATGTCATTCTGTTCTATAAACAGGCGTAGATCCTTTAAGCCATCGATTATCCACTCGATTTTCGACTTGGCGCGCCAATGTTGCTTAGTTGGGAAGTTAACAATCCACTTTACGCCGCTCAGTTCCCCAGTGCTAGTGATAAACATTTTCCCTGTTGTGACACGGTTTTCTTTACATGCAAGTGCATATTCAGCCATGTTTTTAGGGAAGCGCTCTTTAAACATTAGGGCAATACCTTTTCCCATTACGCCGACAGTATTAACTGTATTGACTAACGCCTCAACATCGGCGGTAAGTAAATTGCCTTTGGTGTAGTTAATCATTAGAAGTACCATCCTGGTCGAGTGTGAACTGGTATGTTAATTTTCTGCTTTTGAAGCCATCTTTCTATGGTGGTTTTAGTATCGTCTGTATAGCAAATCATTCCCAATAATGCGGATACTGGCAGCATTTGATGAATCAAAGCTTCTGCTTGATAGCGTTCAAACTTCTCTAAGTCATTAGGATCTCGCCTAAAGTCTCTGGTTTGTAGAATTTTCCAATCAATATTATGAAGGTGTTGAATGTCAGTATAAAAATTAGCCCATCCATAATAAGCATGCTTGTCGGTATAAACGAAAGGTATTTTTTGTGCACTGATGCGGTGCAAGTCGGAAACAAGAATTACGATTTCCTCATTGGGTCGGCGTTGAACTCCACCCCTTCCGCTATGAATATTTATCATCATTGGTGAGAACGGGGTGAAATAGAATGGAATATAGTCATTCAAAACACCACCTGGGGCTATAGGTACCTCGCGCTCACCACGCTTACCAATAAGCTCAGTATTACCGATGGTTACCCAGCTAGTGGCTTGTGCTGAACTGTTGCCGCAATGTAAATTATTCCCAAGGATCCACGGTATGTTGTCTCGGTGCACAATACGCCAAATAAGGGCTTTTTGAGGGTTTAGCGTTTTGCTGTAGTCGTATGCCATACGCGCTCCTAATCATAAGTTGCTCGCAGGCCAGACTGGTATGCTCTCAACCAAGACGGTAGTGCGTTGGCAATGCTAGCTTTTTGGGGTGAGGTTTCGAGTTTTTTGGAAGTCGATGCTAAATCGACTGCTCCAATACACCCAGTTAGTCATAATAGTATAGGGTGCATTTTGGGTCAGCAAGTCCCTGTAATATTAGTTCTTGCTATTGAAAACGAAAAAAGACCGCTAGCAGCGGTCTCTGTCCTAAAAGGGTGTTTTTACTCTAATTTTCACATGCTGGTAGTTTTTACACATGAAAATTAAAAAATTCTGGGGTGACCGATGGGGCTCGAACCCACGACAACCGGAATCACAATCCGGGACTCTACCAACTGAGCTACGGTCACCACTGTTTACTGCTTTTTTGCTTCCGGCCTACATCAAGGTGGGCTGTGAAGTAAAAAATGTATTCTAGCATGCTTTTTTTAAAGAATGCAACACTCGTGCAAGAATACTTCGACCCTGAGTCTTGCTCCGGTCTTGCCGGTTAGAGCGTGACTCAGGTTTAATGATTTCCCCTCGTAATAGCAAGGAAGCGCGAAATGTCTCAATTATTCGTCGTTCATCCCGAAAATCCTCAACCCCGCGCATTGGCTCAAGCAGCCGAACTATTGGCTAAAGGAGGGCTGCTCGCCATTCCTACCGATTCCAGTTATGCCGTTGTCGCCCGCCTGGATGACAAGTCCGCCGCTGACAACCTGCGTCGTTTGCGTGGCTTGGATGATCGTCATCATCTGACCTTGCTGTGTCGTGATCTGGCCGAGATCAGCCACTTTGCCAAAGTGGATAACCCGCAGTATCGCTTGTTGAAGATGGCCACCCCTGGCCCGTGGACGTTCATTTTGGAAGCTACCAAGGAAGTGCCGCGCCGCGTGTCGCACCCTTCGCGCAAAACCATTGGTATTCGGGTGCCCGACCAGAAAGTGGCCCTGGCCCTGATGGAAGAAGTCGGCAGCCCCTTGATTTCCACCACGCTGATTCCTGAGGGCGAAGACGAACCCTTGAACGACGCCCAGGAAATTCTGGACCGTTATGCCCATCAGTTGGCGGCGGTTGTCGATGGTGGGCCTTGCCCCTTGCAGGCCACTACCGTGATCGATCTGACCGGGCCTACGCCGGAGGTGTTGCGTCGTGGCTCGGGTGATCCTGCCACTTTGGGCCTGTCCTGATCTGCGGGCTTGCACAAAACTCGCGTCCAGGTGCCTATCCGTGTTTCAATTCTGAACCTTGGGGCAGCACTCGCTGTCCCAATCAGACAGGCTGATGACAGGCGACTTATCGTCTTGAAAAAGTAGGAGATAAGTCCCCGGCCTGGACCAAGGATCACCATGGACTCTTTTATACAGACCTTGACGGTCTATGCTTTACCAGTCATTTTCGGTATTACGCTGCATGAAGCTGCCCACGGCTACGTCGCCCGTATGTTTGGCGACCCGACGGCCATGCTGGCCGGTCGCATCAGCCTGAACCCACTGCGTCATATCGACCCTATCGGCACGATTGTGGTGCCGGCGGTGCTGTTGCTGTCCAGCGCCATGATGGGCATGGGCGGCATTCTGTTTGGCTGGGCCAAACCCGTCCCTGTGGATTGGGGCCGCCTGCGCAATCCCAAGCGCGACATGCTCTGGGTTGCTCTGGCCGGACCGGCCTCCAATATGCTGATGGCTATTTTGTGGGTTCTGTATGCCCATCTGATGGTCAAGATCGGGCAGGGTGACAGCCGCTTCTGGATGGGCATGGCGGTGGCCGGTGTGCAGGTCAACCTGGTTCTGATGGCACTGAATCTGCTGCCTTTGCCGCCTTTGGATGGCGGGCGCATTGTATTTAGTCTATTGCCTAATCGTTTGGCCTATCATTATTCTCGTATCGAGCCTTATGGCATGGTCATTTTGATCCTGCTGATGTTTACCGGCGTACTGTGGACCCTGATGAGTCCCTTGATTGCGCTGGGCGAAGGCATATTGAAATGGTTCTTATGATTTAACGGCTTATCCGTTAAACTTGTGAGTCATATTTTTTTTCGGCTATAGGGCCTTAAACCCGGAGATTCATCTCATCATGGCAAGTTCGGACTCTGCTATTTCCAATTTTCAGGGCAGCATGGTTGCCCTTGTTACACCCATGGATCCCAATGGGGGTCTGGATTTTGCCGCTTACCGAAAGCTGATCGACTGGCACATTCAGGAAGGAACGCGTGTGCTGGTGGTCGTTGGAACCTCGGGCGAATCGCCCACGGTGTCGGTTGATGAGCACGCTGAACTGATCAAGGTAGCCGTTGAACACGCGGCTGGCCGTGTGCCCGTGATTGCCGGTGTGGGTGGCAACTCCACTCGCGAGGCCATCGAACTGTCGCGTCACGCCCAGGAAGTGGGTGCAGACGCCGGTTTGTCGGTGGTGCCTTACTACAACCGTCCTACTCAGGAAGGCATGTACCAGCACTTCCGCGCCATTGCAGAAGCGGTGGATCTGCCGCAGTTCCTGTACAACGTGCCGGGTCGTACCGTGGCTGATCTGCAGAACGACACCGTGTTGCGTCTGGCTCAAATCCCCAACATCATCGGTATCAAGGACGCAACGGGCGATCTGGCTCGTGGCGGCTTGCTGCTGCGTGATGCCCCCGAAGATTTCATAGTGGTCAGCGGCGATGATCCTACCGCTGCTTCGTATATCTTGCTGGGCGCCAAAGGCAATATCTCCGTGACAGCCAACGTGGCCCCACGTCTGATGAGCCAGTTGTGCCAGGCCGCTTTGGATATGGACGTACCGACGGTACGCCGTTTGAATGCCTATCTGGCAGGTCTGAACAAGAACCTGTTTGTTGAGGCTAACCCCATCCCCGTGAAATGGGCAGTTGCAGAAATGGGCCTTACTCAGCTGGGATATCGTTTACCATTGACGCCGTTAAATGCACAGCATCACGAGTTGCTGCGTCAATCTTTGAAACTTGCGGATCTTCTTCCATGATTGCAAAGCCAGTTAATAAAAGCCTGATCGGGCTGTCTTTGAGCCTGTTGGTGCTGTCGGGCTGCTCGACGATGGACCAGATTATGGGCCAGGGCGAGTCGGTTAATTACAAGAGTACGGTAGCAGGCGATCCCTTGAGCATTCCGCCGGATCTGACCCAGGCCAACCGCGACGCACATTACCGTGCGCCAGAAGGTGCCACGTCTTACTCGGTCTACTCGCAAGGTCAAACCGCGCAGCAGGCCAAGGGCGGTGCCGATACGATCCTGCCTCAGTCTGATGCCATCAAGGTGATGCGCGATGGCGATCTGCGCTGGCTGGTCGTAGACCGCCCCGTGGAAGACCTGTTCCCCCGCATCGTCGATTTCTGGGGTGAGCATGGTTTTACCATTCAGTCCCAGGATCCCCGTGCCGGCTTGATTCAGACCGACTGGGCTGAAAACCGCGCCAAGATTCCAGAAAGCTGGATACGCAGTGCCTTGGGTTCCATCATTGACCAGGTCTTTGATAGCGGCGAACGTGACCGCTTCCGTACCCGCTTTGAGCGCGTCGGCAACAAGACCGAAATCTATGTGTCCCACCAGCACATGGAAGAAACACCCACGGCAGACGGTTCCGCCTTTAAATGGGTGTTCGCCAAAGAAGATCCAGGTCTGAATGCGGCCATGCTGGCTCGCATGATGGTCTTCCTGGGCTCGGATATTGAAACAGCACGTGAACAAGTAGCCAACGCTTCCAAGGATCCTTCCAGCGTTCAGGTCCAGGCGTCGGACAAGGGCGATCAGGCTGAGTTGATGCTGAACGAGTCCTTTGATCGTGCATGGCGTCGTGTTGGCGTAGCCATCGACTCCGCCGGTTTCTCGGTTGAGGATCGTGACCGTTCCGCTGGCGAGTTCTTCATCCGCTATCTGGATTCGGATACCGGCGAGAAGATTGAGCAGCAAAACATCATTGGCCGCATCTTCGGCAGCCGCAACACCGCCGAAGCCACACCCTTCCGCATCAAGCTGAGCGCTCAAGGTGCTGGCACTCGCGTAACGGTGCTGGATCAGCAAGGTCAGGAGCAGACCACGCCGACAGCCAAGCGCATCATCAATGTGCTGTCTACCAATCTGCGCCCCGGCAACTGATTGTTTTGAGTCGGCCTGCGGGCCGTCTGGAAAAAGCCCTGGTTTCATGCCAGGGCTTTTTTTATGTCCTAGCCCTGTTCTGAATTACCTCGGCTCTTTTTCTCTTGTCAAAGAGGAGCCAATAGGGCCCAGGAATCTGGCGAGGTCAGCGCGATTAGCACTGGCTTTTCCTCTACAGAAGAAGAGGTCGTTGAGAGCATTTCCTGAAAGGACACAGTCTCATTTCCAGGCTACGCTGCGCTCTGTTTGTAGCGCCTGTATTGCGGTGCTCCCTGAAATGGTGCAAAGCCTTTCTTTGGCAGAGACTTGAGAGGGGCCATCTTTTATTTTGTGAGCAGAGTTAATCTTTCTTGAGCAGGGCTGGACTTTCTCTAAAACTGTAAAGATAATAGGAACCATTATCATTTAATGTGTTTTAGGGAGTGGCCCATGCTGAAATCGTTTTGCCGTAACGGTTTAAGTTTTTGCCTGCGTATGCTGCGTGGCACACAAGCCTCTGCTCACGCTCCTTCAGAACCGGGTGCTCGTATGCTGGCCATGATCGAGGCCTTGCCTCGTCGTCGTCGTGAAGCCTTTGTGCTGCATCGCTTCGAGGGCCTGAACTACAAAGAAATTGCGACACGCATGGGTACCAGCCCCCGAGTGGTTGAGCACTATATCCGCATGGCCATGTTGGCGTGCCGCCATAATCCGGCGCCGCTCAATCGGGCGGACGGGGCAGTGCCGCGTCCGGCTGGTTCGTATGTCTAAGGACGAGCACATGCAGCACATTGATGAGCAGGCCTTGAACTGGCTGCTCAAACAGCACGACCCCAAACATCAGAACGATGCCCGCAGCCAGTCTGCTTTCCGGGCCTGGTTATCCATTGATCCCGAGCATCAGGCCGCCTTCTTGCGCTGGAAGCTGGAGTGGGAAGCCATGGATGGAATCAGCGAGGAGCATCTGAGTCGTTTGCGTGCAAACTCCCGGCAAGCCGCAGGCGCGGCAGGGTCGGGGACATGGCGTCAACGTTTGCTAAATAGCTGTTTGGACGCCTGGTCCACCAACCCGGCCTTGCGCTTTGCCTTGGGTGGCGCCGTGTGTCTACTGCTAGGCGTGGCGTTTCTGGGGAGTGTAGGTAGCTACTTTCTATAAGCCTTGTGCAAAGCGCCTAGTTCTTATCTCCCCATGGCGAGCGTAAATATTGCGCAGCTTGCTGGATACGCTCATCCAGTGTTGTGGCTTCCAATCTGGGAATGACACCCAGGCAAGGGCTCGGCAGATAGTCATGCAGCGTTTGCAGGTTCTCCTGGGCATAACTCATCTCCGGCGCTATGTGGTTGGCGACCCAGCCCAGCAAGTTCAAGCCGCTGGCGCGTATGGCTTGAGCCGTCAGCAAAGCGTGATTCAAGGCACCCAAACGTAGACCGATAACCAGCACCACAGGTAGTTGCAAGACTTGCGCTAAATCTACGCCTGTCCGCCCTTGCCCCAAGGGCAGCATGAAGCCTCCTACTCCTTCAACGATTGCATAATCGGCCTGCTTCGCCACTGTTTGAATCGTTTTTTTGATCAGAGTCGGGTCTATTTCGATTCCTGCTTGTTCAGCCAGAATATGGGGTGCCGCAGCGGGCTTAAACAAGTACGGTGTCAGGGTTTCGGGAGCGAGCTTCAGGCTGGAATGCCGCGCCAGTGCATCCACATCTTCGTTCTGTAAACGTCCTTCTACCTCTGCGGCCCCCGAAGCAATGGGTTTGATGCCGAGCGTGCGCGCGCCGCTTTGGCTTAGTAAATGAAGTAAAGCCGAGCTGATCAGCGTTTTGCCAATTTCCGTATCGGTGCCCGTCACAAAGCAGGCCCTCATGCGTATTCCTTCAGCAGACGACCCAGCCCATGCAGGCAATGCTCCACCTCTTTTGTGCCCCAGAGATAGCCGGGCATCAGGTACACCGTATTGCCGATAGGGCGCAGCATCAGTCCCTGTTGCAAAGCAGAGCGGTAAAAGCGCCGGGCGAAGCCCTGGTGATCGTAGCGAGCTGGGCCCGTGTCCAGATCAAAGGCCCAGATTACCCCGCAGCGGCGCAGATGCTGCATCTTGGGATAGTGCCGGTTCAGTCTATGCAAACCTTCATCAAGTGCTTGTCCCAGCGTTTTTTGCAGCTCGTAGACGGGGTATTGCTGGAACAAGTCCAGCGTGGCCAGCGCGGCTCGGCAGGCCAGGGGATTGCCGGTATAAGAATGGGAATGCAGAAAGCCTCGGCGCAAGTCCTGGTCATAAAACCCTTGATAAATCGAGGGGCTGGATAGCACTACGGACAAGGGTAACGTGCCGCCGGTAATTCCCTTGGACAAGCACAGCAGGTCAGGCCAGATACCGGCCTGCTCGCAGGCAAAGAACGTGCCGGTACGGCCGCAACCCACGGCAATCTCGTCCAGGATCAAATGCACCTGATAGCGGTCACACAGCTCGCGCACGCCGCGTAGATAGTCGGGGGAGTGCATGTGCATGCCAGCCGCACATTGCACTAGCGGCTCCAGAATGACGGCGGCAATGTCCTGATGACCAGCCAGAATCTGCTCCAGCGAGCGCAATGCGTTTTCGGTGACCTGCGTGTGTTCGTCCGGGCTAGTGGCTTGACGCAGATCGGGGCTGGCTGCGGTGTATTGCTGGCCCAGTTGTGTGCCGTAGTTTTCCCGAAACAAGGGCACGTCGGTCACGGCCAGAGCACCCAGTGTTTCGCCGTGGTATCCCTGCGCGATGCCTACAAAGCGGTGCTTGTGTTCCTGGCCTTGGTTGCGCCAGTAGTGCACGCTCAGCTTCAGGGCAATCTCAACCGCGGAAGCACCGTCGCTGGCATAAAAAGCATGGCCTAAACGATGGCTGCTCAAGGCGGCCAATCGTTCGGAAAGCTGCACAACCGGCTCATGGGTCAGTCCGCAGAGCATGATGTGATCCAGTTGCTGAACCTGATCGCTAATGGCTTGCACTAGATGCGGGTGGCTATGGCCAAACAGATTCACCCACCAGGAGCTGATAGCGTCCAGATAGGCGTTGCCGTCGGCATCATGAAGCCAGGCGCCTTGGGCGCGTTTGATTGCCAGTAGCGGCACGCCTTGATCGTGATGCTGCATTTGAGTGCAAGGATGCCAGACCGCTTGCAGGCTGCGTTGGGCCAAAGGGGGAAAGGAGTTTGAGTTCATGGCAAATCACCGTAAAGAGTGGGCGGCTTCATGTAGTGCCTGGACTAGTTTTTCAATGTCCTGTTGCCGGTGGGCGGCAGACAGGGATATGCGTAATCGGGCTTGATGGCGGGGAACGGTAGGCGGACGTATGGCCGGTGCCCAAATACCTTTTTGCAGGAGGGTTTCGGCCAGTTGCAAAGCAGGTTCTACCTCGCCAATCAACAGGCTTTGCACGGGCGTATCGGAGGGAGCTAGACGCCAGGGCAGATCCTGGCTCAAGGTTTGCAGCGTCTGGATATGCTCTTTCAACAGGGTCCGCTGGGGCTGGGCTTGTTTGATCAGCTGCAGACAGGCCAGCAAGGACGCACAATGCGCCGGGGCCAAGCCGGTGCTGTACACATAGCTGCGGGCGGATTGCGTGAACCAGTCGGCCAGCTTGTGGGAGCAGGCAATAAATGCACCGCCTTGACCGGCCGCCTTGCCAAAAGTCCCCAGGTAAATAAGACGCCGACGCTGTGTGGTCGTGAGCTGGAATAGCTCAGGCGCTCCACGTCCGTTTTCACCCAAAATTCCCAGGCCATGTGCATCGTCCAGATACAGCAAGGCATCGTGGCGTTCGCATAAGGCGATCAGCTCATCGACCGGGGCTATTGTCCCGTCCATGCTGAACAGGCTGTCCGAGATCACCAGTTTGAAGCCTGGTGTTGGCCTGTCGAGCAAATCATCCAGCCGTGCCATATCCCTATGGGGATAGACACGTAAACGAGCGCCGGATAGGCGGCTGGCGTCAATCAGGCTGGCGTGGTTAAGCCTGTCACAAAAGATCGTGTCGCCCGTTCCGACCAGCGCGGGAATCACGCCCAGGCTGGCTTGATAACCGCTGACAAAAAGACGGCTGGCCTCGAAGCCACTCCATTCTGCCAGCTCCTGCTCCAGTGCTTCAGCCAGCGCATGATGCCCACAAATCAGCGGGGATGCCGTCGCTCCGGCGACGTCTTGTGTTTTAAGCAGTTTGAGTTGTGGATGCTGACTAAGGCCCAGATAGTCATTGCTGGCGAAATTCAGCAAGACCTGGCCATTGCGTTCGATATGGGCGATTGACAAGGGGCGGCTGATTGCTCTTTGGCGCCACAGTTTCCTGGTCTTCAAAGTCTCCAGTTGTTGATCCAGATGAACGAGAAAAGCACTCATGACTGTGCTGCCCGGTATTGAACCGGCAAGCGGTTCCAGCCCCGATAGGCGGGGAGCCGAATACGCTCACCTTGCGTCCATTGCAGGCGAGGGAGCAAAGGCAGGAATTGCTCAAGTACGAGCTTGGCTTCCAGCTGCACCAAACCGGCTCCCAGGCAATGATGAATTCCGTGTCCCATGGATAGCTCGGCCTGATTGTTGCGGCTGAAGTCCAGAGTGTCAGGATTGGCAAACACCGCCGGATCGCGGTTGGCAGCGCCCAAGAGCAAAAGCAGCAACTGCCCCTTGCGCAAATGCTGACCATGCCAGTGCTGGTCATGCATCAAACGTCTGGCTGTGTACTGAATCGGGCTGTCGTGACGCAGCACCTCTTTGATCGCGGCAGGAATTTTCTGCGGATTCGATAGCAAGTCCTGCAGCGTTGTGGAGTCGGCCAGCAGTGCTTGAAACAGGGAGCTAAGCAGATGCCGGGAGGTTTCATAACCTGCAAAGAGCAACATACAGGACTGTGCCAGGCGCTCGCGCCTGCCTTGAAGGGAAAGCTGCTCATCATGCAAAAGCCGCCAGGCCAACCCGCCTTCTTGCAGATTGGCACCGTTGCCTAGAAAGTCAGCCATATCCAGCAAGGCGTCCTGAGTGCTTCTTAGCAAAGGCATATCCGGCGTGGCTTGTCCGATAAAACCTGCCAGTTGCTCCGACCAGGCCTGAAACACCGATAAAGGCAGGTGCTGCAAACCGAGCACGTCCATCATGACCAAGGCGGGGAGCGGGCGACAGACCTCATCAACCAGATCCACTGAACCGTGCCGCAGCTTGTCTTTTAACTCCAGGTGGATGTGCGTAACGCGCTTTTCAATCGTGCTGTGCAGGGTTTCCAAAGCCTTCGCACTAAAAGCCGCATTCACTACTCGTCTGACGCGTGTGTGACGGGGGCGGTCCAGAAAGACCAGTGTCCTGGCCATCAAGCCCTTGAAGGCTTGCAAACGAGGGGAAGGATCAGCGCCAGCCTGGGCCACCCACCCGCCAACACGCCGCACACTTAAATCGGGATTGCGCAGGGCGGCTTGTACATCGCTGTGTCTATGAACTAACCACGCCCCACCGCAGAAATCCGCATCCCAAACCAAAGGCGGCCCCTGACGAAGACGGGCATAAGCCGCATAGGGTGACGCAAGATCGAAATCGCCAAACATGACACCGTTTCCTGAAGATCAAAGCCAGCGCAGGCTAGCACTTGAGCGTGGAAGAGGCAGTCAATAGATTGTGTCTATTAATTCTTACAGGGTTTTTTGCCTGCAGTAGGGCTAAGTTGCAGGTTTATAGTGCTTATTGATGGGTTTTTTGTGACTAGTTTTTACAATAAAATCAGTGGTATTCAAGGCAGTAATCCTGCATGGGCAAGGGGAATGTTTTTGCCATTCAGGCCAGAAACTCTGTTCTGGCCTGAATAGGTTTTTATGAGTTACCGCGCATCAGACGCCGCCGGAAGCCCCTCAGTACCCAGCTTTTCCGTTTTACGCTGCGGCAACTTTCCATTCAAAATAAAGTACGCCAGCAGACCGATCACCAGGCCCCAGAAAGCCCCGCCAATCCCGAACAGGGTGATATTGGCGGCTGATGCCAAAAAGGTAATCAAGGCTGCTTCACGCGATTTGACGTCTGCCATGGCTCCCGCCAGGCTGCCGCCAATGGTGCCCAACAAAGCCAAGCCCGCCAGCGTGGTAATAAAGCTTGCAGGGAAGGCCATGAACACAGCGGCCAGGGTTACTCCAAAAACGCCGACCAGAATGTAGAACACACCGGCGGCAATCCCGGCAACCCAGCGTTTGGAAGGATCCTGGTGCGCCTCCGGCCCGGTGCAGATAGCGGCGGTAATGGCGGCTACGTTCATGGCATGGGAGCCAAAAGGAGCCATGATCAACGAACCCAGTCCTGTCACCCAGACAATTGGGTTGGCACTGGTACGAAAACCGTCGTTACGCAGGACCAGCATGCCGGGCATGTATTGGCCGGTCAGCGTGATCAGGAATAAAGGCAAGGCGACGCTTAGCAAGGCATTCAGGGTGAATACTGGCATGGTGAATACCGGCGCGGCCAGTTCCAGTTTCAGACCACTCAGGTCTACGCGATGCTCCAGCAGCAGAAAGCTCAGGCCCAGGATCAGAATGCCGACCACTGCGTAGCGTGCGGAAAAGCGTTTGATGATCAGGTAGGCCAGAATCAGCAGACCTGCCAGTTTCGGGTCCAGTGTCATGCTGCCAAATGCGCCAATGCCAAATTGCAGCAGAATGCCGGCCAGCAGACCGGCAGCGATGCCGTTGGGGATCAGACGGATCAGGCGCTCGAAGTAGGAGGACAGGCCCAGGACCACAAAGGCCGCTGCCGAGATCAGGTAGGCGCCGACGGCTTCTTCATATGGCGTGGTGGCCAGAGCCGTAACCAGAAATGCAGCGGCGGGCGTGGACCAGGCGGTGATGATGGGTTCGCGCGAAACCCAGCTCAAGAGCAAACCGGTAACACCCACACCAATGGAAATTGACCAGACCCAGGAGGCGGTCAGCTCAGGGCTGAGGCCGGCTACTTTGGCGGCCTGGAAAACCAGAATAAAGGTGCCGCCGTAGTTGACGATGACCGAGATCAGACCGGCCACGATAGGCGGGATCAGGTCGCTGACTAGAGAGGATGAGGTCGATCGGGAGGTAGACATAGTGCTCTGCGCTTTCCAAAAGGAGAGATGACAAACGAGCACTATTTATAGCGATTAAATGGACTGGCCAGATAGGACGCTTTCTGGATGTAGGGCAGACCACTTTTGAGTTGGGTAGGTGCCTGACTAGATTGAGCGGGGTGGCTACGTGATTTTGAATGTGGCCCGAGCTGGATTGAAGCTCGGCTGCAAAGCCACTAATGGTGGCTTTATGACGAATTGCTCGTCTTGTGCATCGCGTTGTTCATGATAGTGCTTTTTCTTGCTGGATGGCGTGAATAAAATACTGTGGCAACTGCAACTGCAACTGCAACTGCAACTGCAACTGCAACTGCAACTGCAACTGCAACTGCAACCAGCAAATGTATCGGTTTTTCGATTCCTGAGGTGTTAGCAATAAAAAAGCGAAGCAGCTTGCAAGCTGCTCCGCTTCTTTTCTGAACTCGCCAGAGTTAGTGGCTCAGTGCTCAGTTTTCCTTGAACTGCAGCCAGCCGTCATCCAGCCAGGCATTCAGCATTTCGCGCTCATCTTCATCCAGGGCTTCGAAACTGTCGCCGGGGATCAAGAGTTCACGTTGGTCAGCCAATTGTTTCAGGGCCGGGCTGGCGGGGCAGGGGGCGACCTCACCGTTGATATACAGCTCATCGCCGCGATACATCATGCGCGAGCAGCGATCCAAAGCCAAGCGGCCTGCAGGCAGCTCGGGGTCATGCAGATCAACCGGGTCTTCGGCAATGTCGAACCAGCTATTACTGGGCAATTCGGTCAGCCAGACGCCCAGGAACCGTGAGGCCAATGCTTCGTCAAAACGAATGGCGTTCAAGGCATCCAGCGACTTCTGAACAAGCTTCTCCGGCAAGGCGGCAGGTGTGGTGCTGGCCTGGGCATCCGGGTCGGTGTAGCGCTGCTGCAGGCTCTCGGGCATGGGCATCGGTGGGTCGGCATACAAGCCAAAGCCTTCGCCACTGGCGGCGGCCAACTGATCCGAGGCGGCATCCATCAAACCACGGGCCAGCGTTGCCTGGGTAGGCGAGCGAAAGCCGATGGAAATCGTCATGCAGTCGCCAATTGCAATCCCGTCATGTGCCACGTGCGGGGGCAGATACAGCATGTCGCCGGGTTCCAGCGTGAACTCTTCTTCTACCTGGAAATTGCGCAGAATCTTCAAGGGCAAGTCGGGCACCAGGCTCAGGTCTTTTTGCTGGCTGATACGCCAGTGACGCTTGCCGTGGGCTTGCAGCAGGAACACATCGTAGCTGTCGAAGTGTGGGCCTACGCCACCGCCGTCAGAAGCAATGCTGATCATGGCGTCGTCCAGACGGGCATCGCCAATGAAGCGGAACTGACGCATCAGGGCGGCGGTGTTGTCGTCGTGCAGATCCACGCTTTGTGCCAGGGCGGTCCAGTTGGGCTGCGAGGCGGGCGGCAGCTCGTCAAAAGGCCCGGTTTCCATTTCCCAGTCTTCGCCGTCATGGATGATCAGGCGCGACTCGACTTCTTCACGCGTTACCAGCTCGCGGATATTGTCTATGCTCAGCGAGTGCTTGAAATTAGGGATGGCGCCGCGTATCAATAAAGGTTTGCGTTGCCAGTAGGTTTGCATGAACTCATGCGCGCTGATGCCGCCCAAAAGGGTCAATGGCTGGTCGATAGTCATGGACTGCCCGAACAAGAATTAAATTAGCCCGTAGCTTAACTGATCCGGCCTGTCCCGGTGTATGGCTAGCCTGCGTATCAGGCGTATCCAGCGCAAAGAATCCAGAGAAATACTCGCGATATCGAGTGATTGACTCACGGTAGGAGTCTAAGAATGATTGATTGTCGATCTGCTCGCCAACGGTCCTCGGAAAACCACATAAAAAAAGGAGCCTCTTGGGCTCCCTTCAGGACTGTTTAACCCGCCGCCTTCATCTCTTTTTTCCAGCGGTACAGCAAATCCAGGGCGTCGCGTGCGCTCAGGTCATCCACATCCAGTTGCTTGAACTGATCCAGCAGGTCCAGTGCTTTTTCTGTGGTCGGATCAGGCTCGGCGACCGTGGCTTCCGGAGCGCTGCCTGCATTGAACAAATCCAACTGTGCGCTAGGATCGTTTTGTGCTTCCAGACGGCTTAGCTCGCGACTGGCCTGACGGATGACCGCAGAGGGAATGCCGGCACGTTGTGCAACCTGAATCCCGTAGCTGCGGCTGGCGGGGCCTTCCTGAACTTCGTGCAGGAACACAATGCCGGAGGCCGATTCTGCGGCGGCCAAGTGCACGTTGGCAGCGGCAGGCAGCTCGTTGGGCAGGCGCGTGATTTCGAAATAGTGCGTGGCAAACAGGGTCAGTGCCTGATTGTGGCTGAGCAAGCGATGCGCGATGGACCAGGCCAGGGCCAGACCATCATAGGTGGAGGTGCCGCGACCAATTTCATCCATCAGCACCAGACTGTAGGGGGTGGCACCGGCCAGAATGGCTGCTGCTTCGGTCATTTCCATCATGAAGGTAGAGCGGCCACCGGCCAGATCATCCGCTGCACCGATACGGGTAAAGATGCGGTCGATCTGACCAATACGGGCTGTGCTTGCCGGTACAAAGCTACCGATGCGGGCCAGCAAGGCAATCAGGGCAACCTGACGCATATAGGTGGATTTACCGCCCATATTCGGGCCGGTAATCAGCAACATGCGACGTTGTGCGTGCATTTCACAATGGTTGGGCGTGAAGCGCTCGATGCTGTGCTCCACCACAGGGTGACGGCCTGCTTCAATCCAGATACCAGCCTGCTCGGTCAGCTCGGGGGCGACCCAATTATTGTCCAGTGCGTGCAAGGCCAGGGAGGACAGGGTATCCAGTTCGGCCAGGGCGCTGGAGCACAAGGCCAAGGGGCCTGCATAGCTTTGCAGCTTGTCCAGCAATTCATCGAACAGGAACTTCTCGCGGCTCAGACTGCGGTCCTTGGCGGACAGGACCTTGTCCTCCCACTCTTTCAATTCAGGCGTGATGAAGCGCTCGGCATTTTTCAGTGTCTGGCGGCGGCGGTAGTCGTCGGGGACCTTGTCGGCCTGACCGCGACTGACTTCAATAAAGAAGCCATGCACACGGTTATATTCGACGCGCAAGGTAGCAATGCCGGTGCGTTCGCGTTCGCGAGCTTCGATCTTTACCAGCACATCGCCGCTATCGCTGGCCAGGCTGCGTAGCTCGTCCAGATCCGCATCGTAGCCATCGGCAATGACACCACCATCGCGTATCAGCAAGGCGGGCTCGGAGGCGATGGCAGACTGCAGCAAGGAAGCCAGCTCCGGGTCCAGAGCCAGACTTAACAAATGCCCATGCAAGTGTTCAGACTGAGCAAAGTTCTGTTCCAGCTCCCGACGTAGTTCAGGCAGTGTCACCAGCGCATCGCGCAAGCTGGCCAGCTCCCGAGGACGCACGCTGCGTAGCGAAATACGCGTGGCAATACGCTCCAGGTCCGGGAAGCGGCGCAGGGCATGGCGCAGCACACCCAAAGGATCGCCTGCATTCAAGCTGGCGCTTTGCTGGGTTTGGAAGAACAGGGACACCACATCCTGACGCTGTTGAACGGCGTGGTTCAAGCGCAAGGGGTGATGCAGCCAGCGGCGCAGCAAACGGCTGCCCATGGGGGTCTGGCAATGATCCAGCGTGGAGAACAGGGTTGGGCTGGTTTCACCGCTAATGGTTTCGGTAATTTCCAGATTCTTGCGCGTGACGGCATCCAGCACCAGAAAGTCCGAGCTGTGCTGAACGCGGATAGCGGTGATGTGGACCAGGGACTGAGATTGTGTGCTGCCGACGTAACGCAGCAAGGCTCCGGCTGCCGCCGTCGCCGCAGGCAGATCGTCCAGACCAAAGCTGGCTAAAGAATCCAGGTCAAAATGGTCCAGCAAGGTTTCGCGTGAACCGTCCTGTGCAAAGTGCCAATCCGGCAGGGTGTGGCAGCTGGCTTGCGGCAGTTCCGGGGCAGGGCGCAGCGATTCGGGATAGACCAGTTCTACCGGGCCGATACGATTCAGCTCCGTATCCAGCATGTCGGGTTCGCACTGGCTGACCAGAAACTCGCCACTGGCCAGGTTCATCCAGGCCAGCCCCACCATTTCCTGACGTTGCACCTTGATCAGTGTGCAGGCGGCAATCAGGCGGTCTGCCTTGGGAGGCAACAAGGCGTCATCCGTCAGTGTGCCGGGGGTGACCACACGCATGATCTTGCGCTCGACCGGACCTTTGCTGGCAGCCGGGTCACCGACCTGCTCACAGATGGCGACGGATTCGCCCAAGGCCACCAAACGCGCCAGATAACCTTCCATGGCGTGAAAAGGCACACCGGCCATGGGGATAGGCTCGCCGTTGGAGGAACCGCGCTTGGTCAGCGTCAGGTTCAGCAGGCGAGCGCCGCGTTCGGCATCGGCGTAGAACATCTCATAGAAGTCCCCCATCCGATAGAACAGCAGATGCGAGCCAGCCTCCGCTTTGAGCTGAAGGTATTGACGCATCATGGGCGTGTGGGCGGACAGATCGGCAGCAGAAGTCATAGCGCAGTACAGGTCAGGGAATTCAACAACAAGGCCGCCCAGGAGGCGGCTGAGTCGATATTGTAGCGAGGGCAGTCAAGTGGGGGATAGGGAAGCGGCTGATTTAGTCCCGCGTGTTTCTCCTTAAGGTGCAGGGATATCCCGATTTTGAGCATGGAAGTGCTTAATGTAATAATACAAATGATAATCACTTCTATTTCTAACACGGGATATTGAAATGTTCACACGTCGCCTTGCTTTGTCTGTCTTGTCTGCCGCTTTGCTAAGTGCCGGATCTCTTGCCCACGCCCAGTCGTCCGAGGTGATCTCGCTGCCCTTGACGCCGGAGCTGGCGCAAAAGACGTCAATTACGGCAGAAGGGGCTTTGCGCAAGGATCTGGCTTACGGGGTTTATCAAACGGTTTACAGCCCGTTTGATAAGTCCTTGTATGTGGCTTCGGCAGAGCGTGCGCCTTCGGTTCGGGGTGGTGTGATCTATAAACTGGACCCCATCACCCTGGATGTGAAGGGGACGATTTATACCGATGAAAGTAACTTCGGCCTGGCGACGAACGCGTCGGGCGACACCCTGTACGTCACCAATAGTCTGGCTGCTGCCGTCTCCAAAGTTGAGCTGAAAGAGGACGGGAGCCTGGAGCGAGTCCGCTTTAGCAATACCAGTTTTGATGACACCAAAATGGGGCCACGCACGATTCGTCACGACCCCCAGCAAGGCCGTGTGTATGTGGGGGCCGTAGGTGCGCCGGCCGTGATCTGGGTGCTGGATGATCGTAATCTGGAACTGATCGACACCATTGAAAACGCAGGAAAATGGGTGACCGGTCTGCTGATAGATTCGGGATCGCATCGTCTGTATGCCGCCAATGGCGACGGCGAAGTGATGGTGATCAATACCCAAACCAACAAGATCGAACAGCGCTGGAAACCGGCTGGCGCCAAACCCGCCTTGCTCTTGAATTTTGCGCTGGATTCCAGGCGCAATCGTCTGTACGTGACCGAGACCAAAGACCAGAAAACCGTGTATGTGCTGGATGCCCGCAACGGCAAATTGCTGCAGGAACTGCCGGTGGGGGATGCCATGGATGTCTTGTATAACGCTGATCGCGACGAGCTGTATTTGACTCACCGCGAGCAAGGCAAAGTGTCTGTGCTGGATGGCGGCAGCTATGCGATCAAGGCGCAATACAACTTGCCTGATAACCCCAACAGCCTGGAGCTGGGCCCGGATAGCCAGTTGTACGTCACCGTTAAAGCTCCTTCCACTCCGCAGTACAAAGCCAGCAAGCGCGAAAGTGTGGTGCGTATTGACCTGAAGAACATCAAGGCTTGATAGGTAATCGTGATGACCAGCTTATTCAAGCCTTGCCTGGGACGCTCTCTTGTCCTGTCTCTGTTTGCTCTTCATTGTCAGGCTCAGGCGCAAGACCAGAGGGATGTTGCCCAGCCGCAGGAGTTGTCCACCATTACCGTTAATGCCAGTGCGGATGCGTCGCGTCAGGGCTTGTTGCCGGAGTATGCGGGCGGTCAGGTCGCCAGCGGCGGGCGAGTGGGGATATTGGGTTCTCTTGAAAACATGGACTCGCCTTTCAGCGTCAATAGCTACACCAGCCGCTATATCGAGCAATTGCAGGCGTCGACCGTAGCCGATGTGGTGCGCCATGATCCTTCCGTGCGCGTGGCCCGTGGTTTTGGCAATTTTCAGGAAAGTTTTTTCATTCGGGGCTTTTTGACGGCGTCCGATGATATTGCCTACAACGGTTTGTTTGGTTTGCTGCCCCGGCAAGCGACGGCTGCCGAACTGGCCGAGCGTATTGAAGTGCTGCATGGCGCAGGTGGCTTTCTGTACGGTGCCGCGCCTTCCGGCGGTGGTATTGGGGGCACGATCAATGTGCTGCCCAAACGGGCTGGCGAGAGCCCGCTGACCAAGATCAGTGCAGGTTATGGTAGTGGCGGGCAAAGCCAGATCAAGGCGGATATTGCGCGTCGTTTTGCCGATGATGCGGCAGGCATTCGTATCAATGCCATCAAACGCAGTGGTGATACGGCGGTCGACAATGAGCACACCAGTCTGGACCTGTACACAGTAGGGGTGGATTGGCGTGGTGAGCGTGTACGTTTGTCGGCGGACTTGGGCTATCAAGAACATAAGCTGCGTGAAGTCCGGCCTAATGTGGCTTTAAAGGCGGGCTTGTCCGCTTTGCCGGGCTTGCCTTCGCACACGCGCAACTTCGCCCAGCCCTGGACCTACTCTAATGAGAAAACCATTTTTGGGACGGTACGCGGGGAATATGATCTGAATGATTCCATGACCCTGTGGGCTGCTTTCGGTATGAAAGATGGCAAGGAAAAAAATCAGCTTGCGACTCAGACGGTAACGGATGCCGTTTCTGGAAAAACCACCTTCTCGCGTTTCAACAATTCCCGACGTGATGACGTGAAAACAGGCGAGTTGGGTTTGCGAGCCAGTTTTGAGACCGGGCCTGTGTTGCATGAGCTGGTCGCTGCTGCTTCTTTGTATGACCACAAAGAGAAAAATGCCTGGGCTATGGGTAGCGTGCAGGAAAGTAATCTTTATGATCCTGTGAATCACGCCTTGTCACCCTTCGCTTATACCGGGGGAGATTTGGGTTCACCCGCTTTGGTGGGACGCACCAAACTGACCAGTTATACCCTGGGCGACCTGATGTATCTCTGGGACGACAGGCTGGAAGTCATGTTGGGGCTGCGCCATCAAATCATGGAAACGCGCAGCTATGACTATGGCACCCAGGCCTTGCAGCGCAAAGATCGTCAGCAACATACCAGCCCTGCTGCGGGTGTGGTGTTCAAGCTGACAGATGAATGGGCTTTGTACGGCAACTACACGGAAAGCCTGGCGCAAGGCGATCTGGCACCGACTCGCTTTAACAATCAGCCGGTTCAAAACGCCGGGCAGCGCTTGTCGGCTTTTGTGGCCAAGCAAAAAGAGCTGGGGATCAAGTACGACAACGGTTCCTTGGGGGGTGGGCTGACCTTCTTTACCACGACCAAACCGCGTGGTGTGGTGAACGACGATCTGCGCTTTGTGGAAGCGGGCAAGGATCGCCATAACGGGTTGGAGCTGAGCTTCTACGGCCAGTTGACGGACTCCCTGCGCATTCTGGGTGGGGTGACCGCCTTGGACACCAAGCAGAAAAACACGGGTGACCCGCTGAGCGAAGGTCAGCGCGTGATTGGCGTGCCGCGTTGGCAAGGCAGTCTGGGCCTAACCTGGGATGTGCCGCAGGTGACAGGCTTGTCGCTGGATACGCAGTTGCTGGCAACCGGTGCCCGTTACGCGGATTCGGCCAATGCGATCCGTGTGCCAGGTTGGGTGCGTTGGGATCTGGGGGCCAGCTATCAGCGCAAGATTTCCGGTGTGCCCATGACGTTCAGGGCCAGTGTCGAGAATGTGGCCGATACGGCGTATTGGGCTTCGGTCGGTGGCTATCCCAATAATGGCTATCTGGTCTTGTCGCAGCCACGCACGTTCATGCTGAGTGTCTCGGCGGAGTTTTAAGGAAAGGACCGGGCAGGGGGCACAGTCCTGCCTGTTCTCCACCACATAGGGCGTCCAGCAAGTGTTTGACGCCCTTATCTCAAGCCCATCGCTATAACTTTTACAAAATAAATGTCCGGAAAGTGGGCTCTCAAACGTCTTTATAAGGAAGGCCTGAAAAAGGACCTCTTGCCCTGTCCGCTTGACTGCACCGTTTAGGTGGGAACCTCCTTGTCTGCTAAGTAGCGTGGAGCCGGTTTTGGTCTAAGCAAGTACCTGCCTTCTTGACCACTTTTGTTTTTTTGATCACCTGCCGCGCATGATACGGCGGGTGCAGATCTACGGTTTTTTGGGATTAGTTATGAAGTCCAAAGCAGTAAAGCGCCGCTGGGCGTTGGCCCTGGTGGCGGTGCTGGTGCTGGGGGCGCTTGCCGCACAGGCCGGGCGTTCTTCAGAGCAGTTTGAAACGGTGGCCGTGGAGCAAAGTGATATACGCGCTACCGTTGCTGCGGTGGGAACTTTGAAGCCCAGTCGCTATGTGGACGTGGGTGCGCAGGTGTCCGGGCAGATTACGGCTTTGCCGGTTGCGCCGGGCGATCAGGTTGAGCAGGGCCAGTTGCTGGTGGAAATCGATCCCAGTGTGCAGCAAGCCACCGTCGATGCAGGCCGAGCTTCCTTGGCTGCGTTCCGGGCCCAGTTGGCCGAGCAGCAGGCTCAGCTTTTATTGGCGCGTCAGCAATTGGCTCGCCAGCGTCAACTGGAGCGCCAGCAGGCCAGCCGTCAGGAAGATATTCAGATTGCCCAAGCCAATCTGGCGACTGCGCAGGCTCGGGTAGCGCATGTACAAGCGCAGATGGAGCAGACTCAGGCCACGCTGAAAGCCGATGAGGCACGCTTGGGCTATACGCGCATTTACGCGCCCATGAGTGGCACGGTCATTGGCGTGCAGGCTCGTGAAGGTCAGACGCTGAATGCCACGTATCAAACTCCCAATATTCTGCGCATTGCAGACCTGAGCACCATGACGGTGTGGACCAGCGTGTCTGAGGCTGACATTCGTCGTATCAAGCCCGGTATGAGCGTTACCTTTACAACCTTGGGGGAGCAGGGCGAAACGCGGGCGCGTCAATGGCAGGCCAAGGTTCGCCAAATCATGCCTGCGCCAGAGGGCAGCACTCAGGATGAAAGCACGGCGGCGGCACCGACTGCCACACAGGCCATCATGTATACGGTGCTGTTTGATGTGGCCAATGAAGACGGCGAATTGATGCCGCAGATGACGGCGCAGGTGCTGTTTGAGATTGATCGTGCCGACCAGGCCTTACTGATACCCCTGGTGGCTTTACGCCCAGACCCTGATCGTGGTCCTGATGCTTTTACGGTGCCGGTGCTGGAGCGGGGCAAGGTGCAGGAAAAGCCGGTCGACCTGGGAGTGCGTAATCGTCACCAGGTACAAGTCGTGAACGGGCTGGCTAAAGGGGAGCACGTTGTTCTGGCGGTGCTCACTCCTGAGCGTGGCTGGCGGTGGCTGCAATGGTAGGGGTTGCACCTCCTTTGATTGAACTGCGGGACATTAACCGTATCTATGGCGGCCCGCCCAGCACTAAGCCTGCTGTGCAGGTTCTGTTCGATGTCAGCTTGAGTATTGAGCCGGGCGAGTTTGTGGCGATTGTGGGGGCCTCGGGGTCCGGTAAATCGACACTGATGAATCTGCTGGGTTGTCTGGATAAACCCAGCAGCGGCACCTATCTTTTTCAAGGTCGGGATGTCGCACAGCTCAGTTCTGATGAACTGGCCCAGTTGCGCCGTGAGACCTTTGGTTTTGTCTTTCAGGGCTATCACCTGATTCCGACTGAAAGCGCCAGTGAAAATGTCCAGATGCCTGCCATTTACGCGGGAATGGATGAGGGCGCGCGTGCGGCACGTGCCGCAGAGTTGCTCAGTAGCCTAGGTCTGGCGGACAAGCTGGATAACCGGCCCAATCAGTTGTCCGGCGGCCAGCAGCAGCGGGTGTCTATTGCTCGTGCCTTGATGAACGGTGGCCGTGTCATTCTGGCCGACGAACCCACGGGTGCGCTGGACTCGCGCAGTGGTGCAGAAGTGATGGCCTTGCTGCGCAAGCTCTCGAACTCTGGTCACACCATTATCCTGATTACGCACGATCATGAAGTCGCGGCGATGGCAGACCGGATTATTGAAATTCGTGACGGCTGCATCCTCTCGGATAGCCGCCCAGAAACGGCTACCGAGCCCAAGCTTGAACAGCCTTTACCACCGCCCGAGCACCGCCGCTCGCCCTGGGTTTCGGAGATCAAGGATGCTACCCGCAGCGCCTTGCGCAGCATGTTCATTAACCGTCATCGCACGGCCTTGACCTTGTTAGGCGTGATCATCGGGGTGGCCTCGGTCATCGTGATGCTGGCGGTGGGTGAAGGTGCCCGCCAACGTGTCATGGATCAGATGGGCACGATGGGGACCACGATCATTTACTTGAGCAGTTCATCACCGCCCAATGGGGTCGCCAAGGGACAACTGACAGAAGAGGATCTGGAGGCGATTGGCGAGCTGCCATTGATACGGCGTGTCATGCCGGTGATTGGAGATCCGATTACCGTGCGGCGTGGCAGCGTGGACCGCCAGGTGTATGTGTTTGCCGCCAATGAAACCATGCCGGATATTCATCGCTGGCAGCTGGCACAAGGTCGCTACTACACCGATGCCGAGGACCGGGATCTGGCTCCCCTGGTTGTGTTGGGACATCGTGCCGCCAAGCAATTCTTCCCCGATATGGACGTGCCGTTGGGGCAGCAGCTCCTGATCGGCAATTCACCTTTTGAGGTGGTCGGGGTAATGCAGGAGCGCGGTGCCGATTCGGGCGCGCAGGCTTACGACGATATGGTGTTTGTGCCTTATCATGCGGCGCGTGCCCGTGTGTATCAGGCCCAGACGCAGCCCGACTATGTGGTGATTGATGCGCAGGACAGTTCCACCGTTCTGGAAGCGGAACAAGACATGCGTCAGTTGCTGACACAGCGTCATGGTGGGCGAGAAGACTTTTCAATCGGGAATGCAGCGGCTCGCTTGCAGGCAGAGGCTTCCACGCGTCAGGCCATGAGCATGATGCTGGGCCTGATTGCCGCCGTGTCTTTGGTGGTGGGCGGCATCGGGGTCATGAACGTAATGTTGATGACGGTGCGTGAACGCACGCGGGAAATTGGCATACGCATGGCAACCGGTGCACGGCAAAGTGACATCATGCGCCAGTTTCTGACTGAGGCGGTTTTGTTGACGATTACAGGCGGTTGCCTGGGCGTGCTGGCTGGTGCTGTGGTGGGTATTGGCCTGATTTTTGGTGGGGTGGATGTGGTGTTTTCCTTGCGGGCGGCCTTGGGCGCCTTTGGCTGCGCCGTGGTGACGGGCATGGTTTTTGGCTATATGCCAGCACGAACGGCGGCCGCGCTGGACCCCGTTCAGGCTTTGGCAGGGGAGTAAGCATGGCTCATTACCGATGGATAGCAGGGGCCATGAGCACGCTTGTGCTGCAAGCGTGCGGCTCCTTGTCCTCTGATCTGGACAAGACCCCGCCGACGCTGCCCCAGGCGTATCAACAGCAAGCCAAGGCGACACCCAGTCCTGTACTGGCCCAGGTAGAGCCGGAGTGGTGGCGTGCTTATAACAGCCCCGCCTTGAACAGCCTGATGCAGGAAGCCTTGATGGATGTGGCGGTGCTGCGTCAGGCACAGGCCCGGGTCTTGCAGGCGCAGGCTCAGGCACGCATGGCCGGAGCCAGTTTGCTGCCGGAATTGCAGGGCAATCTGTCTGCGCAAAGAGATGCGCCGTTTTCTTCCTCGCATGGAGACTCTCGCTCGCAATATGTGGCCGGTGTGTTCATGAGCTACGAGCTGGATGTGTGGGGACGCAATCGTGCCCAGGCCAACAGTGCCGTGTTCCTGGCTCAGGCGGCGAATTACGAGCTGGATGTGCTGCGTGTCAGCGTGCAGGCGCAGGTGGTGCATTTAAGCCTGCAAGCCTTGGGCGACAAACAGCGCGTGGCCATTGCCCGTCAAAACCTGGCCGTTGCGCAACGCTTGTTGAGCCTGCTGGAAGCACGCTTGCAGGCGGGGGCAGCTTCGCCTTTGGAGCTGGCACAGCAACGCCAATTGCTGGCTTCGCAACAGCGCAAATTGTTTGTGATTGAAGAACAGGCCATTCGCACGCGGGTGGAGCTGGCGACCTTGTTGGGCCGTACTGAAATCATGCCCGAGCCGCAGGAGGATATTGCCAGCTTGCAGGTACCAGAGCTGGAAGCAGGTCTGCCTTCACAGATCTTGTCGCAGCGCCCTGATATTGCGCGCATCGAGGCCCAGTTGTCAGCGGCTCATGCCGATGTGCATGTGGCGCGCGCTGCCCTGTATCCCAGCCTGACCTTGGGGGCGCGGGCAGGGGCATCGGGCAATCATTGGGAAGAAAGCTTGCGCCATCCGGTTTACAGTCTGATCAGCGGGCTGGTGGCGCCTATCTTCAATGCCGGTCGTCTGGAGGCGGGCAAGGATTTGAGCGACGCCCGTTTGCAGGAATGGCTGGCGCAGTATCGGCAGACCATTGTGCAAGCTTATATGGATGTGGAAGGCGTGCTGGCACAACTGCATAGCCTGGATGCCCAGGCGCAGACTATGGAGCTGGAGTGGGAGCAAGCCAGGCTGGCGTTTCAACTGGCCGAAGCACGTTATCGCTCTGGCTCGGAAACCTTGCTGTCTTTACTGGATGCGCAGCGTACCTTGTACGCCGCTCAGGATGTGCGCGTCAGTTTGATGCAGGCACGTCTGCAATCCCGCGCGGCGCTCTTCCGAGCACTGGGCGGGGGCTGGCAAGCTGGCTCAGGCAGCCTGGCTGATCAGGGGACGGTGGCAGAGGCTGGGGTCTAGCAGGCTGGCAGCCGCCTCATCCAGCAGGATGTGGGTGTTGGCGTGCTGCTTCAAGGCTGTGAAAGGCAGCTCGGGCGTGACACCGCCTTCCTGGTAATTGAGCATGGTGCGAGCCTTGTGCTCGCCGGTGACCACCAGGGCAATTTCACGGGCGCTCAGAATATCGGCAATCCCCATGGTGATGGCCGATGCAGGCACTTCGTCCATGGAATCAAAAAAGCGGCTGTTGTCGATACGGGTGCGCTCGGACAGGGCCACCACATGGGTGCGGCTGTCAAAAGGGGTGCCCGGTTCGTTAAAGCCGATGTGGCCGTTGGTGCCTACGCCCAGCAATTGCAAGGCGACACCCCCACTGGCCGCAATCGCGGCGGAGTAGTCCTGGCAGTGCTGCTCCAGCTCTTGGGTCAGGCCATTGGGCAGATGCAAACGAGCGGCATCAAAAGGCAGTTGGCCGAACAGGTGCTGGCGCATGTAGTAGGCGTAACTTTGCTCGTGCGCTGCCGCCAGACCCACATACTCATCCAGATTGAAGCTGTTGATCTTGGAGACATCCAGCCCATTGGCACGTACGTCCTGTACGAAACGGGCGTAGACGGGTTCCATGGTCCCCCCGGTTGCCAGACCCAGAGTCGCTTGTGGATCCTGACGAATAATTTCCTGAAGACGGGCGCTCAGGTGTGCCGCAATGGCGGCGGAATCGGGGAAGACTAAAAACATAATCTTGTTCTATGTATGGGCTGAATAAGTTGAAAAAAAACTTCGCCGCAAGCACGGCGAAGTTTGATCTTTCGAAATTCTAATGGGACAAAGATGTAACGTCAGTTTTTTTTTGCAAGCAAGTGACACGTTTTAACTATCTTGTTTGCCAGTCTCTCCCAGGAAGCCACCACTTTGACGTGCCCACAAACGAGCATACAAACCACCTTTTTCCAGCAATTCCTGGTGGCTGCCTTGCTCGATGATGCGGCCCTGATCCAGCACAATCAAGCGGTCCAGTGCCGCAATGGTGGACAGGCGGTGGGCAATGGCAATTACCGTCTTGCCGTGCATCAGGGTGTTGAGGCTTTCCTGGATGGCGGCTTCCACTTCGGAGTCCAGCGCGCTGGTGGCTTCATCCAGTAACAGGATGGGGGCGTCTTTCAGCATGACGCGGGCAATTGCCACACGCTGACGCTGGCCGCCAGACAGTTTCACACCGCGCTCGCCCACATGTGCTTCCAGGCCCTCACGGCCCTGGCGGTCATGCAGTTGCGGGATGAAGTCGGCAGCAGCGGCACGTTCTACCGCCATATGCAGCAGCTCGTCGTTGGCATCCGGGCGGCCATACAGAATGTTGTCGCGCATGGAACGGTGCAGCAAGGAGGTATCCTGCGTCACCATGCCAATGGCGGCACGCAAACTGTCCTGCGTGACGTGGGCAATGTCCTGGCCATCAATGCGGATGGTGCCGCTATCCACATCATGGAAACGCAGCAGCAGGTTGACCAACGTGGACTTGCCCGCGCCAGAACGGCCAATCAGACCAACACGCTCGCCCGGTTTGATCACCAGATTGAGCTTGTCGATCACCTGACGGCTTTTATCGCGGTAGGCAAAGCTCACGTCCTGGAATTCGATGCGACCTTGCTCGATTTGCAGGGGCTTGGCATCGGGAGCATCTACCACCGTGGGTTTTTGCGTCAAGGTATTGATGCCGTCCTGAATCGTGCCTACGTTCTCGAACAGATTGGTCAGCTCCCACATCAGCCAATGGGAATGGCCGGACAGACGCAGTGCCATGGCAATGACGGCCGCCACTACACCGGCTGTGGATTGATCAATCGACCACAAGTACAAGGCCAGGCCTGCCGAACTGATCAGCAAGACAGTAGCCAGCACATGGTTGGTCACTTCAAACATGCTGATCAGACGCATCTGGGCATGGCCGGTTTCCTGGAAGCGGCGCATCGCGTTCTTGGCATGGTCAGCTTCACGGCGTGTGTGGGCAAACAGCTTGACCGTATTGATATTGGTGTAGGCGTCGGTAATACGGCCCGTCATCAGCGCACGGGCGTCGGCCTGTTCAGCCCCGACTTTGCCCAGACGGGGCACAAAGTACACGCAGGCCAAAGCGTAGCCTACCAGCCAGAGCAGGAAGGGCAGGATCAGCAGGCGGTCAAAGCTGCCTGCCAGAATCAGAATACCGATCAGGTAGGCGCTCATGCCCACGACCACTTCCACGGCCATGAACAGAGTTTCACGCACCGCCAGAGCGGTTTGCATGATCTTGGTGGTGATGCGACCGGCAAACTCGTCCGCGTAAAAGGACATGCTCTGATTCAGCATCAGCTTGTGAAACAGCCAACGCAGGCGCATGGGGAAGTTGATGGCCAGTACCTGGTGCATGACCAGCGTATGCAGGCTGATCAGCACGACGCTGCCCAGCAGAACAGCGGCAATGGTCAACAGCGTGCCACCCTGCTGGCTCCAGAACTGGGCAGGTTCAATCGAGGGCAGCCAGTCCACGATATAGCTGAGCAGGGCAAACAGCATGGCCTCGTAGGCCGACAGGCCAATCGAGGTTACGGTCATCAAGCCAATCCAGCCGCGTGAATTTTTCGTACAGGCCCAGATGAAGGGGAAAAATCCTTTGGGAGGAGGGGCGACGTGTTGTTCGGGATAGGGATCTAATCGACGTTCAAAGAATGACAGCACCGAATGGGCTCCAGCGTACGGCCCTCTGGATGACAGGGCCGTTTAGACAAATAGAAAACCGCTTCCGGGGTATGAAGCGGCAATTTTTGATGGTACAGCAGTCATTCTGTCTGGCTGAAGAAAACCTGATAAAAACACAGTCTTTGTGTAGGGAAAGTGTCAGATATTGACCACGGTGTACGTTTAGTGAGCCAAGTCGATGCTGGAGTCTGCTTTGGGGGCTGTGCCTGGCTCTTTGGTGGACCGGGCTGAGCCTTGAAGGGGGCTGAAGGGATGGGGCCTTGGTGAGCGTGTCTTTGTTTCGTCGAGTGGTTTGTCTGAATAGAGATAGGGAGGCCCAAAGGTATTTGGGGTCTGGATGTTCTTATCCAGACCCCAATCAGAAAGTGGCAGTGATCTCTGGAAGGCAAATAGGCTTAGTAAGCCACCACCTGACCATCTTTACGTGGGTCGGAGCCGCCCACGTAATGATTGCCCTGACGCAGAATCAGTTGTGCACCGCCAAAGGCGAACACACCGCTGCCGGGTTCAACGACGACTTCATGACCGCGCTCGCGCAAGGCCTGAACCAGCGCCGGATCGAAAGTGGGTTCTACTGCCACCCCACGGCCACCCGTCACGCGCCAGCGTGGGGCATCGGCAGCGGCCTGCGGGTTCTGACCGTACAGCAGAACACGCAGTGCCATTTGCATGTGGCCTTGTGACTGGAATGGGCCACCCATCACACCAAAAGACATTTGAGGGGTGCCATCGGCATTCATGGCAAAGGCCGGAATGATGGTGTGCGAAGGGCGCTTGCCACCGGCCACTTCATTCACATGGCCGGGGCGCAGGGTAAAGCCATGACCACGGTTCTGCATGCTGATGCCGGTGCCGGGAACGACCACGCCGGAACCAAAACCCATGTAGTTGGACTGGATCAGGGACACCATCATGCCGCTGGAGTCGGCGGCGGTGACATAGACCGTGCCGGAGGGGCCAGGCAGGCCGTGCTTGGGGTCGCCTGCCTTGTCCATCTGAATCAGGGCGGCGCGCTCGCGCAGATAGGCCGGGTCCAGCAAATGCTCGGGATGATGAATCATGTGCTCCAGATCTGCGTGGTGCTCGTACAGATCGGCAAAAGCCAGCTTCATGGCTTCAATGCTCAAATGCACCGTGTCGATATGGTCCAGCGGCTGCTGGCCCACACCAGCTTGTTCCATGATGCCCAAGGCCATCAAGGCCGCCAGACCTTGTCCATTGGGCGGGATTTCGTGAATCACGGACTGGGCAAAAGGATGGCTGATGGTGCCGCACCAGTTCGCGCGGTGCTCGGCCAGATCCTGCTCGTCCATGGCGCCGCCATGCTGGCGGGAGAAGTCGGCAATGCGTTTGGCCAGCTCGCCGGTATAAAAGTCCTGTCCTTGGGTGGCCGCAATGCGTTCCAGCGTATTGGCCTGGTCCTGGTTCTGATACCACTGGCCAGCGACTGGGGCTTTGCCATCACGTAAAAAGGCTTCGGCAAAACCGGGTTGATCGCCCAGACGCTGACGACCTAGCTCCCACAAGCGCGCGATTACGGGCGAGACCGGGAAGCCTTCTCGGGCGTAATGAATCGCGGGGGCGGCCACTTGCTCCAGACTCAGACGGCCCAGCTTGCTGGATAGCTCGGCCCAGGCAGAGACCGCACCGGGAACGGAGACACTTTCCCAACCCTTGTCGGGGATGGCATCGTGACCTTTGAAACGATCCGGCGACCAGCCACGGGGCGAGCGCCCGGAGGCGTTCAAGCCATGCAGTTCTTTGCCGTCCCAGACAATGGCAAAGGCATCACTGCCTATCCCGCAACCCGTGGGTTCGACCACAGTCAGTGTGATGGCGGCCGCCAGGGCGGCATCGACGGCATTGCCACCGGCCTGCAACATGCGCAGGCCCGCTTGCGCGGCCAAGGGGTGGGAGGTGCTGACCATGTTCTGGCCAAGTACCGCAGAGCGGGCGGACGGGTAGGGGTTGTTCCAGTCCATACAGGTGTCAGTCTTGTTCATTGAATCTGTATTCCAGTCAGTTGGATCAGGCCTTGCCAGCGTGCGCTGTCCTCGCGGACCAAAGAGATAAACTCTTCTCGGCTGGTGCTGCGGGGTTGGTCCACGCCCAATGTTTGCAGGCGCGAGCGTACTTTGGGGTCCTGAACGGCATGTGAAAAAGCCTCATAAGCCTTGTCACGAATTTCGTCGGGCAAGCCTGCAGGGGCGTACAGGCCAAACCAGGTCACCGACTCATAGCCCGGCAGGCCGGACTCCTGAAAGGTGGGCAAATCGGGTGCCAGCGGCGAGCGCTGCTGGCCGGTTACTGCCAGGGCGCGCAACTGGCCGCTGTTCACATAGGGCATCCCGGTGGGGATGGCGTCCAGTAAAACATGAATGGAGCCGCCCAGCATATCGTTAATGGCCTGACCAGTTCCGCGGTATGGAACGTGGGACATGACGATATTGGCCTGATTCAAAAAGGCTTCGGTGCCCAGGTGCACGATGGTGCCATTGCCACTGCTGGCGTAGTTCAACTCATCAGGATGGGCGCGAGCATAGTCAATCAGCTCTGGCAGCGTTTGTGCGGGTACGGACGGGTTCACCAGCAGGACGCTGGCGGCATCGCCCAAATGGGCGATAGGGGTGAAGTCTTTGTCTGCATCGTAGGGCAGGGACTTGTACAGGTGCGGAGCAATCGCGTGGGTGCTGCTGGTGGTGAACAGGAGGGTGTAGCCATCAGGCTTGCTGCGAGCGACTTCGCCTGAACCGATCGTGCCGCCCGCGCCCGTGCGGTTGTCCACAATGATGTTGGCGTTCATCGCTTTGGCCGCGCTTTCGGCAATCAGGCGGCTGATGACGTCGGTGGCACCGCCAGTGGGGAAGGGTACGATCAGGCGAATGGGACGATCAGGCCAATCGCTGGCATGGGCCGCCACGCTACTGACGGCCAGAACAGCACCTAATAAGGTTTGGGCAAGACGCCGCCAGGGGCGACGGGTCGATGGGGGCTGCGCGTTGCTTGCGGCGTTGCTGGGTCTTGTCATGGCTATCTCCTCAATCAAGAGATGATAGGAAAGGCGATGATGCCGAACCAGCAACAAATAAGCAGGACAGCGTTGCTATTTTGGCAAGGCTTGCGGGTCGACTTCAAGCTGCGGCAGCAACTCGTCCAGAAAGCGGCGAACAATAGAGGGCAAGCGGCGGCCAGCCAGGGCCTGCACTTCAATTTGACGATTCAGCAAGCCGCGTTCATGAATGAAACTGGCTTGCAGCAAACCTTGCTCAATCAGGTGACGAGCCGAGAGCAGGGCCGACACCGTCACGCCTGCGCCGGACAAGGCAAATTGATGCAGAGACTGCATGTGATTGCTGCTGAATACCGGGTCCAGACTCAGGTTCTGTGCGCTGCAGGCCACATCCATCATTTGCCGCACGGTGGTGTCGGGGCCGGGCAAGGCCAGAGGGTGTGCCAGAAGGCTTTTCAGGCTGATGCGTTCGGTACGGGTGACCGGGTGGCCGGGAACCGCCAGAGCCATGACGGGCGCATCGCGGCGGAACAAGGTCTTGATGTCTTTTTCAGCCGTCTGGGTGAATTTGATGCCTATATCAATCTGGCCGCTTAGCAGCAGCATGGTGATGCGGTGTGGTGGCAGTACGTCCAGCTGAAAGCGGATGCCCTGATGCTTTTCACGAAACTGTGCAATGCATTGCGGCAGTAGCTGGGCGGCCAAACCTTCAGAAGAGGCGATGCGTATCAGGCCGGTTTGCAGTCCTTGCAAGGCGGCAATATCGTGCAGGGTGCGCTCGGCATCCATGGCGCTGCGACGAGCATGGGCCAGCAGCAGCTCTCCCGCAGCGGTCAGGTTCATGCCACGGGCATGGCGCTCGAACAAGGCCATGCCCAGGTTTTCTTCCAGTCCGCTGATCTGGCGGCTGATGGCCGATGTGGCCACATGCAGATTGCTGGCCGCCTGCGAGATAGAGCCACAACGCGCTACTTCCTGGAAGTAGCGCAGTGCGGTCTCCTGAAGATGGCGTGGGTTCATACCAGACTGCCGCGCAGCTCGGCGGCAATCTCGTAGGAGCGCAAGCGCTTGTTATGGTCAAAGATATTGGCGTTCAGCATCAGTTCGTTGGCGCCGGTCAGTTGAATGAAGCCTTTCATCTGCTCAAGCACTTGCTCCGGATTGCCAATGGCCGTACAGCTGAGCAGGGAGTCCAGCAAATGCTGGGCGGGTGGGCTGCATTGCTCGTAGTAGTCGCGTACGGGCGGTGGCAGTTGGCCGGGACGACCGCTGCGCAGGTTCACAAAAGACTGTTGCCAGGAGGAGGCCAGTAGTTTGGCTTCGTCTTCCGTGTCGGCGGCAAAGACGTTGTAGCCCAGCATGACGTACGGTTTTTCCAGATGCACGGAAGGCTGGAACTGACGGCGGTAAACCTCAATAGCATCCATCAGCTGAGCAGGCGCAAAATGCGAAGCAAAGGCATAGGGCAAGCCCAGCGCAGCGGCCAGTTGAGCACCAAACAGGCTGGAGCCCAGAATCCAGACCGGCACATTCAGACCACGACCGGGTACGGCCATGATGCGGTTACGCGGCTCGTCGGACATGTAGTCCATCAGCTCCAGCACATCGCGTGGAAACTGGTCGGGATCGCTGTTCAGATTGCGGCGCAAGGCGCGGGCCGTTTCGGGGTCGGAACCAGGAGCACGCCCCAGGCCCAGGTCGATGCGGCCGGGGTACAGGGAGGCCAGTGTCCCAAACTGCTCGGCAATTACCAGCGGGGAGTGGTTGGGCAACATGATGCCGCCCGCGCCTACACGAATGCGGCTGGTTTGACCGGCAATGTACCCGATCAGAACTGAAGTGGCAGCACTGGCAATACCGGGCATGCCGTGGTGTTCGGCCAGCCAGTAACGGTGATAGCCCCACTGCTCGGCATGACGGGCAATGTCCGCCGAACAGCGAAAGGACTGGGCCGGTGTGGAGCCCTGAACAATAGGGGACAGGTCTAGGACGGAGAGCGGATAGCTTGGCTTCATGGCATCAGATTCAAATTGGACTCAGGATATAGTCGATCCATCGTTAGGCAGCGTCAAGTAAACCCATAGCATAGGCAAGGATGTTCAGATGAAAGAAACCAGTCGTCGCACCGTCAATCATTACCAGGACCATGCGCAGGCTTATCGGGACGGCACGTGGGACCATGATGTCAGCCAGAATCGCGATGCTTTGCTGGCGGCCATCGGCTTGCCGGGGCCTGTGGATATTCTGGATCTGGGCTGTGGACCGGGGCGGGATCTGGTCGCGTTTCAGGCCATGGGTCACCGCCCGATGGGCCTGGATGGCTGTGCGGCTTTCGTGGAGATGGCTCGTCAGCAAACAGGCTTGCCGGTGCTGCATCAGGACTTTCTGGATTTGAATTTGCCCGCTGCGGCTTTTGATGGTGTGTTTGCCAATGCGGTTCTATTCCATATACCCAGCGCGGAGCTGCCTGCAGTTTTGACCGCTTTGCGGCACAGTCTGCGACCGGGCGGCGTGCTGTTCTCCTCCAATCCGCGCGGTCAGGGGCAAGAAGGCTGGAATGGTCAGCGCTATGGTTGCTACTACAGTTGGGAGCAGTGGTCAGAGCGTCTGGAGCAAGCGGGCTTTGACTATATCGATCACTTTTATCGCCCCACAGACAGGCCGCCGCAGGAGCAGCATTGGCTGGCTTCCCTGTGGCGCGTACCGGCTTGAACAGGTGCAAAATGGTGAATCCCTGACCTGGCTACTTAGGTGATTGTTTTATAAGCCTATTTTTTGCTAATACAGGGGTTTTCCCTATTTTTATGCACATCTTTTGTGGATAAGCCGGTTTTCAACAAGCAGAGGCTTGCCCGAGGAAAAAAATGGTAAAGAATTGTCGATTCTCTGCTCGCCATTTCTAAGTGCTTGATTGCACGGGGATAAGTGCAGTGATTCACGGTTTATCCTGTGACTTGTCCACATTTTATGGGGATAAGCTGGCGTCTGTTTCCGGATTTGGATGTTTTCTGTTCGTGGTTTTCAAGTGGCTGATACTACGGAGGGTTTTTCTGATTTGCCCAGTTTTTCCTATGAGCTATCCACAGTTTTCGGGGATAAGATGGTGGGCTTGCTCAACTTGGGTTCAGACCCGTCCCAAGGCTATGATGCGCACTAGCAATGTTTACCCTTGGCGGCCAGTCCCTTCGGTGCTTTGCCTTTTAATTGAGGAGATTGAAACGTGGAAAAATTGCAAGCCTGGATGACAGAGTTTCCAGCCGTTGTCGCGATTGCGCTCAACGTCGTGATTGCTTTGTTGATTCTGATTATTGGCTGGTGGCTGTCTGCCGTCGCCGGTCGTGCCATCAAGCGCATGGCAGCCCGCTCGCCTCGAGTGGATCCGACGATTGTGCCTATGGCCCAGTCCGTAACGGTCTGGACAATCCGCATCTTTGTGCTGATTGCCGTGTTGGCCCGTTTTGGTGTGCAGACCGCCAGCATTATCGCGGTACTGGGTGCCGCCGGTTTGGCGGTGGGCTTGGCCTTGCAGAACACACTGCAAAATATCGCCGCCGGCATCATGTTGCTGATGCTGCGTCCCTTGCGTGCGGGCGAGTTTGTGTCGGTTGTTGGTAAAGGTGACGGCACCGTGCAGGAAGTGGGTTTGTTCCTGACCCGCTTTGAGCAAGTGGATGGCATTCAATTTACGCTGCCCAACAGCCTGATCTGGGGCAACCCTATCATCAACTACAGCCGTAACACCACTCGTCGTTTGGACTTCGGGGTGGGCGTACGTTATGGCGATGATCTGGACCTGGCCATCAAGCTGCTGCAAGACCTGCTCAATGAACATCCTCAGGTGCTGAAAGACCCGGCTCCTCTGGTCATGGTCATGGAGTACAAGGACAGCGTAATCACCGTCAATCTGCGTGCGTGGATCAATGCTGCTGACTTCTGGGATGCCCGTTTTGATCTGTTCCGCCGTGCGGTCCAAGTGCTGAATCAGGCTGGTTTGCAGACGCCCGTTCCAGTACGTGAAATCGTGCAGTCGGTTGGCGAGAAAAAGGCTGCGTGAACATGATGGGTTCAAGGCCTGATTCCGGCTTTGAACCGTGTCCTGCAGGCTTCAAGCCCATGCGGTTCCGATAGAAGTTATGAATGCCCCAAGCCTTGCTTTTAGCGGCTTGGGGCATTTTTTTCGGGTTAGCCTGCATTGGACTTACTGCGGGCTTCTCCCATACTGTACTCTTTGCTCTGGCGCTGTTTTTCCACCTGCCCTCACGATGTTTCTGATCGACGAAAAAATCACGGTACGACGCCTGGAAGTTCTGCTGGCTTTTCTGGAAGCCGGCACGATTGCCCGTGCCGCAGAACAATTGGGCACCAGTGCGGTGAGCGTGCATCGGGCCTTGAAAAGCCTGGAGGAAGGGTTGCGCTGCCCGCTGTTCTTGCAGGAAGGCCGCAATCTGGTGCCACAGGAGTCGGCGCGCGAGCTGGCCGAAGCGGCCAAGGAAACCATACGTACCTTGCAGCATGGCATTGATGCTGCCCGCGAAGCCGGGGGGTATTCGTCGGATCAGTTGCGCATAGGCTCCATGTATTCGCTGACGATACGTTTGGTGCCGCGCCTTTTGGTAGAGCTGAAGGTTCACAAGCCTTTATTGCAGATTGATTTGGTGCTGGACTCCAACGAGAAGCTGCTGCAAAAGTTGCGGGGTGGTCATATTGACGCAGCCCTGATCGAGTTGCCGCAGGAGCAACCGGATGATCTGGAAGTATTGCCCATTTTTGATGATGAACTGATGTTTGCCGCTCCCATGGATTGGCGAGGATCGGACTCGTCCGTGGTGGATCTGGAGCGTTGTTCCAAGGAACGTTTTGTGTCGCTGACCGATGATTTTGCAACGGGGCGGGACATGCAGCGCATGTTGGCCAAAGCCGGGTTTGATGCCGATATTGTGATGCGCACCGGAGACATCTTTTCCTTGATGAGCCTGGTCAGTGGTGGTGTGGGATGCTCCCTTTTACCTGCGCGAGCCAAAGCGGTTTTTTCTGACAAGATTCAGTGGCTGAGCCTGGAGCCGAAGTATCGACATTCACAGCGTATCGGCCTGGTGTGCATGAAGTCGCGCGAGCGCAGCCCGAATGTTTTGAGCTTGTTACGGGCCTGCCGGATCGTGCGTACTCAGTTGGAAAAAGAAGGGCCGACGTCGGGCTGATGCGGGTCTGCGCAAGCCGCTGTCTTGCGTTTATCCAGCCCAGCGAGACAGCCAGCGCTGCAAGCCATCCAGGGTTTGGAACTCATCCACACCGCGCGCAGGAATCTCCGGATAGCGTTGATTCCACATGGTCGCCAGACTGCGGCCCGGACCAATCTCCAGCACCACATTGGGCTGTCGCTCTTCAATCTGCTCCATGCACGAATCCCATTGCACGGTTTGCATCAACTGCGCTGATAAGGCCTGGGCAGCGGTAGTGGCGTTATGCACCCATAGACCGGCATTGGTGGGCCAAGGCAAGGTCGGGGCAGTCAGTTCGCTTTGATTCAGTTGCTCTTGAAAGGCCTGGGATGCGCTGCTCATCCAATGGGTATGGGAGGCAATATTCACGGCCAGGGGTGTGCAACGTGCCCCTTTTTCTTGAGCGAATTTTTCCAGGGCAGCAAGCTTGTCACGTGGTCCCGCACAGACAGCACTATCAGGACCATTGCGTATGGCCAGGGCAGCGCCGTGCGCTTGGCACCATTGTTCAATCGTGCGAATTGAAACCCCACTTATCGCCAGCATGCTGCTGTCCTGTCCGGCCCCGGCTTGATCCATCAAGGCGGCTCTTTGTCCGGCGAGCTGGATGGTATTGCTGGCAGATGACACACCCGCTACACAAGCGGCTGCCAGTTCACCAATGCTGTAGCCCGCCACGGCCACCAAAGATCGCCTGGAGGTTTGCAGGGCAGGGACGTGCTCCTGCAATTCCTGCCAAGCGGCCAAGGCGCAAGCTGTCAGCACAACTTGGGCATGGGCATTGGTGCTGGCCCAACGGGTATCGCGCATGGCAGCGCGCCAATCGGGAACGTGCAACTGTTCCTGCATTTGCAGCAGCAAGGGGTTTGCCGGGTTCATCCAGGGCAGCATGTCTGCGTATTGCATGCCTTGCCCGGAAAACAGCAGGGCGATTTTCATAGTCAGGCTCCAGTAGGGCGACGCTGGCTGGCACTGCCGGGTGCATAGGCTTGCAAGCGATCCAGCCAGCAGCAGGCCGACAGGGTGTCGGCTGCGCCGCCGGGGGACAGGCGACGCTTCATGAAGGCTTGATGCAAGGCTTGCGCGCGTTGCACCGCATCGGGGCTGAATGCACTGCCTGCTTGCAGGTAGTGCATGGCGCAGCGGCGCGCGTAGTGTAGCCCCTCCAGTCCGCCACGATGGGCCAGATTACTATCGTCAAGGACCGCCATAACAGAAAAGAAGGTATGCAGACCTACGGTTTGCAACTGCTGTTCTGCCACTGGTGTGCTGTGCGGAGACGAAGTTTTGACAGCGACTTGCCAGGCGGGCCAGGCCGTTTCAAACAAGGTGGGAAAGCCCTGGGCTGCTTCCTGGTTCGCGCCTTGCAAGCCATAGCGGCGTACCGCCCGTCCGCCCGGCAGTGCGGACGAAGCTTGCAGGCTGCGGGCCTGTAAAGCCGCCCCCCATAATGTTTGAAGTTGGTCCCGAATCGTGGCGGGAGTCAGGGTGCGAAAAGGTAGGCAAGCGCCTGCGGCTGCGCACAGCAGGCCCAGCATGAAGATGGCGCCACGGTGGGTATTGATGCCCCCGGTTGCCGCCTGCATGCGAGCCTCCGCTGCAATCCCGCGAGTTTGCAGCTGGCTGAATGGAACACGCTGTTGGCCCAGAGCCGCCATGTCAGAAAAATAATGGCGCAGGGCAAACAGACTGCGATAAAAAGTGCTGGCATCCATATCGTCATGGCTGCCGCTGTCGAGCAAGGAAACCAGCCCCGGTTTGGGAGCCAGAATCAGCTCGTCATACAGCGCCAGAACCGCCGCACGGCCTATGGCCGCACAACTCCAGGAACGGGATGGATCCATGAAGTCGGCGGCAGTGGGGCGAGGCGCCAATGTTCTGGTTTCAATTGCATCAAGCAGCATGAGAGGACTCCGGAGCAGGAGCGTGCTCGGGCCAGTCCGAGTGCGCCTGAATACGTACACCATGAGTGCGTTTGATCATCACTTTGCTGCTGGCACCGCTGCGCCATTGCTGCCATTCACGCCAGGCAATGGCGGCGTCATCGGGGAACAGCAGCTCGCCATCCAGGCGGGGCAAACCGGACAATTCGCTGATTGCACTTAATAGCTCCACCAGACGATCTGCTTGCGTGGCGCTCTGCACGGGTAGCAGCAAATCCAGGTCTGAACCTTCACGCACATAGCCCTGTCCTGTGATCAGCTCCCAGCCATAACTGCCATAGACCTGAGCCGTGCAGCCATGTGCTTGCATACGCTGACATAAGCTCAGCCAGTCTTGCGCCAAGGAGGCTGGCAATAAGGTTTGGGCTTCATGGGCGGGGGGGAAACTGCCCCAAGACAGGCTCTGGTTTTGGGAAACGATCAGGGACAGACGTTGCCGCCCCCAATCGCTCGGTAAAGGAATGCCCACTTGCAACTGTCCGCTACGCAGTTCGCCTGGCTGACGGCTGACGACCAGCGGCCAGCCTCGAGCCTGCCATTGACGCAGGCTCTGGCAGACGTGGCTGGTCGGCTCCAGATCAGCCAACACCTGATCCCAGGCTGTGTTGTCCAGCGTGATCAGGTGGTGACGGCGAGCGGGCAGCTGGGCGTTCATCAGGATGCCTGCAAGACCTGTTCAATGATCTGGGCAGCCAGGCGGCGGCCACCACGTTCGGCACCATCGCTGGCGCGGCGATCCTGATCATTGGATTGAGCCAGTGCTGCCCGCAAGGAAGCACGCAGTTGCTCTGGCGAACTGCTGTCCCAGACAGACTGAATGCCTCCCATGGCCACGTAGTTGCCTACGCCGGGCGCAAAGACCGGATTGGACTGCGCCAGCTCTTCCAGCATGGCTTCGGGCAGCTTGGTCACGCGGGCCATGGCAGGAATGCGCATGACGCGAATTTCGGCTTCGGGCACGGCATAGCAGGCATCGGCAATCAGACCGGAGGTGATGAAGCCACCGGACAGGGCCTGGTCGTACACCAACCCAATGACCTTGTGGCCTTTGCGTCGGGCCAGATCCAGGCACATACCCAAGTGAGCCATGGCGCGGTTGATGCCAAGCAGCTCATCGCGGCGGCGCAGTTGCTGGCCCTGGGTATCGACCAAAAGCAGCAGGCTACGGCCAGGATGGTTCTTGATGGTGTCCAGCACGGCCTGTGCCTGGGTCAAGGCCAGGGACACGCCGATGGGGGCGTGTTCCGTCGTGCCGATCACGGCCAAGGTCTCGCCATCAAACTGGGCATCGCCCTGCAAGAACAAATCCTGTTCGCTAATGCTGTGCTGCGTATCGAACAGCGATTGCACCAGTGTTTCCCATTTCATGACAGCGCCTCCTGGCTGCGTAATGCTTTGACGGCTGCAGCATCCATCTGCCCGACTTGATCACTTTGTTCCAGCCCCAGTGCTTGCCACAAGGCTTGGGCCTGATTTTCAGTTTGGTCCCATTGCTCCACAGGCAGCAGGGCTGCGCGGTGTGCCAGCAGCTGATGTTCCTGTTCCAGCTCTTCCAGGGTGACGGGACCACGAGCTGGATTCTTCAAGCCTTGTACGGCAGCGGCGCGGAAAGCGGCCACGGTGTCCGATACAAGGTCGTCGCAATCGGCGGTCAGCCAGCGGTGTTTTCCGCCACTGGTTTGCCAGACCAAAGCGCGGTCCTTGGAGTCGTATTCTTCGACTCCGTGGGAGGCTTCAATCACTTCCGGGCCGGACATGGCCAGACGGCCGACGTCGCTCATGATCAGGTGGTTGGTGCAGCGGGCCACAATGCCCATACCCCCAAAGCAACCGTTTTGCCCGCCTACCAAAGCAATCACAGGCACTCCGGCATTACGCGTGTCCAGCAGGGCGCGCATCACCTCCGAGACGGCTATCAAACCGGCGTTAGCTTCGTGCAGACGCACACCACCGGACTCCAGCAGCAGCACTACGCCTGCAGGGCGGTCGATCATGGCTCGACGCAGCAGGCCCACCAGCTTGGCGCCGTGGACTTCGCCCACACCACCGCCCATGAATTCGCCTTCTTGCGCCGCCACATACACGGTCTGCCCCTCCAGCAAGGCACGGCCGATAGCCACGCCATCATCAAAGGAAGAAGGCACTCCCAACTGGGCCAGATGGGGGCTGCTCAAGCGTTGTGCAGGGGGCAGCCATTCGTGAAAGCTGTTGGCGTCAAACAGAGCCTGGACGCGCTGGCGGGCAGAACATTCCAGATAACTGCTCATGACTGTGTTCCTTGTGCTTGGCTGCGTGCCAGGGCTTCGCTGGCGGCCTGGTCCAGACGCAGACTGACCACGGCAGGGGTGGCCCCCATATCGTTAATGTCAAAGTGAATACCGGCCAGCGGATGGCGCTGGTGAAAGTCCCGCACCACCGCATCCCAGATCGTGGAGAAACCACGTGCCGAGGTATGAATATGGATGGTGCATTCGGCGCTGTCCTTGGGCTCGGCCAGCACTTCCAGATTGCCCGAACCTACCACGCCCACCAGCACAGGCTGGAAGGTGCCAATAGGCTCTTGTCCTTTGAAGCTATAGGCCAGGGTTTCCAGGCCGTGAGGAATGTTTGTCATCGTGATCTCCTAATGCAAATAGCGTGACGGGCCATTACCAGTTACGGAAGCGTGCCGGAGGTTGATACAGCCCGCGGGAGGCTTGAACCAGATCCCGCATGCTGCGTGCGGCCAATAAATTACGGGTGGCCTGGCGTGGGTCTATGCCCAAATCTTGAGGGCGACGGATGATGCCGCGATCACGCAGGTTCTCCACCATGCGGGCATCTCGGCCCAGGCCCACTTGCGTATAGCCGGCAACACCCCGTATGGCTTGTTCGCGCTCTTCGTCGGTACGGCACAGCAAGAGATTGGCGATGCCTTCTTCTGTCAGGATGTGAGTGACATCGTCGCCGTACACCATGATGGGCGGCAGATCCATGCCGGTCTGCTCCTGCAGGGTCCAGGCATCCAGGGTGTCCACAAAGGCGGGCGTCATGTGTTCGCGGAAGGTTTCCACAATCTGCACCACCAGCTTCTGACCACGTGGCGTACCGGCTGCACCTTGGCGTCCTTGGCGTGCCTCTTGCCCGGCTTTCAACCAGGCGGGGCTGGCGTGGCGACGACCACGTGCATCCGCGCCCATATTGGGTGCGCCACCAAAACCGGCAATACGGCCCAGCGTGGCGGTGGAGCTATTGCCATGCAGGTCGATCTGCAAGGTGGAGCCGATGAACAGGTCACAGGCGTAGTGACCAGCCGCCTGACAGAACGCGCGGTTGCTGCGCATGCTGCCATCCGGGCCGGTGAAGAACACATCGGAGCGGGCGCGCAGATAGTTTTCCATGCCCAGCTCGGAGCCGAAGGAGTGCACCGATTGCACCCAACCGGCTTCGATGGCCGGGATCAGGGCAGGATGCGGATTCAAGGCCCAGTGCTGGCAAATCTTGCCTTTCAGGCCCAGTGATTCGCCGTAAGTGGGCAGCAACAATTCAATGGCGGCGGTATCAAAACCGATGCCGTGGTTCAGGCGTTGCACACCGTATTCCGCGTAGATGCCCTTGATCGCCATCATGGCCATCAAGACCTGGATTTCGCTGATCTGGGCTGGGTCGCGGGTAAACAGCGGTTCGATAAAGTGCGGGCGGGGAGCGGGCACGACAAAGTTCACCCAGTCGGCGGGAATGTCCACACGCGGCAGGCGGGTGGTCTTGCTGTCGACCAGCTCGTTGACCTGGGCGATGACAATGCCGCCGGAAAAAGCGGTGGCTTCCACAATAGCCGGGGTGTCCTCGGTATTGGGGCCGGTGTACAGATTGCCGTGCTCATCGGCGGCCTGGGCCGCGATGAGCGCGACATTCGGGGTCAAATCTACAAAGTAACGGGCAAACAACTCCAGATAGGTATGAATGGCACCGATGTTCAGTCGTCCTGCCGAGGCCAGCCTGGCCAGGCGCGCACCTTGCGGGCCTGAAAAGCTGAAGTCCAGGCGGTTGGCAATGCCTTTTTCAAACACATCCAGATGCTGGGGCAAGGCCAGCACGGATTGCACCATGTGCAGGTCATGAATCTGCGCTGGGTCGACGCCCACCAGTGCGTCGGCCAGAAAGTCGGCCTGCTTCTGGTTATTGCCTTCCAGACATACTCGATCTCCTACTTGTAATACGGCTTCCAGCAAGCTGCTGGCTTTATCCGTGCTGCATATCTTGCCTTGCAAAGAGTCTCCCAGTGCGCGGCTGGCACGTTGCAGTCTTTGCTGGCGGGCTTGATTCTTAAGATTCCAGTTGCTGTCCGTCATTGGGTTTCCCTGTCCTACCTCTGTCGATGTGATCCGTTGAGTAAGCTGCCCGACCCTTCAGGATCGGAGTTCAGGCAGCGCGATAGTTAATGTGCCCAGGCGATGGGCAATGCGGGTGGCCGCTTCCAGTAGCAGGTCATCTTGCCCAGGGCGGGCAGCCACTTGCAGTCCTAAAGGAAGCCCGTGGCTGCCAAAGCCGATGGGCAAGTTGATGCATGGAATGCCCAATGCCGTCCAGGCACGGCACAGCACGGGATCGCCCGTGGTGTCGCGTGTGGGAGCCTCGCCCAAGGCGGCTGCGCTCAGGATCAGGTCTGCGTCGCCGAAGATCAGCTCGGGTTGGCGCTTGACCTGATTGATCAGGCCTTGAGCCTGAATCAGTTCGGCAGGTTGAGTCTGTGCGCATTTATCCAGATAAGTCTGCAAAGCAGGCGAGAGCAGTTCCAGGTGTTGCTGGCGTTCATGGCTTAAATGGGCCAGTACTTCAGCTCCCATGATGGCTTGCTGCGCGTGGGTCAGTTCACCAAACAGACTGTCCCTGTCGCTAAGCTGAACTTCAAACTGGCCGTCATCCGTTTTCAGGTGAGTTACGGTCGCTTCCAGCCGATCACGCAAATCCTCGGCAATGTCCTCCCACCAGGGTGTGTGCAAAAAGCTCAGGCGCAAAGGGGCTTGCTGCAGGACTTGCGATACTTCCGGCGTGCTGCGCAGTGCGTTGAACACACGGCGCACATCCTCCAGCCGCTGGCCCAGGATTCCCAAAGTGTCCAAAGAGGGACTGATGGTTTTCAAGCCGCTGCTGGGCAGGGCGCCGAAGCTGGGTTTGAAGCCGTAAATTCCGCAGAACGTGGCGGGGCGCACCACGGACCCCGCTGTCTGGGTGCCCAAAGCTACCGGCACCACATTGGCGGCCACGGCAGCGGCCGAGCCGGACGACGAACCACCCGGTGTGTGTTCCAGATTCCAGGGGTTGCGTGTCTTGGGAGGGCTGAACAGCGCAAATTCCGTGGTGACGGTTTTGCCAAAAGGCACGGCACCGGCCGCACGCAGGGCCTGCACAATGGCAGCGTCCTGGGTGGGGCGGTTGTCGCGATAAATGGGCGAACCATAGGTGGCTGGAGCGTCCGCCGTATTGATCAAATCCTTGATGCCGATGACCAGCCCCTTTAAAGGGCCGGTGTTGTTCTCCTGTTCTTGGGCGATACGCCGTACCTGCTCCTTGTCCAGATGGGCAAAGGCCTGAATCAGATCCTCGGTTTGTTCGTAGCGGGCAATTGCTGCCTCTGCTGCCTCCTGGCTAGATGTCCTGTTTCGGGTAGCGAAATCATTCACAGACATGGCGCGTCCTTAGATCGTGAAGGGTGCGATAAGAATAGCAATCGTCAAAATGACGGTGCCAATCAGAAAGGCCACGACGGTAAAGCCCATGACCTGCCGTACATTCAGGCGCGCAATGGCCAGCACAGGCAGGAGCCAGAAGGGCTGAATCATATTGGCCACCGCTTCACCAAAAGCCACGGCCATGGACATCAGGCCCAGATAGGCGGGGCTGTCCTGACCAATGGCCAGGGCTGACTGCACGGCGATGGGGCCTTGCACACCCCAGTGTCCGCCACCGGAAGGAACAAACAGCGAGATGATGATGGAGGCGATAAAGGTCAGGAAGGGCAGAGTGTATTCATTGGCCCCAGTCACCAGCGCGGAGGACAGAATTTCTTCCAGGGCGCGACCGCCTTCCATGGGGATATAGGCCAGCAAGCCCATGATGCCGCCGTACAGCGGGTACTGCAGAATCAGCGGGCCTGCCGTTTTGGCGGACTCGACAAAGGATTTGATAAAGCGGATAGGCGTCCAGTGCAGCAGGGCACCGGTGACGGTAAACAGCATGATCATGGATGAGATGTTCAGCGCAAAACCGCTGCGCACGAAGTAGTACATACCCGCGGCAAAGAACAGCACATTCAGAATCCACAGGTTTTCCAGCTTTTCAGCCGGGGTGCTGGGCTTGGTTTTGGGCAGGTCTTTTTCAATGTCAGCAAAGACGGCGGGGTCAGGCGGCAAGGCGTAGTCAGGCTCCATGCGCCAGATCGTCAGAAACAGCAGGATGATCAGGGCCACAACTGGAATCCAGCTATAGGGCTGGAAAATGGTCAGGCTGAACGGCACCGTCATGCTGGTCAGTTGATGGATGACGTTAATGGGGCTGTTGGGATCGGTATTGGCCAGGGCAATCGAGCTGGACAGACCTTGAGTCCAGAGCAGGTAACCCATATAACCCGAGGCAATCAGATAACCAAAGTGCACATTGGGCAGACGGCGGGCAACCTGGCGTGCAACCAGGGCACCGGCCACCAGACCCAGGCCCCAGTTCAGCAGGCAGAAGATAGCGCCCACGGCAAAGCACAACAGGGCACCTTCAACTTGTGTGCGGGCACGGGAGGCCAACCAGATGATGGCGCGTTTCAAGGGCGGTGCTTCGGCCAGGGTGTAGCCCGTTACCAGAATCAGCACCATTTGCAGGGCAAAGGTGAAAATGCTTTTGGGGCCCCACACCCCGCGATACCAGGCATCCACCATTCCTCCGGGGGTGGCGCCATCGACAAACAGGGCAATCAGTCCTACAACCAGCAAGCTCAGGATGACGGCGAACAGATACGGGTCCGGCATCCACTTTTCTACGTAACGCACGCAGATATTGGTAAAGCGGGTCAGCAAGTTTGGCCTGGGTTTGGCCGAGAGGGTAGCAGTGGTGTTCATGATGAACTTATCCTTGTTTTTGTCTCCCCGACCTGGCTAGTGGGTCGGCTGATGGATGTGGATGCTGGATACACAGTCCCGCTAGCGCGTACTCCTCGGTAATGACTGTTGCCTGTATCTCGCCTTCCTTTTTTATGGTGTGCCCCTTAGGGGGCTTATCGTTGTGCCCACAAGATAGCGACAGGCTAGTGCGTGGATCAATAAAGCAAATGTCGTTTTATTTACGCGCGGCGAAACGATGACGCGTTAACCCTAGGGGGAAAGGGCTTGCGAATGCTGCGACACGCGGCTTTGGGTATAAAGCCGTGTGTTTTACGGGAGATGGGGATATTTAGCTAAAACGAACTGATTAGAGGATCAGTTTGAATGGTGGATAGGGCGCTGTTTGAAATGGAGCTGTTTTTTCAGAAGCCAAGCTGGGATGAATGCGGCTGGGGAAGGGCGCAGGCTTATCGTCGGCGTAGTTTCTCTTTTTTTGACAGGCTGAGCCTGGAGGAGCCACCTGCGTTGATTGGAAAAGCAGACAGAGGGAATGAACTTCGAGACGTAAAAAAGCACACAGGGCAGGCTGTGTGCGGATGAGGGTGTTAACGATCCCGACACCCTTCAGGGGGAGAAATCCGCCCAGATTTAAAACTTGTCGGCGACCGAATCCAGCGCGTCGCGCAGCAAACCGGCAATTTCTTTTTGCCGTGGCGCAGGCATGCGCTCGGTAATGGCCGTGACACTCATGGCCAGAATGGGGCGGCCTTTGTGATCGCACAACGCGCAGCCCACACCCAAAGCACCTCGTACGGCGTAATTGCCTACAACCGAGTAGCCCCGGATACGGGTGTTGGTGACCAGCTGGCGCATCTCGCGCTGGGTCATGCCACCGTACTGATCCAGCTGATTGGCATTGCGTTCGATAATCTGCTCGATCGCTTCGTCCCCAAGTGTGGCCAGATAGGCCATGCCACCCGAACCCACGCCCAAAGGCTGACGCTTGCCTACATAAGTGGCCAGAATCTGTACCGGGTAGGGGCCAATTTCGCGCCACAGGCTAACGGAGTCGTCGCCATCGCGGCCCACCAGAAAGACCGCGTCGCCAGTCTGTTGAGCCAGCTCTTGCATGATGGGCTGCATGATGGTGACACGCGGGTCCAGTCCAAACAGGCCCTGATCCTGGCGCGTGGCGCTGTAGCGACGGCTATGGCTACTGTTCTGGACCAGACCGTGATCGATCAGGGCGGCCAGCAGCCGGTAGATGGTGGGGCGCTGTAATTGCGTGGCGCGCGACAGGTCGGTGACGCTCAGTCCTTTGCCTTGATGATTCTGCAAAGTCTTGAGCACCAGCAGGCCGCGTTGCAAGGTGCGCGGCCCGGCCTGATCCTGCGGTTCTACGGTCTCGGGAGTGTTCATGCTTGAAAACAGCTATTGCTTACCGAAAAAGTAACTCAGTAAGAATATACGCCAGCCAAGAAAGTGTCCACTGTGTGATCGCTCATAAAAGACAGTGCCCGCTGGGTGCAGCGGGCAAGAGGGGTAGCGCGTTTGAACGCAGGTTTTAGCGATGTTCCGGGCCTGCCGATTCGTCTTTACGTTGTTCAGGGATGGGGTGGCCCGCTGTTTTAGCGGTCTTGATCATGGCGGTACACAGGCCGCGCAACATATCCACTTCGTCCAAACTAAGCTGGGCGCGCCCGAACAGGTGCTGCATGCGGGGCACCAGCTTCTTGGGGTGTTTGGGGTCCAGGAACTTGACGCTTTCAATGGCCTGTTCCCAGTGCTGCAGCAAGGCTTGCACCTTGGCTTGGGGAGCCAGCTCCTTGCCAGGGTCTGCCTTGCCATCCGTATTGGGCAGCAGGCTGGCACCGCTTTCAGCCAGCAAGGCATAGCGCAATTCCCAGGCAGCCAGTTGCAAAGCCTGGGCGACATTCAGGGAACTGTATTCAGGATTGGCCGGAATATGGCAGACGTATTGGCACTGGCTGATGTGATCATTGGTCAGGCCCACGCGTTCGGTCCCCAGCACAATGGCGACGGTTCCGGCGTGCTGGCGCAGATGCTCACGGCTCAGTTCGGCAGTCTGACGTATATCGGCGGCTGGCGGTCCTAAATAGCGGGGGCGGGCCGTCAGGGCAAAAGCCAGAGTGACCGGTTCCAGTGCATGTGCCAGAGTGGGAACAATAGTTGCTTGCTCCAAAACGTCGACGGCACCGCTGGCCAGCGAGATTGCCTGAGGGTTTTGTGCAACGTCCGGGTCTAGCGGGTCGACCAGACATAAGTCGCCAAAGCCCATGGTTTTGATCGCTCGCGCTGCTGCGCCCACGTTTCCAGGGTGGCTGGGTTGCACCATAATGAAGCGAACCCGGTGAAAATTATCATCAAATGCCGATGCTTGCGTCTGAGTCATTTAAAATAGCTACTTTGAAGCTACGCTTCCTGTGTCTGCTCACGCGATTTTGCCCTGCAACAGGGCACGCCAGGCAGGCTCAATTATTGTTAAAAAAACGGAATTTCCATGCACCCGATGCTCAATACCGCCATCAAGGCGGCTCGCCGTGCCGGCACCATTATCTCTCGCGCCAGTCTGGACCTCCAGCACCTGTCGGTTGCGCGTAAAGGCCCTAAAGATTATGTCACGGAAGTGGATCGCGCAGCAGAGGAAGCCATCATTGAAGTGTTGAGCGAAGCCTACCCCGACCACGGTTTTATCGGCGAGGAAACGGGCGAGCGCCCACCGCTGGAACCCGCAGGCGAAGGTACTCCCGAATACCAGTGGGTCATTGATCCTCTGGATGGCACCACCAACTTTATCCACGGCTTTCCGTGCTACGCAATTTCGATTGCCTTGATGCACCGTGGCCAGGCTGCCCATGCCGTCATTTACGACACCAACCGCAATGAAATGTTCACGGCCAGCCGGGGCGGTGGTGCCTTCCTGAACGACCGTCGTATTCGTGTGTCGGGCCAGACCCGTTACCACGATGCCTTGATCGGTGCACACGTGCCGGATTCGGGTGCAGGCGTGAAACCCACCTCCCCATTTGCCGATATGCTGGCCGAATGTGCTGCCGTGCGTCGCGTGGGTGCAACGGTTTTGGATCTGGCTTATGTGGCTGCAGGTCGTCTGGATGGCTTCTGCGCCGTTAACCTTAAACCCTGGGATCTGGCTGCCGGCACCTTGCTGGTGACCGAAGCCGGCGGTCTGGTGGGCGACTTTGAAGGCGAACAAACCTGGAAAGAGACTGGCAATGTGATTGCCGCCAGTCCGAAGATCTTTATTCAGATGCTGTCGCACCTGCAAGATTAAGAACCTAGACCCCGGCATTGCCGGGGTGTTCTTTTAATCACAGCGCCAAGGAGCTGAGATGGAGTGGTTGATGGACCCGACCGCCTGGGTTGGGTTACTCACACTGGTAGTTCTGGAAATTGTGCTGGGCATCGATAACCTGGTGTTCATTGCAATTTTGGTCGACAAGCTGCCTCCGGCGCAGCGCGACCGGGCTCGTGTGCTGGGCCTGTCACTGGCCTTGCTGATGCGCCTTGGCTTACTGACGGTCATGTCTCATCTGGTGCAGCTGACCGATCCTTTGTTCTCCATATTCAGCCTGGATTTCTCAGGTCGCGATCTGATCATGATCGTGGGCGGTTTTTTCCTGCTGTTCAAGGGCACACTGGAGCTGCACGAACGTATTGAGAACCGCAGCGCTCATGCTTCCGGATCGCGCATGTATGCCAGCTTCTGGGTCATCGTGGCGCAGATCGTGGTGCTGGATGCCGTGTTCTCCATCGACGCGGTCATTACTGCGGTGGGTATGGTCGAGCACCTGCCCATCATGATGGCGGCGGTGGTCATTGCCATTGGCATCATGCTGGTTGCTTCCAAACCCTTGACGGCTTATATCAATAGTCGCCCCACGGTGGTGATCCTGTGCCTGGGCTTTTTGTTGATGATCGGCTTCTCCTTGCTGGTGGAAGGCTTTGGCGTACATGTACCCAAGGGTTACCTGTATGCGGCCATTTCCTTCTCCATCCTGATCGAAATGTTCAATCAGCTGGCGCGTCGCAAGTTGCGTATGCTGCAGGCTGGTCGTCCCATGCGTGAGCGTACGGCTGAGGCTGTGCTGCGCATGTTGGGCAAGCGTCCCGCTTCCGGTGAAACGGCCATCGGGCCGGATCTGCCCGGTGCGGCGGCGCAAATGGTGTTCGGTCAGGAAGAACGCAATATGGTCAGTGGTGTGCTGACTTTGTCCGAGCGTACCGTGCATTCGGTGATGACGCCGCGCAATGCGATTACCTGGGTGAATGTGCAGGACGATCCTGAGGTCCTGCGCGAAAAGATGACACATGAACCCCATAGCATGGTGCCAGTGTGTCGCGGTTCGCTCGATGAGGTTATTGGCATTGGTCGAAGCAAAGAGTTACTGGCAGACCTGCTGATTCATGGTCATATCCGTCTGGACCAATTGCGTCAGCCGGTTTTTGTGTATGAGTCCATCGGGATTTTGGACCTGATGGAAACCATCAAGCAAAGCCGCGGGCAGTTGGTCATGGTGACGGACGAGTTCGGCACTATTGAAGGTTTGGTGACGCCTTTGGATATTTTCGAGGCGATTGCGGGCGACTTTCCCAGTGAGGATGAGACACCCGATATTGTTCAGGAATCTCAAGACCATTGGCTGTTGGATGGTTCGACGGACTTGCACCATCTTGAACAGATGCTGGGTGTGGATGGTTTGGTCGATGAGGACGAAGAATATGCAACGTTGGCGGGCTATCTTCTGACGCGTTTCGGACAGTTGCCCAAGGTGGGGGATGTGTGTGTTCTTGAACAGAGCGATGCGGTATATCGCTTCAAGGTGGAAGAACTGGAAGGGCGTCGTATTTCCCAGGTCAGTCTGGAACGTGCACCCTATGATGATGAACAAATCGATCCCTTCCTGGCGTCTTAATTTTTATTGGCTTTGATTCACACAACATGACCGAGCAAACCATTTATTTGTTGAAGGCCCTGTTCCTGGGGATTGTCGAAGGTATTACGGAGTTTATTCCTGTCTCCAGTACGGCACATTTGCTGATTCTGGGTTCGTGGATCGATTTTTCCTCGGGCGATGCCAAGGTGTTTGAGGTCGTGATTCAGTTCGGTTCGATTCTGGCCGTGATCTGGATTTTTCGCGCCCGTTTGATTCAGCTGATCACCGGGGTCTTGCGCGGAGATCGTACCGAGCTGATGTTCACTCGCAATCTACTGATTGCCTTTTTGCCCGCTGCCGTTATTGGTGCCTTGACGATTCAGTACGTTAAAGCCTTGTTCCATCACCAGATTGTGTTTGTGTTCACGCTGGTATTGGGTGGTTTGTTGATGCTGTGGGTCGAGCGCAAACCGCAGTACGCGAAGAACACGTCAGAGCTGGATCAGGGTGAAACCGCCACCTCGCAAAAGGCTACCGCCTTTGCCTTGGAAGAGATCACCTGGAAGCAGGCTTTGGTGGTTGGGTTTGCCCAATGTATTGCCATGGTGCCAGGTACTTCACGTTCGGGGGCCACTATTATCGGCGGCATGCTGGCCGGTATTCAGCGCAAGACCGCCACGGAGTTTTCTTTCTTCCTGGCCATGCCAACCATGCTGGCTGCTACGGTTTATGACCTGTATCGCAACGGTGCGTCCTTGAGTGCAGATCAAAGCACCGCGATTATTGTGGGCTTTGTTGCTGCTTTCTTTAGCGCCTTGTTCCTGGTGAAGGCCGTGCTGCGCTTTGTGTCCAGTCGCACCTATCGTCCTTTTGCCTGGTATCGGATTGCGTTGGGCGGAGTATTGTTTGTGTGGCTGATGACTTAGACCTTTGCCGCCTAAGATGTTTTGAAATCCCCGCTTGCTTGATCTGCCAGCGGGGATTTTTCTTTTCAGGGAGGCTCGGTAAATGTCGTCTTTTCACGCACATACTTTACCTACCTACCTACCTACCTACCTACCTACCTACCTACCTACCTATCTATCTATATATCTATCTACTTATCTGTCTAGCTGTCTATCCGTCTGTCTGTCCGCGTATCTAGCGATGTACCAATTTGATAGGGACTTTTTTGGTGATTATTGTGTTCAAGGGTTTGTTGGCAAATAGCGGGTTTGTCGCCCGTCATTTGGTCTGGCTTGGCTTCGAGACGCTGCTGCTTATTGAAGGGAGCTTGGTCTCAGCAAGACGCCTCTCGGTTCGTCTGCCCCGGTATCCGGGCTGACTACTTGCCGGTGCTGCGCACCGGTACCCTGGTCGGTGTTCGGATACGGGCGCGCCCTTAACTCGCGGGGTGTCTTGTCCACCGGACAAGACACAAGCGCCCCGCTCAAACAGAAGGGCGCTTGCATCCCGTATCCGAACACCGCCTGCGGCAAGCAGTCTGAACCGCCTGGATACCGGGGCAGACGAACCGAGAGGTTCAAAGTGAGGAAGGGACAAGCAGCCTTGCTGCTCATGGCGCCAAGAGTCGGTGGTCGGGCACGAGACCAGCCTTCGGTGGTCCGCTTTGGTTGCCGCGAGCGAAAGTATCTTGTTGGCAAAAATCACGGTCTTTTTTGCGTTTTTGAGGGGGCAATTGGGCTCGACGGGCGAGTCAGGGCTCTGGCCGCAGGCTCTTGCAGTATCCAGGATGCAAGCCCTGTGTTGTTTGAGCGGGGCGCTTGTGGTTCGTCCGGGGGACGAGCCACCCCGCGAGTTCACAGGGCGCCTGGATACTGCAAGAGACCAGGGAACCCGTGCGCAGCACGGGCCGGAGACCCGCCAAGTCGAGCCCAATTGCCCCCTCAAAAATGCTTATGCAGCCACCTTGATTCCTGCCACCAGCACCGTGTGAAGAAAAACAGGTTTTATCGCAAGAAGGTATAAAAAGACGTGGAGCTTAAACCTAGCTGGCTGTAGGTGAAGTCACTCTTACTGAGGTCCCAGTGTCTGACACTGATCCTCTTGCCCCCACTGGTGCAGGCAGAGCTGTACACCTTCAATGCTGATATAGCCGCCCCGTCGTCCTCCTTCCGAGGAGTCAGATTCCCAATCCGGGAGTACCCAGCGGCGTACCGGCTCAAAGCCAGGAATGTCATGTACTGCAGGGCGATGTGTATGGCCATGAACCATGGCCTGCACAGGATGCGCCTCGCAGGCTGCCACAATAGCTGCAGGCTGCACATCCATGATGTCTTTGGACTTGTATTGCTTGCCGCGCTGGCTACCGGCGCGGGCTGAATCGGCAATACGCTGACGCAAGCTTAAAGGGCAGGCCAGATAGAGTTTCTGGAGCCAGGGTTTGCGTACCCAATGGCGAAAGCGTTGATAGCCCAGATCGTCCAGGCAGTACTCGTCGCCGTGCGACATCAGAATCAGGCCGGCAGAAGTGTCCAGAACGACTTGATCGGGCAATAGCGTGGCGTGAACATGGCGGGCGTAGGTTTGGCCCAGCAGGAAATCGCGATTGCCGCGCATCAGATACAGCGGATGCTGCTGCGCGAATGTGCGCAGCGCCTCACTGACTTGAGCAAGCCAGGGAGCAGGGTGGGCGATTTGATCGTCACCAATCCAGGCATTGAAAATATCACCGCCCAGGATCAAGGCATGAGCTTGATGCTGGGCGGAGTGCAGAAACTGCAGGAAATCCTGGACGGTGTCTGGATTGTCCGGACCCAGATGCAGGTCCGCAGCAATCCAGATGTTGCCCGCAAGCGTGAGCTTATTCGACAAGCGTGGCTTTTTCCAGAACGACGTCCTCAACGGGCACGTCTTGGTGGAAGCCCTTGTTGCCGGTGCGCACGGTCTTGATCTTGTCGACCACGTCCATGCCTTCGATCACGCGGCCAAATACGGCGTAGCCCCAGCCATTGGCGGTAGGAGCGGTGAAGTTCAGGAAGTCGTTGTCAGCCACGTTGATGAAGAACTGAGCCGTAGCCGAGTGTGGGTCGGAGGTGCGAGCCATGGCCAGGGTGTACTTGTCGTTCTTCAAACCGTTGTCGGCTTCGTTCTTGACAGGAGCGTTGGTGGCTTTTTGCTTCATGTCGGCCTCAAAGCCGCCGCCCTGGATCATGAAGTTGTTGATCACACGGTGAAACACGGTGCCGTCGTAAAAACCGCTGGACACGTAGTCCACAAAGTTGGCTACGGTGTTGGGGGCTTTTTCTGCGTTCAGTTCGATCAGGATGGTGCCCTGGTTCGTCTGCAGTTGGACGCGTGGAGAGGTGCTCATAGAAGTGCCTTCAGAAGAAGTGGAAGAATCTGCTGCCATAGCCGGACTGCTCATCATAGGCATAGCCATACAGGCAGCAATAAGCAGGGTGCGCAAGCTGCGAGCCTGATCACACCATTGAAATGTGCTTGCAAACATAAGATAGGGACAACCCAGTCAAAGAAAAATCTTATTGTTGCAGAATTTGGCCAGTTTGTTGCGCACGCTGGGCTGCTTTGGGCACACCATTGGCGGCGGCCTGACGGTAGGTGTCATTGGCCAGCATCAGTTGGACTTCACCCATATTGGCGCGGGCCAGTGCATAGGAGGGATCGGCGGTCAGAGCCATTTTCAGGGCTTCCAGGGCCAGGTCCAGTTTGTCCTGCGCAATGTACTCGGCCGCCAGATTATTCCAGGGCTCGGGCAACTCCGGGTAATAGGTAGTCATGTTCTGGTAAAGGCTGATGGCGCCATTGTGGTCACCACTGGCCGACAGGGCGCGTGCCTTCAAAAACAGCAACTGCACATTGGCACCGGGCTCGCCCCGGTCCTTGCGTTGCTCCAGCTGTTTTTCGATCGCCTGCAAGGCGTCGGCATGACGGCCCTGGGCAATCAAGGTGCTGATGCGCTGGCTGACTTCAGCGGCGCTAAGCGGCAAAGAGGTATCGACGCTGGGGGCCAGCACGTCCAGAGCACGGGCCAGACCCTTCCAGCCACGTTCAGGTTCGGGAGCGATATCCAGCAAGGGATCGTTCACCCGCGCACTGGGCGGGGGCAAATCGGGCAGGGATTGGGCGCTCACGTTTTGACCCAGGGCCAGAAAAAGGGCCAGGGTGCAAGGAGCGAGAAACCGAGTCCGTCTAGGTGTACTGAACACAGAGGGGGCGCCTATAAAATCTGGCTTGAAGACCAGGAAGGTTGGTAGATTGCTGCCTTTAACGAGGTCTGCTTGCTATACTTATTGACCATCATTCTAACCTTGCCTCTTGCCGGGCGGGAAATACGGAACCTGATCCAAGGGCAATTGTTCTGGCACAAGGTTCCGATTTTATGACGATTACAGGCCATGTTGCGCATTTATAACTCGTTGTCACGCTCTAAAGAGGTGTTTTCTCCGGTTGAACCGGGCCACGTGCGTATGTACGTCTGTGGCATGACGGTGTACGACTTCTGTCACCTGGGACACGCTCGTATGCTGGTCAGCTTTGACATCGTGCAGCGCTGGTTGCGAGCAAGCGGCTATCGCGTCTCCTATGTGCGCAATATTACCGATATTGATGACAAGATCATCCGCCGTGCCGTCGAGCGCAAGCAACTGATGTCTCAGGTAACGGACTTCTATATTGCCGCCATGCATGCCGACGAAAAGGCCCTGGGTGTGCAAAGCCCTGACTCGGAACCACGCGCCACGCAGCACGTGCCCGATATGCTGGGCATTATTGCCAAGCTGGAAGAAAACGGCCTGGCCTATCAGTCCGAAGACGGTGATGTGAACTACGCCGTGCGTCAGTTCCCCGGCTACGGCAAATTGTCGGGTCGCTCTTTGGATGATCTGCGTGCCGGTGAGCGTGTTGCCCTGAACTCGGCCAAGCGTGACCCTCTGGATTTTGTGCTGTGGAAGTCGGCTAAAGAAGACGAACCCGCCGAATCCAAATGGGAGTCCTCCTACGGTCTGGGCCGTCCGGGCTGGCACATCGAATGTTCGGCCATGAGCAAGGCGCTGCTGGGCCTGCCCCTGGATATTCACGGCGGTGGCCCGGACTTGAAGTTCCCTCACCACGAAAACGAAATTGCCCAAACGGAAGGCGCTTTTGGCGGTCAGTTGGCCAATGTCTGGATGCACTGCGGCCCCCTGATGGTGGACTCGGAGAAAATGTCCAAGTCCCTGGGCAACTTCCGTCGCATCCGCGATACCGTGGCGCCCGAAGGTCTGGCCGACGAAGAAAGCAGCTACATCGCCAACCCGCGTGAAGCTGAAATGTTGCGCTTCTTTATTGTGCGCAACCATTACCGCAGCCTGCAAAACTACGCACCAGATAATCTGCGCGATGCTCAGCAGGCTTTGGACCGTCTGTACCAGACCCTTCAACATGTTCCTGCCGCCGACGTCCAAATTGACTGGACTCAAGGCCCCGCTTTGGCTTTTGCCGAAGCCATGAATGACGATTTCAATACTGCCGGTGCTATTGCCGTTCTGTTTGAGCTGGCTGGCCAAGCCAACCGCGACAAGGATGCGCAGGCCGCTGGTTTGATGCGTGCTCTGGGTGGCGTGATTGGTCTTTTGCAGGTGGACCCCGCCGTCTACTGGCGCGCCAGCACACGCTTTGGTCAGGCGGCCAGCGTGGCCGGTGCCGACTCCTTGAGCGACGCCCAGATTGACGAGCTTCTGGCGGAACGCGGCCAGGCTAAACAGAATCGCGACTTTGCGCGCGCCGACGTCATCCGTGAGCAGCTTAAAGAGCAGGGCGTAGAGCTGGAAGATCGGCCAGGTGGAGCAACACAATGGCGCAGGGCCTAAGCGGCGTTCAATCCGGCCCTCAAGTTCGTTTGGTGGGCAAACCTGATTACTGGGACGACGCCTGCGCCCAGCTGATGAAGCGCGATCGTATCTTGCGCAAGCTCATCCCCCAGCATGGCGACTACTGGCTGCAACATCAGGCTCCGGCTTTCACCACTTTGGTGCGTTCCATCGTGGGCCAGCAACTGGCCTCGCGTACGGCGGACCAGCTGTGGCGCAAACTGCTGGACGGCTGTGGCCAGGCGCTCTCGCCTGAACTTATTTTGGAACTGGGTTACGAGGCCCTGCATGGTTTGGGTTTGCCCAAACGCAAGGCCGAATATATTGTTGATTTGGCGACTCACTTTGATGCTCGTAAAATCGACCCCCAGGCATGGCAGTCCCTGTCTGACGAAGCCGTTATTGCGGACCTGTGCGCCATTCGTGGTGTAGGCCGCTGGACGGCAGATATGTTTCTGATTTTCAACTTGCACAGACCCGATGTTCTCCCCTTGGATGATGCGGGCCTGCTCAAGGCAATCTCTCAGCACTATTTCAGCGGCGAGCCGGTATCCCGGTTCGAGGCGCGTGAAGTTGCTCAAGCGTGGGCACCGTGGTGCACGGTGGCTACCTGGCATCTGTGGCGCAGTCTGAACACAGTTGCGGTACGATATTAAATTAGGCCTAAACCTTAAGAACCGACATGCGAAATACATTCCTGGAATTTGAGCAGCCTTTGGCCGAGCTCGAAGGCAAAATCGAAGAGCTCCGCTATGTGCAATCTGATTCCGCTGTGGATATTTCAGAGGAACTCAGCCGTCTGCAGCAAAAAAGCCAGACGCTGGCCAAGAACATTTACGCCAAGCTCACGCCTTGGCAAACGGCCCTGGTTGCTCGCCATCCACAACGTCCATACACCCTGGACTATGTAAACCAGATCTTCTCGGACTTTCACGAACTGCATGGCGATCGTATGTATGCGGACGACCTGGCTATTGTGGGTGGTCTGGCCCGTTTCAACGGTACGCCTTGCATGGTGATTGGTCACCAGAAAGGTCGTGATACCAAAGAGCGCGCCCGTCGCAACTTTGGCATGCCGCGCCCCGAAGGCTACCGTAAAGCCCTGCGCTTGATGAGGTTGGCGGAAAAATTTGGTATCCCTGTCTTTACCTTCATTGATACTCCCGGCGCCTACCCTGGTATTGGCGCTGAAGAGCGTGGCCAGTCCGAGGCAATCGGTCATAACCTGTTTGCCATGGCCAAACTGCGTGTACCTATCATCTCCACCATTATTGGTGAAGGCGGTTCGGGTGGTGCGTTGGCGATTGCCGTGGGTGACGTGGTCTCCATGCTGCAATACTCCACCTACGCCGTGATCTCGCCCGAAGGTTGTGCCTCGATTCTGTGGCGTAGTGCGGACAAGGCTCCCGTAGCGGCTGAGGCCCTGGCCATTACCGCTCCCCGTCTGAAAGAACTGGGCCTGGTCGATCGCGTGATCAACGAGCCCATTGGTGGCGCACATCGCGATCCCACCATGATGGCGCGCCAATTGGGCCGTGCCCTGGCTGATGCCTTGCGTCAGGTCTCGGGCCTGAGCACCGAACAACTGCTGGCGCAGCGTATGGAACGTCTCCTGGCCTACGGCCGTTATCAGGAAGTTCGTGCCTGATCCATTGCCTTCCAGTCAGCTGGGGGGCTTTAGCCCCTCACCCCCGCTGCTGGAGGCGCTTAACCATCACCTAAGTTTTAAAAGCGGCGACACAGTCGCGGTAGCCTTGAGTGGTGGTGCGGACTCGGCAATGCTGGCGGTACATGCCCATCTTTGGGCCAGCCGCCGCAAAGTCACACTTCATTTTTTCCATATTCATCACGGCCTGCAAGCCATTGCCGATCAGTGGCAAGCGCATGTGCATGACCTGGCTGCGCGTTTGCAGCGACCCTGTCACAGCTTGCGGGTCCAGGTGCAGTCCCACCGTCTAAGCGCTGATGGCATGGAATCTGCCGCGCGTGATGCCCGTTATCAGGGCCTGGCTGAACTGGCGCATTTTGTTGGCTTGCAGCATGTACTGCTGGCTCATCATCAAGATGATCAGGCCGAAACGGTTCTGATGCGTTTGCTGCGTGGCACGGGTATAACCGGTCTGGGGGCGATGGCACCCCGTATGCAGCGCGATCAATTGCAGTACTGGCGACCCTGGCTGGAGCAGCCCAGGGCACTTATTCTTCAAGCCAGTGATGCGTTTGCCGCAGCCACAGGCTGGCATGCGGTACAAGATCCCACCAATATCAATCCTGATTACACCCGTGGCGCAGTGCGCGATTTGCTCACGCCTGTGCTCGACGCGCGCTGGCCGGGCTGGCAAAGCCGTTTGCAGCGTCAAGCCCAGCTAAGCCGCGAAACACAGGAAGTATTGGATAGTGTGGCCAGCCAGGACTGGCTGACACTGGAACCTGATGAAGCAGGACGTAGTTTCAGTTTGGTGGCCTGGCGTAGCCTGGAGCCAGCGCGGCAAAGCCTGGTGCTCCGTTATTGGTTGCAGGAGCAGGGCGCTGGCTTGCCTACGCAAGCGCGTCTGGCAGAACTGCTCAAGCAACTGCGCGGGCTGCATGCCCGGGGGCACGACAGGAATTTGATGTGGAAGCATGGACAGAACCTGGTGCGCTGTGTGCGAGGCCGGGTGCAGATCGAATCTGCCGGTCCAGGCGACCAGCAAGCAGGCCGGGTGGCCGATCAAGCAAGTAAGTAGTTTGGGGTGGCCTGTGGCAGGAGCGTGGGCTATGGTGTTGAGTCGACAAAGTATGTGTTTTTTTGCGTGTGTATGTGGTAGAGCCTGCGCTTGGGGCACAGAAAGTCGTTAGAATAGTTGGGTTTTGTGTCTATCCCAGACCTTAGCCCTTTGATGCAGAGTAAAAGATGTCCCTGATCGTACATAAATATGGCGGCACGTCGATGGGCTCGATCGAGCGCATCCAGAATGTGGCGCGTCGGGTTGCCAAATGGCATGCCGCCGGGCACCAAGTTGTGGTGGTTCCTTCGGCCATGTCCGGTGAAACCAACCGTTTGCTAGGCCTGGCCAAAGAACTGAGTATTCAGCCTGATCCACGCGAGCTGGATATGCTGGCCGCTACGGGCGAACAAGCCAGTAGCGCTTTGTTGGCCATGGCCTTGGCTGCCCAGGGCGTTCCCGCCCGCAGCTACGCCGGTTGGCAAGTTCCCGTCAAGACCGACAATGCCTACACTCGTGCCCGCATTAGTTCTATTGATGACACCCGCATTCGCCAGGATCTGGACGCAGGCCGTGTGGTCGTTGTGACCGGCTTCCAGGGGGTGGATGATGAAGGCAATATCACGACCCTGGGTCGTGGTGGCTCGGATACTTCCGCGGTGGCTGTTGCCGCTGCCATGAAGGCCAGCGAATGCCTGATCTTTACCGATGTGGATGGTGTCTACACCACCGACCCGCGCGTCGTGCCCGAAGCACGTCGCATGAAAGTGCTGTCCTTTGAAGAAATGCTGGAAATGGCCTCTTTGGGCTCCAAAGTTCTTCAAATCCGGTCTGTGGAATTTGCTGGCAAGTACAAGGTGCCTGTGCGCGTCTTGTCCTCCATGACCGACCCCATGATTTCGCTCGAAGAAGAAATGTCTTCGGGTACGCTGATTACTTTCGAGGAAGACCAAAAAATGGAAGCTGCCGTTGTCTCTGGCATCGCCTTCAGCCGTGATGAAGCCAAGTTCACCCTGCGTGCCGTTCCCGACACCCCCGGCGTGGCCTATTCCATTCTGGGCCCCATCGCAGCGGCCAACATCGAAGTCGACATGATTTTGCAGAACCTGTCGGTTCAGGGCACCACAGACTTTTCCTTTACCGTCAGCCGCAACGACGCGCTGCGTACCAAGGAACTGCTGATGAACCAGGTCGGCCCGGCTGTGGGCGCTGGCGAAATCGTGTTTGATGAAGCCGTGTGCAAAGTGTCCATCGTTGGTATCGGCATGCGTAACCACGCTGGTATTGCCAGCTCCATGTTCCGCGCCTTGTCCGAAGAGGGCATCAACATCCAGATGATCAGCACCAGCGAGATCAAGACCTCGGTGATTATTGCCGACAAGTACATGGAATTGGCGGTGCGTGCTCTGCACAAGACGTTCGAGCTGGATCAGGAAAAATAATCCCTTTAGCTATTTGCATTGGTTTTTTAAAAATGCTATAGTTACTTCTTTCCTAGAGCTGGAGACGTGGCCGAGAGGTTGAAGGTACTCCCCTGCTAAGGGAGCATACGGCTTATACCCGTATCGAGGGTTCGAATCCCTCCGTCTCCGCCAGCTGGAATTAAATTAAGCCCTTGTTTTCAAGGGCTTTTTTTATTGTCTGACGCATAGTGTCGCCAATGTTCGGACCCACGCTCAAGCTTGTCTTTGTGCAAACCCGGTCCTGGTTCAGGCAGTAATGGCGACAACAAGACGGGCATCACACTTTTCCAAACACAAGAACAAAAAATAATTGTTACTTTTTTATTTTGCCCACTCAGGCGAAGTGAAACGGTAGAGTGTCCTTGGCAGCAGCGTTTCAAACAGCATGGATTGTTAAAGCGCAAGGCTTTTCAGTCCAAGACTGTTGAGGATTGAAAAGGCTGTGTCGTTTTTGGCACAGGCAAAGAAAAGCAGTCATTCCCGTGCTTACAATCGACCAATGTGTTTTACGTCGTTCAAGACGGGTGGTCTTGTTTTTTAGGGCGAGCGATGATTAAACGAGTCCTCTGTATCTGTAGCATGGCCTTGATGGGCCTGCCTTTTTTGGCATCGTCAACTGAGCTGGCATTGGATGACCAGGTCGTGACTCGTTATGTGCAAAGCCTGGGTGAAATCTTGCCGGTGCTGCAAACCGTGGAGCGTAGCGAGCCGGTTTGGGATGGCGGTCTGCCAGACGGTTTCCCACCCATGCTGGAGGTGGATCAGGTCGAGCGCGGTTCCGACATTTACCGTCAATTGAACAGTCTGACGCAAAAGTATGGCTTTGCCGGACTGGAGCAATGGGATAGCGTGGGACGCCATATCTGGCTGACTCGTCTCTATATCCAGGAGCGTGAAGATCTGGACTCGGTTTACGAGCAGCTGGATGCGCTGGAAGCGGCCTTGCGCGATAACGCACGCCAATACTCCACGGCTGAACTGGAGCAGTTGATGCGCACCTTCCAGATCAGTAAAAACCATATTCTGCGCCTGGTTGCAACCCGTAGCGATGTACCGCCGGTACAGGCTCATCTGGCTGAACTGGACGCTGCCCTGGCTTCTCTCGAATAAGCAACTAATCTGCTTTTTTCCATTTTCTCGGGCGTCGCAATGGCGTCTGTTCAAGATTTGTTACCAGCAATACTGTCCATTTGTCATATTTTGACGCTTCTTTTCTGAGCGTGACAGAAGGAATCGGGGATAATTGCGCTCTGACTGAAATCTAGTGGGAAGACTGAAGCGTCATGCGTATCATCTTGATTTTGTTGGGGGCCGCTGTGCTGGCCTACCTGATTGCCAAAGGCATACGGCAACTTATGGTGGAACGTCGTCAATTAAAAGACCAGACGCGTCAGCCACATAAAGGAAGCCGTGATGAGCACTGATAAAAATCCATTTACGAAACTGGCTGCTAAAACAAAGCCAGAAGGTGGCACTGCCAACTACTCCAAGGGACTGGGTTTCCTGGGAGCGGCGGTTGTTATTTTCCTGATCCTGATCGTGGCCTCCATGGGCTCGTTCTTGCAGGTAGACCAGGGTGAACGTGGCGTGGTGCTGCGTAACGGTAAGCTGGTTCGCGTGGCCGAACCTGGCCTGGACTTCAAGGTTCCGTTCTTTGACACGGTACGTACCATTTCGGTACGTGATCACACGGTTCGCATGCAGCTTGAGGCGTACAGTTTTGACCAGCAGTCCGCCTCCATGGTGGCTTCGGTAACGTATCGCGTGCCTGAAACTGATGTGGCTCAGCTGTACTCCGAGTACGGTTCACTCGATGCCCTGGAAGCTCGCTTGCTGGAACGTAAGGCTCTGGACGTGATCAAGAACGTGTTTGGTAAGTACACTGCTGCTCAGTCGATTCAGAATCGCGAGAAGCTGGGTGCTGACATCAACGAAGCCATGCGCGTGACCCTGGAGTCCGCTCCATTGCAAATGATGGGTGTGCAGGTTGAGGAAGTGTCGTTCTCCAAAGCCTACGAGCAATCGATTGAAAACCGCATGTTGGCCCAGGTTCAAATTGAAACCACCCGCCAGCAAAAAGAAACTGCTTCCATTCAGGCTGAAATCAAAGTGGTTCAGGCTGAAGCAGAAGCCCGCGCTCAGCGCGAACGCTACATGGCTGAAGCTGACGGTATTCGCCTGCGTGGTGACGCCGAAGCCAAGGCCATTTCAGCCAGGGCCCAGGCATTGGCTCAGAATACCAATCTGGTCAATTTGAATGCTGTGGAAAAATGGGACGGTAAGTTGCCAGAAAGTCTGGTTCCCGGTTCCGCCATGCCATTTATTGGACTGCGTTAATCTCCAGGCAGTCACTGACCTGAACAGGTTTTCTTCGGTAGCGTTACGGGATAGGTAACGCTACCGTTTATTTTTCCAAGGAGTTACGGATGAATGAGGAAAGGAACCCGGTCCCACAAGGCGACGGTACAAACCAGTTGGTCAGTCTGCGTAATCTGACTCTGATCAATTACGCGCTGTACATCTTGTCCATGTTTGGCGGCATCACCGCCCTGGTCGCCATCATCATCAACTACATCAAGCGCGATGAAGTGCGCGGCACCTATCTGGAATCGCACTTTGATTGGCAAATCCGTACGTTCTGGTGGGGATTGGTCGGCGTGGTGCTGTCTTTCTTGTTGATGGCGATTCTGGTTGGTTTTGTGACCATCGTAATTGTCAGCGTGTGGATTCTGTATCGGCTGATCAAGGGCCTGCTGGCTCTGAATGACGGCAAGGCGATTGCCTGATCGCCGGATCGCCGGACCGCCGGACCGCCGGATCAGATAGGCATCGTGTTTGTTTGGACCTGGGCCCGCATACTTTCGCGGGCCTCTTTAGGCGGCACACCAAAGCGCTGCCGAAATGCCCGGCTGAAATGGGCAGAGCTGCTGAAGCCCCAGTGATACGCAATTTCAGTGATGGTCTTGTGGTGATGGGCTAGACGGCGCAAATCCTGTTCAGCGCCTTGCAGGCGCATGGACCAAATCCAGTTTGTCAGTGAATCGGCCTCGCCTTCCCAGGCGCGATGCACAGTGCTGGCTGTCAGGCCCAGGCGATTGGCAATCTTGCCTATATTCAGCTCGGGGTCGCGCAGATTCTCCAATACATAGGCTTTGATCCGGTCGCGCCGCACGGTTCCCGTATCGTCCTTTAAGGACGGGCTGCCCAGATTCTCGGCCAGCGCTGCCACCAGAATACCGACCAGGCTGTCGGCAAGTGATAGATCCACAATAGGTCCGCCGGTTGGCGGGCAGGCCATCAGTTCGCTCACCATATAGGCGAGCAGGCGTGCCGTGCCGGATTGGGCGCTGGTTATTTTGCAGGCTGTCATATCTTCGGCATTGCGCAAACGCTTGCGCAGGATGGAGCCGGGCAAAGACAGGACATACTGCTCAAAGTCCTGGTCAAACAGGAGTTGATAGGGGCGGGTGGAGTCGTACAGGGCCAGATCGCCGGGTTTCAGCTTGGCGATCTTTTCATCCTGAACTAGTTGTCCCGCTCCTGCCACTTGAATACTGAGCAGAAAAATATCCTCGGACGCTCTGGAAATTTGCAGTGGCGTGCGCAGCACGGTCTGGGTGGTCGAGGAGATACGAGATAGGCTGACCTCTGCCAGTTCACGTCGCGTAATGGCCCCGAAGAAAGGGGTAGCGGAACGGGAGGGGACGGCGCATTCCAGCTGCACATAAGCTTTGTTGACGGCCTCCATCCAATAGGGGGCGCGCCGGGTAGCGGGAACTGCCGTGGTGGACCATTGCTCCATTGATGATCTCTCCGTCGTGGGTCCAAAGGCTGACGGCAGGGACTGCGATCAACTGGACTGACTAAGTATCAGGCAAGATCTTTGGTTTGAGCCAGACCAGAAAGAGTGGCGGGGGACGATAATTTCCGACCAGGACGACGCGGATGCAGGACCGGGGAGCAGAAGGAATCACGGCCCGGGCAAGCTGTCCGGGCCTTGTCATCTCTTGGGATCAGGACGGCTCTTGCACGAGCAGTGTGTCCGAGTCCTGGGGATGGCTGATAGCGACTGAGGTAGCCGTACTTTGCACACCTGGCTCGGAAGCCTCTGCCTTGGTCACGCTTTTGGAGTGCACCCGAGTCATGGGTTCTCGGTGCCCCAAGTCCAGCACCAGACGGGTGGCTTCAGGTTTGGAATAGTGGCCCACGGGGTCATTGATCGCCTTGGCGAAGGCAATCTCCTCCATATCCAGATCGGCAATGATCAAGCCCTCGGCATCGTGAGGCAGGTAGGGAGCCAGTGTACGTCCGTCCGGTGCAAAAATCATGGAGCTGCCACCGCCCACTTTCAGCAAAGAGGCGTTGTGCTCACCCACTTCCAGCATGTCTAGCGTCTCTTGAGTAACCACACTGCTGGCGGCGATGGTAAAGCACTGGCCTTCCACCGAATAGATTTGCGAGGCGGCCATGTTCACCTTGGCACTGAGGGCGTGGGCCTGTTCGCTGTATAGCGAAAACGACGGCCAGGCAGCAATGTGAATGGCTTCATGCTGGGAGTACAGCGCGTACTTGCTCAAGGGTGACAAATGCTCCCAGCAGCATAGAGCGCCGACGCGTCCCAGTTCTGTGTCGGACACAATCAGATCGCGGGCATAACCCTCACCAAATACGGTGCGCTCTACATGCGTGGGTTTGAGTTTGCGACGTGACCATAGCATCTCGCCTTTGTCGTCGATCAGGCATTGGCCCAGATACAGGCTGCCACCGCTGCGTTCGCTATAGCCCAATGCGATGAAAATGCCCAAGGTTCGCGCAGCCTGGGCAATGCGCTGAAACTCTGCACTGTCCAGCGAGAGTGAATTGGCATAGTAACGAGCACTGTATTTCAGTGACCAGGCCGGCGCACCTAGCCAGACGTGGAAGGGATAGCCTGGCAACCAGGTTTCACCAAATACGATCAGGTCGCAGCCTTCATCACGCGCTTGTCGAGCCAGTTCAATGGTTTTATCAACACCTGCTGCCAGGTCGTAGTTGGGAGAGGCGGCCTGTACGGCGGCTGCCCGGACGATTTTCCTTGTCTGCATACATCCTCCTTGTCGCGGTATCCGCGATCTTGATCGCCAGGCCGTGCTGCTTACAGAGCCCGGCCATCCTGTTTTGTGTCAGTTTAGGAGGGGAGGGCAGTGCTGAATTGACTGACAGGCGCAGAAGGCTTGACTGAGAGTCGCAGACGTGGGGGGCAGGAAGCCCTCAATCCTGACCCGGATGTCCGTGCAGTGAACGAGAAAAGTGCGGCTCGTCTGGCTTAAAGCGCGAAACTGTATTGCACCGTCAACCCCAGGCCCACGACCCACAAAATCAGGGGGACAGGGCGCATCAGCAGGCCGGGAATGGCACGCAGGATAAAGCCGATCAGGCGGGTGAACAGCCAGAGCAGGGGCGGCGATTGATCTTTTTCCTTCATATAGATAATGCCTTGCGACAGCAAAAAGGACTGCGACAAGTAGGCGGCGTAAAACACCATGCCCAGGGAAAAGGCCAGCCAGTAATACAACATGCTCATAGGATGCAAAAAGAAAGAGTACGGCGCATTATATCGGTCTGCAGCAGCTATGATCGTATTTTTGGCCGGACCTTGGGCCGGCTGTGGGTGCAGGCTTTTTGTACGAGGCAGGTATGCAAAATATTTATTCTATTGATGGGCTGGTGCCAGTGGTTCACCCCACGGCCTATGTTCATCCTACCGCTGTACTGATTGGTGACGTCATTATTGGCGAGGGCGTGTATATCGGTCCTTTGGCCAGTTTGCGCGGAGACTTCGGGCGCATCATCATGAAGGCCGGTTCCAATATTCAGGACACCTGTGTTATTCATGGCACGCCTTATCAGGACACGGTGGTGCATGAGGATGGCCACGTCGGGCACGGTGCCGTGCTGCATGGCTGCGTCATTGGCCGCAACGTGCTGGTGGGCATGAATGCGGTCGTCATGGACGCGGCGGATATTGGTGCAGACAGCATTATTGGCGCCATGGCCTTTGTGAAGAAAGGGATGCAAGTGCCGCCACGCAGTCTGGTGGCCGGGTCTCCCGCGACGGTGGTCAAAGAACTGGATCAGAAAGCCATTGATGGCAAGTTTTTCGGTACACGTATGTACCAGCGTCTGGCCCAGCGTTCACTGGCAACCATGCAGCGTGTGGAGCCTTTGACCGAAGTGGAAGCCGATCGCCCACGCCTGCGTGAAGATCAGATTTATCCAGTGGATAAATGAGGCAGCTCTGTCTTTCTCCAGGCTTGTTGCTTGCCGAGCGCAACGCAGTTTCGGAGCCGGTCTGAGAGTGCTTGGGATACGTCACCCAGCAGCCGTTTTTGCTCACGTATTTCAGGCAATAAAAAACCCCTTGAGGGCCGGATGAGAATCCAGCATCAAGGGGTTTGTCCATTCAGTGCGGACCAGCAGGCGGGTGGGGCAGGCCCACCACGCATTGCTGTTGCGCTCTGAATTTCTCCGGCTTATTTGCCAGCTGCAGCCAAAGCCTGTTTCCAGGCTTCGATGACCGTTTCGTACTCGGCAGCAGCCTTCAAAGGATCGATGTTGGCCACTTTGATCTGATCCAGGTTAGGCAACTTGGTCAGCTCGGCCACATTGATGTCGCTGCGAGTAGGACGGCGGAAGTTCTCCACCAGTTCAGCTTCCTGTACTTCTTTGGAGAGCAGAACGTCGACCAGTTTGCGAGCCGCTTCCTGGCCGTTCTTGGGGTTCTTGATCACGGCCACGCCTTCAGGAGCAATGAAGGTACCGTCTTCAGGGTAGATCAGCTCAATGCCTTTCTGACCACCGGCCACGTAGGCGTAGGCCGCGTATTCCATGGTCACGCCCAAGGGGTACTCGCCGTTAGCCACGCTTTTGTAGACCTGGCCCGAGCTCTTGGACACGATCACATTGGCCGCCAGCTTTTGCAGGCCTTCAGCACCGTACAGTTGGTAGATGCCATAGACCTGGTCGTAGGCGCTGCCCGATGATGCTGGGTCACCAATAATGACCTTGCCTTTCCACTGAGGATCGAACAGATCGGACCAGGTTTTGGGAGCGGCCTGGCCTTTCAGTTGACGTTCGTTGGCCATGATGACCATGACGTGGGCGTTGGAGCTGGTCCACAGGCTGTCCTTGCCATGAAAAGCTTCAGGAATGGCCTTGTTCTCGGGCGATTCGTAGGCTTCGAAGTTCTGCTGGAAAGCGGCCATGGTGCCGTAGCCAGTGCCCCATACCACGTCACCCAGCGGGTTCTGTGCTTCGGCTTCGATACGCTTCATCAAGGCACCAGCGCCGGAGGTCACTTGTTGAATGGACAGGTCAGACGCGGTCTTGCGAGCAATTTCCAGCGCCGTATCAATGGTTTGCACATTGTTAGGCGTGTACATCACGGCATTGGCGGCCATGGCGGCACCGGACAGGGACAGGGCGCCGACACTGAGGGAGAGTGCCAGACCAGTTTTCAGAAAACGTGTAGTCAGCATAGTGAGCCTTTTTAGATTAGCGGCTGGAAAACAGATCCAGCTTGAGAAAACGGATAGCCAGATAAATCGGCACCAGAATCACGACCATCAAGATCACCCCGTAAGCCGAAGCGCGGGCCAGGAAGCCGGCGTCGATCTGACGGAACATCTGGATGGGCATGGTCTCCATACCACCGTAATACAGCACGATAGTGGCGGAAATTTCAGCCAGCGAAGTGACCCACATCAGGATGGCCGCACCCAGAATGGCGGGCTTCATCAAGGGCAGAACCACTTTGAAGAAACTCTTGAAGGGGCTGACACCCAGGTTGATGGAGGCCTCTTCGATAGAGTCGGGAATGTTGTAGAGCGAGGCCGAGGCCGAGCGAATGGAGAAGGGCACTTTACGCACAAAGTACGCACCGGCCATGATCACCCAGGTGCCAGTCAGCACCAGCATGCCGCTGTTGTAGGTCTGGATCAGGGCAATACCCAGCACGGTGCCGGAAATGGCCAAAGGCAGCATCACCATATAGTCCAGCGCGGTGACCACGAACAGGCGCTTTTTCACGATCAGGTAACTGCAGATCGTGGCAAAGCAGGTGCCTGCAATAGTGGCGACACTGGCCAGCATCAGTGAGTTCAAGATGGGCTCGGGAGCGTAGCGCAGGGCACGCTCCATATTGTCCAGCGTGAAGGTGCCGTATTGCATGACCGGGCCGCTGGCTTTGGTGAAGGCACCAATCAGCACGATAAAGGCCGGAATCAGCGAGAAGGTCACAAACAGCACCGCACCAACGGTCAGCAAGATGCCGGCCAGCCCTTGAGCACGAACCGGACGTGGGGCGCGGCCTTGCTGCATCTGGAAGGTCTTGCGTTCCAGTACCCGTTTCTGAATGAATAGCACCGCACCGACCAGAATCACGGACACCACGGCCAGCACACCTTGCATGGTGGGGTTACCGCTCATCTCGGACAGGAAGGTGGTGTAGGTCAGCGAGGACAGCACATCGACCTGACCGCCCAGAATCATGGGGATGGAGAAGTTGTCCACGGCCAGCGTGAACACAATCATGGCATTGACCAGCAGGGCAGGCATCAGTACCGGGAAGGTGACGCTGAGCGCGCGCTTGAAATTGCTGGCACCCAGGTTCACGGCGGCTTCTTCCAGCGTGCCGTCAATGGCCTTGAGCGCAGCCAGCATGCCGATATACACATAGGTGTAATCGTTCAGGATCAGCACATAGGACATGCCAAACCAGCCGTAGAAACTGGGCAGGTCAATACCAATGCTTTCCAGGGCCAGACGCACCACTCCGTTATTGCCCAGCAGCATCAGCCAGGCCTGCGAGACGATGATGTCCGGCAGCACAATGGTGGTCAGGGGCAGGATGGCCACAATGGCCTTGCCGGGGAAGTCGTAGCGAGCCACCACATAGGCCAGCGGCGCACCCAGCAGCAGCGTCCCTATCGTGGAGATCAGCCCCAGCTTGATGGTGTTGAAGAAGGCCTCAACATAGCGAGGGTCGCTAAAGAAGGTTTCAAAGCCGTGCAGGCTGGGCATGCCCGTTGCCGGGTCGATCACGCTTTGATAGAACAGGGAGGCGAGTGGCCATACAACCCAGAACACCAGCACCACCAGACAGACCAGGGCGGGCAGGAACCAGGGAGAACGAAGGGCCAGGGGTCTTGCAGCAATAGCCATGGGTCTTACGCCTCGACCAGTCGACATTCAGGGCTAAAGCTCAGGTTCACCGAAGCACCTGCAGACAGATGCGGGTCCTGGGCAGCGGCAACGTCGGCAATAATTTGCTTACCATCGCTCAGTTTCAGGCTGTAGGCCGTTTTGGTTCCCAGATATTGGCGAGCCACAACCTGGGCCGGAATGCTGCTAGCCTGGGCTTCGGTATGCAAAGTGATGTTTTCAGGGCGCACTGCCAGCAGTACCTGGCCGGCAGGCGGCGGGTTGTTCACCATGATGTGTCCACCGGCAATGCTGACGGTGGTGTGATCAGCTTCCACATGCACGCCCAGGGTGTCGATCAGGTTGGCCGCACCAATAAAGTCGGCAGCATAGGCAGTGCGTGGTGTGGAGTACATGGCTTCGGGGGTATCGAGCTGGTCGATACGGCCCTGACGCAGCAAGGCAATACGGTCCGACATGGACAGGGCTTCTTCCTGATCATGCGTCACGAAAATAGCCGTGATATTGGATTCCTGCTGCAATTCGCGGATGACCTGGCGCATTTGAATACGCAGCTTGGCATCCAGGTTGGACAAAGGTTCATCCATCAGCAGAACACGGGGTTCGATCACCAGGGCGCGGGCCAGGGCTACACGCTGGCGTTGGCCTCCGGATAGCTCAGCCAGGTAACGCTCGCCCATGCCACCCAGTTCCACACGCTCCAGAATGTAGGCGACTTTTTTCTTGATCTCGCTGCTGCTGACTTTGCGTACCCGCAAGCCGTAAGCCACATTGTCAAACACGGTTTTATCGGGGAACAATGCATAGTCCTGGAACACCATGCCGGTCTCGCGCTTGTGCGCGGGCAGGTAGGTAATGTCTTCCTTGTCCAGAAACAGGCGGCCTTCATCGGGGATGATGAAACCGGCAATCATGCGCAGCAAGGTTGTTTTGCCGCAGCCGCTGGGCCCTAATAAAGTGAAGAACTCGCCATGCCGGATTTGCAGGCTCAGTTCATTGATGATGGTATTGTTGCCGTAGCGTTTCACTACGTGATCGATGTGGATGTCTGCCATGGGGATAGATCAGCCTGGGACTGAGTAGTGCAGGTAAACCGCGCATCAAGGGGGCGGTTGCCTAGGCTTTAAAAAGAAGTGGTTCAGCGGCCAGTAGCGACGCAAACATCACCGGGGCGTGAACACGAACATTAATTACAAGTTAGTGACAAGTTTTATAGGAAGTTGCTATCTTAGCAGCAGGCCAATGCTTGTAGTTTTAATTATCAGGCGTCTAAGTCCGTAGCAAAGGCTGATCTACTCAGTGTTACCCAGTGGGCAAGCAAAAAAAATCCCGTCGAACAGGCATCATATTGCGATAATCAGGTGGTAGTAATGTGTCTTGCTTTTTCGTCTAAAGCGGTCTAGTGCGGGTCGGGGTTTCTTGTGTCAAATAAAGGCCCTTATAGTGAGTTCAAAAAGAATGACAGTTTCCTGCAAGGGGCAGGAGTGGGAGAGGGACACTAAAGGGTAGGTTTCTATCCTGTTCAGGCCGGTCTGCACCAGGCCTGTTTTTTGCACATCCGAATTTATAGATGGTGTTCCGGTGTTGAGGGCAAACACACACCGGGCCGGAGAGGTTGTTGGGTCGTGTCCACGTGGTGACAGACTCACCCATCCGGGTACTGCACGTCGTCAGAGATCGTAGAAGTTAGTTAATTAACTGGAGATTGAAGATGCGACTGGGTGTACTAAGCCCCCGGGGGACCGGGGAAAAGAGGGTAGCGGCCACGCCCGATACCATCAAGGCTTACCGCAAGGCGGGCCATGATGTGATTATCGAGGCGGGTGCCGGACAGGGGATTGCCAGCTCGGATGCCGATTACGAGGCAGCAGGGGCAACGATAGGAGATCCCTATCAAGCCACCGTGCTGCTGGTAGTGGGCCCGGCTGATGTGGATTCGGCGCGTTTGCGTGCCGAGCATGTGGTCGTCGGTATGCTGGACCCTTACGAAAGTCAGGGTTTGGACAGGCTGGCTTCTTCGGGCTGCCAGGCGTTCGCCCTGGAGCTGATCCCGCGTACCACGCGGGCGCAAAGCATGGACGTTCTGTCCTCGCAGGCCAATATCGCGGGTTATGCCGCTGTGCTGAAAGCAGCCACCTTATATCCCCGATTCTTTCCCATGATGATGACCGCGGCGGGTACCGTCAAAGCGGCCCGTGTCGTGGTGCTGGGCGCGGGTGTGGCCGGTTTGCAGGCGATTGCCACGGCACGTCGTCTGGGGGCGGTGGTAGAAGCCTCTGATGTGCGTCCTGCCGCGCGTGAGCAGATCGAGTCCTTGGGCGGCAAGTTTATTGATGTGCCCTACGAGACCGATGAAGAGCGCGAAGCGGCACAAGGGGTAGGCGGTTATGCCCGTCCCATGCCCGCTTCCTGGTTGCAACGGCAGGCGGCGGTGGTGGCGGCGCGTTGCGCCCAGGCTGACGTCATCATTACTACGGCCTTGATTCCGGGGCGGCCCGCCCCGCGTCTGATTGCCGAGGAAGTGGTGCAGTCCATGCGGGCAGGTTCGGTCATTGTTGACCTGGCTGCGGCCCGTGGCGGCAACTGCGCCTTGACCGAAGCCGACCAGATTGTGGAGAAATATGGCGTGACCCTGGTGGGCGAGACCAACTTCCCGGCCCGTGTGGCTGCGGATGCGTCTGCCTTGTATGCACGCAATATTCAACAGTTCCTGGGCTTGATGCTCAAGGATCAGTCTGACGAGCTGCATATCCCTGCGGACGACGACATTGTGAATGCCAGCCGTGTTGTGCAGGGTGGCAAACGACTCTTTCCACAGCAGGGAGCCTGACGCCATGGATATTATTTCTCCCCTGGTCATTAACCTGATCATCTTTGTGTTGGCCATTTACGTGGGTTACCACGTGGTCTGGACAGTAACGCCCGCTTTGCACACGCCCTTGATGGCGGTGACCAACGCGATTTCGGCCATCATTATTGTGGGCGGGATGCTGGCAGCGGCCCTGACCGAAAGCCCTTGGGCGCAGGCGATGGGCATTATTGCCACCGCGCTGGCCTCGGTAAACGTGTTTGGTGGTTTCCTGGTAACCCGCCGCATGTTGGAAATGTTCAAAAAGAAGGGCGCTAAAAATACGCCCAAGGAAGGGCAGTCATGATTTCCATGAATACCGTTACCTTGTGCTATTTGCTGGCCTCGGTGTGTTTCATTCAGGCCCTGAAAGGCTTGTCGCATCCAGCCAGTTCGCGTCGTGGCAATCTGTTCGGCATGGTGGGGATGGCCTTGGCCATTGCGACCACAGCCGTGCTGATCTATAGCCTGGCTCCCGAAGGCAAGGAGCTCTCTGGCCTGCTGCGGGTTCTGATTGGTCTGGTGATTGGTGGCGTGCTGGGTACCGTCATGGCACGCCGTGTCGAGATGACCAAGATGCCGGAACTGGTGGCCTTCATGCACAGCATGATTGGTCTGGCGGCGGTGGCCATTGCGATTGCCGTGGTGCTGGAACCCGTGGCCTTCGGGATTGGTTCGGCCGAGGTGGCTCTGCCCATGGGTAACCGTGTGGAGCTGGCTTTGGGCGCGCTGGTCGGTGCCATTACCTTCTCCGGTTCGGTCATTGCGTTTGGCAAGCTGTCGGGCAAGTACAAGTTCCGACTGTTCCAGGGTGCCCCCGTCACCTTCAAAGGTCAGCACATGCTGAACCTGCTGCTGGGTCTGCTGGCCCTGGCCTGCGGCGTGGTTTTTGTGATGACGCAAGCATGGTGGGCTTTTGGCGTGCTGTTGGCCTTGTCCTTCCTGTTGGGCGTGATGCTGATCATCCCGATTGGCGGCGCAGACATGCCCGTGGTGGTGTCCATGCTGAACAGCTATTCGGGTTGGGCGGCAGCAGGGATTGGTTTTTCCCTGAACAACTCCATGCTGATCATTGCCGGTTCGCTGGTGGGTTCCTCCGGTGCGATTCTGTCTTACATCATGTGCAAGGCCATGAACCGCGCCTTCTTCAACGTGATTCTGGGCGGTTTTGGTGCCAATCCGGAAGCGGCTGCGGGTGGTGCAGATCAGGGCAATCGTTCGGTGAAATCCGGCAGTGCTGAAGATGCCGCGTTCATGATGAGCAATGCCGAGTCCGTGGTGATTGTGCCTGGTTATGGTTTGGCCGTGGCCCGTGCTCAACACGCCTTGAAAGAGCTGTCGGACAAGCTGACCAGCCAGGGTGTGAATGTGCGCTACGCCATTCACCCGGTCGCCGGTCGTATGCCTGGCCATATGAATGTCTTGCTGGCCGAGGCCGAAATGCCTTACGAGCAGGTCTTTGAAATGGACGACATCAATAGCGAGTTTGCTCAGACCGATGTGGTGCTGGTGTTGGGGGCCAACGACGTGGTCAACCCGGCCGCCAAGAACGATCCGGCTTCGCCGATTGCGGGCATGCCGATTCTGGAAGCCTACAAAGCCCGAACCGTGATCGTGAACAAGCGCTCCATGGCTGCTGGTTATGCTGGTCTGGATAACGAGCTGTTCTATATGGACAAGACCATGATGGTGTTTGGCGATGCCAAAAAGACCATCGAAGATATGGTCAAAGCGCTGTAAGACGAGTCCGTCTTCGCGCTGGCAGTAAAAAGCGCTCTGGTTCCTTGCGGGCCAGAGCGCTTTCTTGTTGAGTAGAGCGAATTTAGAACTTGGGGCCGGAGCGCAATTGCTCGCACATCTGCTTGCGCTGCTCGGCAGTGGCTTTTTGCAGATCCTGACGGCCACGGTCCAGGCCTTGCTCAAAGGCTTTATCAAAGTCCTCGTCGTTCAGGCCCATGCTTTGAATGGAAGACTTCTGCTGTTTTTTCATCTCATCAAGCTGGGTCTGGCTGTAGTCACCGCAAACTTCGGCGGCAGCGTGCATGGCTCCGCCCATTTGCGCCAGTTGAATGGCAGGGCCGCTATCCTGGGCGTAGCTATTGGCGCTGGCCAGAAGGAGGGCCGCTAAAGGCAAAAGAAGTTTTGTGCGCTCAAACATGGTCAATCCTGTCGATTAAGAAGAGGTCCGCGCAGACGCTGTGGTCTAGCAAGAGCAGGCAGGCTCTGTCTGGGCGGAAGTCGCTACTTTACACCGCTTGTCCCGTGGCGGTTGAGGGCGCAGGGGCAGGAAAGTGCAACAGACATTGTGCCCGGTCTGCAGTCGTGGAGTTTTGATCTGTTTGCAGGTAAGCGGCGGTATGCAGGGTAAAAGCAGCAGGCAAAGAAAAAGCCCTGATGACATCGTCATCAGGGCTGATCTTTTCAGAGTCTCATCCATTGGGTTTGACCCCACGAGTTCTAACTCTGGTCGCTGATTTCCGTGAAGAAATCAACTTGAATATGGCGCGGCTGGCAAGATTCGAACTCACGACCCCTTGGTTCGTAGCCAAGTACTCTATCCAACTGAGCTACAGCCGCTAAAGAAGTGAAACTATAGCAGACTATTTATCTGCATGGCAAGCCTAAAAAGCATTTTTCTAGAAATAAATGCAAAATAGTTTGGAAAAGCACTAAAAATCAGGCTTGGAGAGGGGCCGGAGCCCCTTGTGGCACAGATTTAACCCGGCACTTTGTAATGTCTTTATCCTGCTGGCTGCAAGGGCAAATGGATGCGTACACAAAAACGCTGTTCCTGGTGTCCAAACTCCAGCCGTCCACCATGGGCGCGCAGGGCTTCATCGCAAATACTCAAGCCCAAACCATAGCCCCCGGTGGAGCGATTGCGGGAGGTCTCCAGGCGGTAGTAAGGGCGCAGGACCTTGGCTTGCTCGTCCAGAGGAATGCCGGGGCCATCGTCGGCCACGGTAATGATGTATTCCGTCGCTGCTTTATGTGCGGAGATGTATACGTGCTGCCCGTAGCGCAAGCCATTGGAGATCAGGTTTTCAAGGCAACGGCGAAAGCGCTGAATCTGTATGTTCAGAATGGCCGGTTCCAATTCTGCCAGCGCGATGCTTTCTCCCAGGTCCTGACGATTCACGCTGACTGCCGTCAGCAGGGCGGCAAGATCGACTTCGGCAAAGGCTTCGTCAGAGGTCTGAAAGCTCATCAGTTCCAGCGTGGAGTTGACCAGTTCATTGAGCTGTTCCACATCCCGCTTCAGGCTCAGGCGCAAGGCCTCGTCCTGCACTTTCTGTACGCGCAGCTTCAGGCGTGTGATGGGTGTGCGCAAATCATGGGATACGGCCGAGAAGAAATAGGCGCGCTCTTCAATATGTTTTTGTACGCGCTCCACCATATTGTTAAAGGCCACGCCCAGCCGCTTGAACTCTTTGGAGCCGCCCAGCTGTATCTTTTCCTGATTACGGTTCACATCCATTTCCAGCACGCTTTTTTCCAGCTTTTTCAGTGGCCGAAAAATGAAGTTCAGGCACAGGGTCAGGGCGATGACCACCAGAATCAGGCGGAAGAAATAGATGCGCAGGAAATAGTCGTAGGTGAATTTCAGATTGCCGATGGAACTCCAGCCCTGGTTTTCCACCACATGCAGTCGCCAGTGCTGGCCATTGGACAGCTTGAATACGGCGGAGAAAGACACATCCACCAGATTCAGTTCGCGCGAAAAGGTGTCCAGCAAAGGAATGCCCGCCTCCTTGTCTGTAGGTCTGGCCTTGTTCACCGACAGCAGATGAAAATTCTTGCAGGCTCCGGTGCGCTCTTGAATGACTTTTTCAAAGAACAGCCCAAAGTCCTCCCCCATATTGGACTGGTAATCCAGTGGCAGATCTGCGCTGACGGGTGTGGCGGATACGCCTGACAGAAGGCTGGGGTCAATGTCCGCGCCATGGGCCAGCTGGGACTCGGCATATAGATACCAGTCTGAAAAACGCACGGCAGCAATACGGGCCGGGGTTTCTATCAAGACCTGCCGGCGCATTTGCGACCACATGGTGCCGGTCAGAATCTGGGCCACCAGCAGCCCCACGACTACGACCAGAGTGATCTTGCTGCGTAATCGTTCGGGGTAGAAAAAACAGAAGCTGCGGCGCAGTTTCTCCGGCCACCTGCTTGAGGGTGAAACAGCCATGCTTTATTCAGCGTGCAGGGATTGCGGGTCTATGTACAGGATATAGCCCTCGTTGCGGACGGTGCGCACGATCTCCGGCTTGGAACGATCCTTTTCTATGTAATGGCGGATACGGCTGATGCACACATCAATAGCCCTGTCTTCGTAGTTCAGATTGCGGCCAAAGGCGCGGCGCAGCAGCAGGGCGCGTGACAGTACTTTATTGGGGGCTTCCAGCAAGGACAGCAGCACATGGAAGTCTGAATTGGGCAGGGAGATGGTGACGCCTTGGGGCGAATACAACTGGCGTGCATTCAGGTCCAGCTGCCAGCCCAGAAAGTGATAGCGCGAGGGCGGAGCATCCGCGATGGCGGTTTCTGCCTGGGCCTGTGGAGCTGCATGGCGCCGAATCACCGCCTTGCAGCGTGCCAATAGTTCTCGGGATTCAAAGGGTTTGACCACGTAATCATCCGCGCCCAGCTCCAGACCCGCCACCTTGTCGGCCAGTTCATTACGGGCTGTCACCATGATGATGGCTGGAGGATCGTCGATGCCGCGCAATTGTTTGCACAGTTCCAGGCCATCCTCGCCGGGCAGCATCAGGTCCAGCAAGACCAGAGAAATCGGGTGGCGCTTGAGCAGTTCAAACGCTTGAGCACCGCTTTCGGCGATGTACGTGGTGAATCCGCCAAAGCTCAATTCCTGGGCAGTCAGCTCGGCAAGTTCTACATCATCTTCAATGATTAATACACGGCGTTGGGGGCTGGAAAAACCTGTCATTACATACCATTACATTGCGATTGGGCGGGAACATAAGGCGAAACATCGCCTGAAACCATACACGCTAATCTTACGGCGAACAAGAATTGTTCTCATTATTAAACAGGAGTCATGTTTTGCCGTTCCCTTCATCCCGTCCACCACTCAAGCCTCTTGCGGCCTTGATTCTTCTTGCCCTGAGTGGGCAGGCAGCCTGGGCACAAGATGCGCCCGCCATGCTCAAGCCCATTACGGTCAAGGGGCACGAGCAGGCAGAGCCCGAAGACAGCTACCAAAAGATTTACAGCAAAAGCTCGACCGGGCTGCGCATGGAAGAAAAAGATACGCCGCAGGCCATCACCAACATTACGCGCCAGCAAATGGAGGATCAAAACATTCAGTCGCTGGACGATGCCTTGACCTCGGTGTCGGGTATCAGTGTCAATGAGGTGGATATTGGTTCGCGTACAACCTACCGGGCGCGTGGCTTCAACATCAATAACTACAAGATTGATGGCCTGGAGTTCAATGGCGAGTCCGGTTTTTCCGGCATAGGCGGGGCGGTGAATATGGACCTGTACGAAGACGTCAGCGTCTTGCGCGGGGCCAACGGCTTGCTGGGCGGTACGGGTGATCCGTCGGCCAGTATTTCCCTGTCCCGTAAAAAGGCGTACCGGGAATTTGGCCTGCAGGGCAATGTCGAGCTGGGCAGCTGGCGCAAACGACGCCTGATGGGGGATATCAATACTCCCCTGAGCAAAGATGGGGATTTGCGGGCACGCCTGGTGCTCAGCGGGGATGACAGCCACACCTTCCGCGACAATGAAAACCCCAGGAGCTTTGGCCTGCTGGCTACCGTGACTTACGACTTCTCGCCCGACACCAGCGTGACGGCGGGTTACGAGTACACCTATAAAAAGCACAAGGGCACATCCTGGGGCACGAACGTGCCTATCTGGTTCTCGGACGGCACTCGTACGGATTTCGATCGCAGCTATCACCCGGTTGCGGACTGGAGCTACACCCAGCGCAAGAATCACACCTGGTTTGCAAACCTGGAGCAGAACCTGGGCGGTGGCTGGCATGCCGACGCCAACTACAGCTATAGCGACCTGGAAAGCATCAACAGCTTTGGGGTGTTGAAAGCCAATAGCGCCGGTTCCAAATGGGGCCTGTTTGATAGGGAAACGGGCCTGGCGTATTTGAACAGCCTGCATTCGGAGAGCGAGGGCACGCAGCATGCCTTTTCCTTGAATGTCACCGGGCCATTCAAACTATTGGGTCGCGAGCATGAGTTGATTCTGGGTTTTAACGGCCAGCGCTCAGAGGAGACTTCCTATCAGTTCAGTGGGGCCTTGGGGAACTGCCATATTGATGGTCATGTGCCTGCTCGTGGATGTCAGTACCGTCTGGATCTGCCGGCCAACTGGCAGACCTGGAATGGTAATGAGTACGGTGCGCCGCAGACTTTCCGTACCGATGCGCGCGGTGTGACACGGACGACTAATTACGGCCCGTACATCGCCACCCGTCTGGAGCTGGCTGACAATCTGAAAGTCATTCTGGGTTCGCGCTATAGCTACTACAAAACCTATGCCTACGATTACGACAAGGACAATCTCAAAAGCGCCCGTCGCTCCGAGCTGGACAAGAAGGTATGGACACCCTATCTAGGCCTGACCTTTGATGTCACGCCGAATCACACGCTCTACACCAGCTATACCGACGTGTTCAAACCGCAAAGCCAGCGCGATGTGGCAGGCAATATCATCAAGCCAATTACGGGGGCCAGCTACGAGGCGGGTATCAAGAGCTCCTGGCTGGATGATCGCTTGTCCAGCACCGTGGCCGTGTTCCATGCCAAGCAGACCAACGTCGCCAAGGCCGATGATGATCGCACCGTGCTGGATACCGGCGATCAGGCGTATGTGGCCAATGCTACGGGTATCAAATCCACGGGTGTGGATTTGCAACTGGCGGGGGCGCTGACCAATCGCTGGAATGTGTATGCTGGCTACACCTATATGAATGTGGTGGATTCCAGTCCCAATAGCAGTCCACGTCAGGACCCGCGTCACAGCTTCCGTGTTAGCACCACGTATCGTCCGAACGTGCTGGCCGACAAGCTGACGTTGGGGACCAGTATCAGCTATGACAGCTCCACGACATCCACGCCTATGCCCGGTCGTCCCTTGACGGGCGGCGGCTTTGATAACAGCCCGATTCGTCAGTCCGGCTACATGCTGGCCCACGTGATGGCGCGTTATGACGTGAACAAGAATCTGAGCGTGACGGCACGCGTCAATAATCTGTTCGATAAGGAATACTATCGAGAGTTCGGTTTCTATAACGGCCTGATTTATGGCGAGCCACGTAACTTTATGGTGAATGTGCAAGCCCGCTTCTAAGCGCGTCTGCTTTGGGTTGTAAAAAAGCGGCGCTAACAGGTAGCGCCGCTTTTGCACGTCTGTTATTTGTTTGTAGGGATAGTCCATCTGGCAGGACGTGACCCCAGGTCTCCGATTCGTCGCCAGGTACCTGAGTGATTTGAGCTATAGCCGAGATCAGGAGTGAGCAGTGGCATTCAGAGTCTTGCCAATGCAAGAGTGGCTTGCTGACTGGGGAGAGGAACTATTATTCTTCGTGGCGGCTGCGTCAACATCAAGCGTGATGATGACGCAGCCCCAAGTCAATTAGTTGCAGTTTCAAAGCCCCAGGAGTTACAGGTATGGTCCCATTCGGCTTAAGTCCGGCACAGTTTCAGCAGCGTTACAGGCGGTGTCTGGAACGAGCTTCAAAGCATCTCATTACCGAGTTACGTACCTTGTTCGCCTTGCCTGTGCCAGATAGCGTTGCGGATGCCCAGGTGCAAATTTTTTTTGGTGAAGATGGCCTGGAAACCCCGTCGGCATGGATTTACTACAGCGGTGAAAATAATAAAGTAGATAGCAGCGACCCTTCCATCTTTCCCGGTAGAGCCCTGGAACTGTCTCTGGGTTTGGACAAGATGGACGCCTTCCACGAAGACTATTTCCTGGATGAAGGCTTGGATGGACTGAGTATCGCGGCTAACACCACCAAAGCGTGGTTTGCAGAATGCTGGTGGAAAGCGGGTGGATGGAGCTATGCCGTCCCCGTGGCGGTGTGGGTGCATGATGGCTTTGGGGACGGTGAGGGTATTGAGTTGTCAGAAAGGCGATAAGGTCGTGCAGGAGTTATTCCTGTCTACATAAAAAGCCACTACTGCTCATTCTATTTCTTCGTTCCAGCCTGCTCGTATTGCTATTGTGGGTGGGGTTTGGGTGGTGCCTGGCGGGGTAGTGGGTCTTTTCCCTGCCTGTTGTCCGAGAGCAGAAAGCAAAAAAGCCATTTCCGAAGAAATGGCTTTTTTACTGAATATGGCGCGGCTGGCAGGATTCGAACCCACGACCCCTTGGTTCGTAGCCAAGTACTCTATCCAACTGAGCTACAGCCGCTAAAGAAGTAGAAATATAGCACGGCTATTTTTACTTGTCACCAAAATATCAACAAATTTTACTGAAATCGTCTTTTTTTATGTTTTTCGGGGTCGGCGGGCAGGCTCTAAAGCCAGAGATGGCAAGGCATGCAGCGGGACAACAGTGAATCTCTTTATTTTTGGTCTTGGGGGCTCGTCTTGGTGGTCCTTTAGGCGCGCCAGACAGAAACTTCGAACAGTCTGCCCCGGATGACTTGCCCCACAGGGCACAAAGTCGCATTATTACGCCATTGTTTTGGAGCCCAATGTAATGGATCTGTCGAAAATTACCTGCACTGAAGATTTCCGCCTGGCGGCCAAACGCCGCGTGCCCAAGATGTTTTATGACTACGCCGACTCCGGCTCCTGGACGCAGGGCACGTATCATGCGAACGAGCAGGATTTTCACAAGCTGAAATTCAAACAGCGCGTGGCCGTGGACATTGACCATCGCAGTCTGAAGACCAAGCTTCTGGGCCAGGATGTTGCCATGCCCGTGGCTATTGCCCCTACCGGCCTGACCGGCATGCAGCACGCCGATGGTGAAATGCTGGCGGCTTTGGCCGCACGGGATTTTGGTATTCCTTTCACCCTGTCCACCATGAGCGTGTGCTCGCTGGAAGACGTTGCCCAGGCGACCCGTGCCCCGTTCTGGTTCCAGCTGTATGTGATGCGTGATCGCAGCTTTATTGAAAACCTGATTGCGCGTGCCAAGGCGGCTAATTGTTCGGCGCTGGTCCTGACCCTGGACTTGCAGGTTTTGGGGCAGCGTCACAAAGATATTAAAAATGGCCTGACCACACCTCCGCGCCTCACCATTCCTAATCTGCTGAATCTGGCGACCAAGCCGTACTGGTGCCGAAATATGTTGCGCACGCACCGTCGTAGCTTTGGCAATATCGTCGGCCACGCCAAGGGGGTGTCGGATCTGCGCTCCTTGTCTACCTGGACGGCCGAGCAGTTCGACCCGAGCCTGAACTGGAAAGATATCGAGTGGATCAAGAATGCCTGGGGCGGCAAGCTGATTGTTAAAGGCATTATGGATGCCGACGATGCTCGTTACGCCGTGGATAGCGGGGCTGATGCCTTGATCGTGTCCAATCACGGTGGCCGTCAGCTGGATGGCGCGCCATCCTCAATTTCCTGCCTGCCTGCGATCAGCAAGGCGGTAGGTGACAAGATCGAAGTGCTGGTCGATGGCGGTATTCGCAGCGGTCAGGATGTGTTGCGTGCCCGCGCCTTGGGCGCTCAAGGTGCCATGATTGGCCGTGCTTTCCTGTATGCCTTGGGTGCGGCGGGGCAGGCCGGTGTGGCCCGTTTGCTGAAACTGATGGCGAATGAGCTGGACGTGTCCATGGCGTTTTGCGGTCGTACCGATATCAATCAGGTAGACCGCTCCATCTTGCTCAATCCCGATATTTTCGATCGCCCCGGTTACTGAAGACCGATATGCAAGGGCCCTGGCTGGACGGGTAAATGACCTCGTCCGTGGGGCCCGTTCAGATCCAGTACAGGGCCAGCCGGAACAATGCCCGTCGGGTTCAGATGACGATGGCTGCTGTAGTAATGGGTCTTGATGTGATCCAGGCTGACCGTGCTGGCCACGCCAGGCATTTGGTACAGCTCCAGCATGTAGTTCCACAGATTCGGATAATCAATCAGACGGCGCAGATTGCATTTGAAATGGCCAACATAGACCGGATCAAAGCGAATCAGGGTAGTGAACAAGCGCCAGTCGGCCTCGGTCAGTTGCGTGCCAGTCAGGTAGCGCTGCTGGCTCAGGCGAGCCTCCAGCCCGTCCAGGCTGTCAAACAGGGCATGAACTGCTGTGTCGTAGGCGGCTTGTGAGCGGGCAAAACCTGCTTTGTATACCCCGTTATTGACGGTGTCATATACATGGGCATTGATCTGGTCGATTTCGCCCAGCAGCTCGGCAGGTGCCATATCCAGGCTGCGCGCGCCCAAAGTATCAAAGGCGCTATTGAAAATACGCATGATCTCGGCCGACTCGTTATTGAGGATTGTGCCGCGCTGCTTGTCCCACAGTACGGGCACGGTAATGCGCCCCGTAAATTGCGGGTCCGCCTTGGCATAGAGCTGATGCAGGAACTGCGCATCCATGACCGGGTCCGGCACCACGCCCTCCGCCGGTTCAAAGGTCCAGCCCTGATCGCCCATGATGGGGTTCACCACCGACACTGAAATCAGCTTTTGCAGCCCCTTTAATTCGCGCATGATCAAGGTGCGATGCGCCCAGGGGCAGGCCAGCGAGACATACAGATGATAGCGATTGGCCTGGGCAGGCTGCGCTGCCTGGCCGTCCGGGCCGGGGCCGCCGTCGGCGGTAATCCAGTCCCGGAAGGCAGACTGGGCACGTTGAAATGTATCGGACTGGGTGCTGCTGACAGGCTCTTTGCTATGCCATTGTCCATCTATCATCATGCCCATCTGTGTACTCCGTTTTAGCCTTTCAGCTTGATTGCAATTTCAGCGATATGACGGCCCTGGTAGCGGGCGCCGTCCAGCTCGTTCTGGCTGGGCTGACGTGAACCGTCGCCACCGGCAATGGTGGATGCGCCGTAAGGGCTGCCGCCAGTGACTTCGTTCAGCAGTGTCTGGCCTGCAAAGCTGTAAGGCAGGCCCACCACAATCATGCCAAAGTGCATCAGGTTATGAATAATGGACAGTAGCGTCAGCTCCTGCCCACCGTGTTGGGTGGCGGTAGAGGTAAAGGCACCGCCTACCTTGCCATTGAGTGCGCCGCGCGCCCACAGGCCACCGGCCTGATCCAGAAAACTGGCCATTTGCGAGCTGATGCGCCCGAAACGGGTGCCGGTGCCGACAATGATGGCGTCGTAGTTTTCCAGGTCGCCAATAGTGGCGACCGGGGCGGCTTGATCCAGCTTGAAATTCGCTTTCTGGGCCACGGCTTCCGGGACCAGTTCGGGGACACGCTTGATGTCCACCGTCGCGCCAGCGCTTTGTGCACCTTCGGCAACCGCTTGGGCCATTTTTTCTACGTGGCCATAGGCGGAGTAATAGAGAACCAGGACTTTTGCCATTTGAACTTCTCCAGAAAAGCGATCAACAAGGAATCGGACGGGGCAGCGGCCACAGGGCTAAGCCGGGGCGCAGCTGCTATGACGATGATAGTCGTGCCACGCCCGCTCTGCCAAACCCCTGGACGGATTGTTTTGTGTCAGAGTCTGTCTTGCAAAGCGGGTGGCCGTCCCGAGGAGCATCAGCCTGGCAGCAGGGCGTAGGTGGTGGTGGCGTGGGCGGCCAGTCGACCTTGCTCGTCCAGCAGCTTGATGTCGCCAAAGACCATGCTTTTGCCACGCTTCAGCACTTGGGCGTGTACCAGCACATCCCCCTGGCTAACCGGGCGTACAAAGCTGGTGTTCAGTGAAACTGTAGTCATGGGGCGAAACTCCCCCAGACTTTGACTGACGGCCAGCACCATGGCGGTATCGGCTGCCGCCATATACACCTGACCGCAGACCACACCGGCCACGTGCGTCAATTGATCTGAAAAAGGCAGGCGTAGAACCACGCCGTCTTCATTCATGCTTTCTACACGCAATTTCAGGGCTTGCACCCAAGGGGCAAATAGCGTGTCCAGCAAGTGTTGGCTTTGCTCAAGAGTCATTAGGGATCAGCCGCAGTAAACAGAGGTAATTTTGTTTTGTTCGTCCACGCGGATGTTCAAACGGGTGGGGTCGTAGTCCGTGGTGTACATGCGGTCCGGAGCCAGGACGCGGGCTTTTGCCGCACCGGCCTGTTTGACCAGACGTTCAACTTGGCTTTGGCTGGCGGTTTGACCGGCTGGATTCAAGGCGTCCGCATTGCACAGACCACCAGAAGAGTCGCTGAACGAAGAAGTCGAGCTTGTTTGCGCGCTATTGCCCGTGGCCGTGCAAGCAGCCAGCAAAACGGCGGGAAGGACGCTAAGTAGTACGGAGAGTCGCATGGGAAATCCTTAAAAGCAGCTGGGAAGCATTCAGCTTGAAGGATTAATAATACCTGTTCTAGGCGGGGCGTTTAAGGCCTTTGACACTGCGTTTTGTGGTGGTTTTGCCCGGCTTGACGGACACCTCGGGGTGCTGGGCAATCGAGTAGCGCAAGGGGGCCTTGGCCCAGGCGCCCGCGTACTCTACGCCGATGCGTGGGCTGATCAGAATTTGCTCCGGCGGCAGGGCGGGGGCGTCCAGCCAATGCATGGCAGGGGCGCAGGCATCTGCACCGTTATAAGCTTTGTCTATACCCATCCCTTTGCACAATCGTCCGGGGCCTGACAGGGACGGGCCATCCTCGGGCGACGTCCATTGCGCCGCCCGCAGCAAGACCGCCGTACCATCGCCTTCAACACCGCTGACGATATTCATGCAGTGGTGCAGGCCGTAGATCAAATACACATAGGCGTAGCCTGCCGGGCCGAACATCAGTCGCGTGCGCTCGGTGATACCGCGTCGGCTGTGGGCGGCCTGATCCTGGGGACCCAGATAGGCTTCGGTTTCTACAATGGTGGCGCAGCGCTCCCCGCGCTCGTCATTCAAAACCAGGGTTTTGCCCAGCAATTCCAGGGCAACGTAACGCGGATCACGGGCAAAGAACGCACGTGGCAGGTACAGCGCGGATTCAGTCATTTCCGGGAGTCTGCTCCAGCTTGTTCAACCAGGCCTGCTTTTGCTCCTTGGGTAAAAAGGAGGAGCGCAAGCTATTGGCTGCCAGAGTGCGTAAATCGGCCTCCTGCAGATTCAGGGCCTGGGCGGTTTGCAGGTAGTTGTCCAGCAGATAGCCGCCAAAATAGGCTGGGTCGTCCGAGTTCACGCAGACATTCAGGCCGCGATCCAGCAAATGCTTCAGATTGTGCTGGTGCAGGCTATCAAAAACCTTGAGCTTGATGTTGGACAGCGGACAGACTGTCAAGGAAATGGCGTGGTCGGCCAAATACTGCATCAGGGCCGGGTCGTCCTGGCTGCGCACGCCATGGTCGATGCGTTCTACTTTCAGAAGCTGAAGGGCATCGCGTACATAGCTGGCCGGGCCTTCCTCACCCGCGTGGGCGACCAGTCGGAAACCCAGCTCTCGGCAACGGGCATAAACCTTCTCGAATTTGGCGGGCGGGTTGCCCTTTTCCGAGGAGTCCAGGCCAATGGCAATCCACAGGTCGGAATACTGATTGCGCAAGGGCAAGGCGGCTTCCAGGGTGTCAAACGCCTCGGCTTCGCTCAGGTGGCGCAGGAAGCTCAAGATCAGATAGCTGCTGATCCCCAACTCGGATCTGGCCTGGCGGGCGGCGCGGGCAATCCCGGCAAACACGGTTTCCATGGCGATCCCGCGTGCCGTGTGCGTCTGCGGGTCAAACATGATTTCCGTGTGGACAATGCCATCGGCCTGGGCGCGCAGAAAGTAGGCCCAGGTCATGTCAAAGAAATCCTGCTCGGTGATCAGAACCCCCGCCCCGGCGTAGTACAGGTCCAGAAAGGACTGCAAGTCGGTGAACTGATAGGCGGCGTGCAGGCTGGCCTGATCGGGATAGGGCAGCGTAATGTGATTGCGCTGGGCCAGCTTGAAGATCAAGTCCGGTTCCAGCGTGCCTTCGATATGAAGGTGCAGTTCAGCCTTGGGCAGTTGGCGGGTAAATTCGCGTAGGGAAAAGGCGGAATCAGACACGGGGCGCTCCTGGTAGGCAGAATATGCGCCCCATTATACGAAGGCAAAGGCCTGGGGTCAGGCGTCCTTGCCACGCAGGGCGGCAATGGCCAGAAAGAGCCAGGCCAGAATCATGGCTACTCCGCCAATAGGGGTAATCGCGCCCAGCCATTTCACGCCGCTAAGCACCAGAATGTACAGGCTGCCGCTGAAAATCAGTACGCCAGCCAGCATCAGAATTGCGCTGCGCGACTGCCAGGTCGCATTCAATTGCGAGCCCAACGCGGCAATCAGCAGCAAGCCCAGACCATGCAGCAATTGATACAGTACGGCCGTGTGCCAGGTTGCCAATGCCGAAGCGTCAACCATGGCGCGCAGGGCGTGGGCACCAAACGCGCCCAGGCCTACGCCCAAGGCCATAATCAGTGTGCCCAGGCACAGAATGGATCGTGATTTCATGTCGTTCCTTGCAAGTCGCTGCGGTCGCAGCGCGGAGGGAGGCCAGTGCTATTATCGAACAAAAAAATTGGCTTTGTCTGCAAGGAGACAGCATGCAAGAAATAGCTCCGGTCGCCCCTGATGCACAAGACGTTGTGGTGGCCGCGTATCGCTATCAGTCTGGCCAGCCAGCACAGGCTTTGGATATTCATCACCTGCCTGTACACGATCCCTTGAAGGACGGCTTTATCTGGATTGGTTTGAAAGACCCCAGCGAGGCGACCTTGCGCGAAGTAGGGGCGCAACTGGGTCTGCCAGACAATGCCGTTGAAGAATTGATTGCCCCTCATCGTCGTCCCAAATTGCTGGAGTTCAGCAATTGCCTGATTGTGGTGGCGGTAACCTTGGGCCTGAAAGATCTGCGCCCACTTTTTGGTACTACGCAGATTCTGATTGCCCACGGCTTGTTGCTGACGGTGCGGCGTGGTTCCAACAGCAGCTATTTAGAGCTGCGTGCCCGTCTGGAAAGCACACCGGCCTTGCTGGAGCGGGGCAGTGATTTTGTCGCCTCGGAGTTGCTGGATCTGATTGTGGACCAGTACCAGACTTGCCTGGAACAAACCGAAAAGGCGGTAGAGGCCATTGAACAGCAATTTCTGATTCGGGGCTTCAAGGAAAACGATGTACGGCGTATTTACCGTTTACGGCGCGATTTGCTGCGCGTGTATAACGCGGTAACGCCATTGGCGGAGCTAAGCCGTCGTTTGTCGCGCATCGAGCTGGCGTATGTGGATGCGGAAAGTCGGGCATATTTCGGTGAAGTGGCAGACCGCATTGCCCGCACTTCCGAATTTATTAACAGCCTGCGGCAAGCCCTGGCCTTCGCCTTTGAAGGTGGCTTGATGATAGGGCAGATGCAGCAGACTGACACTACCCGCAAGCTGGCGGCCTGGGCGGCCATTTTGGCCGTGCCGACCGCGGTGGCGGGGATTTACGGCATGAACTTCAAATTCATGCCCGAGCTGGAATGGACGCTGGGCTACCCCCTGGCCTTGGGCCTGATGGGCAGCGTGTGCGGATTTTTGTACTGGAAATTCAAAAAGGCCAAATGGCTCTAGATTAAGAGACGGGGCAAGACGGCCGGAATCAAGGAGGCGAGATGGGTCTGGAACAGCAGTTACAGAATCAGGTGCCGGATTTGATGAATGACGATCTGTTTGGCGAAGATCCGGCTTTACAACATTGGCAAAGCAAGCTGGCCTCCCAGGAGGTCCGGCAAGCGCTGGCGGACTACGGCCAGAAACTGGGCTCTGCCCATTGGCGCGAACAAGGTGCCTTGGCCAATCGCCAGCCGCCGCAATGGCGAGGCTGGTCTGCTCAAGGGCAACGAGTCGATCAGGTGGATTTTCATCCGGCATGGCATCAATTGATGAGCCTGGGCATGGAGCAGGGCCTGCATATCTGGCCCCATCAGTCCGAATCTGGCCAGCACCTGCAACGAGCCATGGGCTTTTACATGCATGGTCAGATTGAGGCGGGCACCTTGTGTCCCTTGACCATGACGCGCGCCGCTGCGCCCTTATTGCAGGCTGATCCGTTTCAGGAATGGGCGGCCAAGCTGGACATCAATCAGTACGACTCTTCTGATCAGTTGATGACAGAAAAAAGCAGCGTGCTGCTGGGCATGGGCATGACGGAAATGCAGGGCGGCTCTGATCTGCGCGGCTGCTCCACTGAAGCGCATCCTCAGGCTCAGGCGTTTCGTCTTTACGGGCACAAATGGTTTTTCTCCGTGCCGCAGGCGGACGGGCATCTGGTACTGGCTCGTGAGCACGAGCAGTTTTCTTGTTTCCTGATGCCGCGCTATACCGAATATGGCTTGAATCGCCGGTATATACGCAGGCTGAAAGACAAATTGGGCAACCGCTCCAACGCCAGTGCCGAAATTGATTTTGATGGTGCGCTGGCCTGGCGCGTGGGCCAAGCCGGTCGCGGTATTGCTTTGCTGGCCGGAATGGCGGCCCGTACCCGTATTGATTGCGTGCTGGGCAGTGCCGCCCTGATGCGGCAGGCTTTGGTGCAGTCCCTGCATTACTGTCAGCACCGACGCTGCTTTGGCAAACAATTGATCGAGCAGCCCTTGATGCAGGCAGTACTGCTGGATATGAGCCTGGAAAGCGAAGCGGCCACCCATCTGGCCCTGTTCCTGGTGGACTTGCAGGAGCGGGCTGATGATCCCGTGGCGCAGGCGGTGCTACGCGTGCTGGCTCCAGCTGCCAAGTTCTGGGTATGCCGTCGGGCCATCGCCCTGTGTGCCGAAGCCATGGAAACCTGGGGCGGCAACGGCTATATCGAGGATGGCCCCATGCCGCGCTTGCTGCGCGAAGCTCCTGTCAATTCGATTTGGGAAGGCTCCGGCAATGTGATGTGCCTGGATGTGCAGCGCGCCTTGAGTCAGGAAGGTGTCCTGGAGGCCTTGCAGGCAGACTTGCGTGCCCGTACGGGAGATGATGCGGAACTGGGTCAGGTTGCACAGGATTTGTTGAGCACGGTTTCCCAGGCGGGAGGCCGTGCCTGGACGCAGAAACTGGCCCTTCTGTACCAAGCCTGCCTGATGCGCCAGGTGACTCCCGATGCCGTCGCGGATCTGTTCGCGACCCATCGTCTGCAACAAGGTCCGGCTACCGTATTCGGGCTGGAAGGTGTGGAGCAGGCTTCCTGGTATTTGCATCGCATCTGGCCCCGCCTGCAGGCGTCTTGACGCAGTCTTGCCTACTAGGGACATTGCTCTGGACAGGCGGTGCGCAGTATCTATAATTTGTTAGCCTAGTTTCTGCTACCCGCCTGGAGTGTTGTCCGCATCATGACTGTGTTTTCCCTGTCCGGCTTTTCTTCTTTGACGCGGCGCACAGCCGTTTGTGCTGGCTTGACGGCTGTGATGGCTGTCTGGGCCTTGCCTGTTCAGGCTCAAGACTTCGAGCTGACAGGGCGGGTGGTGCGGGTGGCCGACGGCGATACGCTGACGATTTTGCCCAGCAATAACAGGCAGGTGCGCGTGCGTCTGGCCAGTATTGATGCCCCCGAAACCACCAAAGACAGCCGTCGCCCTGGTCAGCCCTTTGCGGTGGCCTCGCGGCGCTTCCTGTCGGATTTGGTTTCCGGTAAACATTTGACCCTGTCTTGCTATGAGCGCGACCGCCACGGTCTCGCTGTATGCGATGTGCCTTTGGCCGATGGCGAAACCGCCAACCAGAAACTGGTACGGGCTGGAATGGCCATGGCCAATCGTGAAAAACGCGGCCGCTTCCTGCGCGACCCTCGTATTGATCAGCTGGAGCGCGAAGCCAAGGAAGCCGGTGTAGGCATCTGGTCAGAGCCCAGTCCTGTCCCGCCATGGAAATGGCGTTATGACTGCTGGCAGCAAGGGCAATGCTAAGCCCTTTGCGGCGGATGGGGCTGGCCTTGTTGTGCGTCGGATTGGCAGCTTGCTCCAAACCCGTTAACAGCCCTTATCAGGAAGGCAGCGCAGCAGAAAACACGCTCTACAGCGCGTTCACGACCCGCTCCCCCAATCACCTGGACCCGGCCTTGTCCTACTCCGGTGACGAGACACCGTTTACGTATTCGATTTATGAGCCGCTGTACGGCTATCACTATCTGGACCGTCCCTACCGCCTGATTCCCAAGGCGGCGGCCGAGCTGGTAGAGCCTGTATACCTTGATGAGCAGGGTAATCGTTTGCCTGCTGATGTGCCGGGCGAACAGGTGGCAGTCAGCCGTTACGATATTCCCATCAAGCAAGGCATTCGCTTTCAGCCGCATCCGGCCTTTGCCTTGGATGAGCAGGGCGAGTACCGCTATTACCCCATGCGGGCGCCGGACCTGAACGATGCTTTCAGCATTGCCGACTTCGCCCATACCGGCTCGCGCGAGCTGACGGCTCACGATTACGTTTACGCCTTCAAGCGTTTGGCCAGCCCGCGCCTGGCCTCTCCTGTGCTGGGTGTGATGGCCGAGCACATCCGGGGCTTCAAGGAGTTCAGCGAAGAACTGGCCCGTATCGACAAGCAGGAGCCGCGTCCACAATGGCTGGATTTACGGCCCTACACCTTGCCGGGTGTGCGAGCGCTGGATAAACATACCTTGCGCATCGAGGTGAATGGCAAGTACCCACAGTTCAAGTATTGGCTGGCCATGACCTTTACCGCGCCCATGGCCTGGGAGGCCGAGCGTTTTTATAGCCAGCCGCGCATGGCGCAGCACAATCTGACACTGGATAGCTGGCCCGTGGGTACAGGCCCATTCATGCTGACGGAATCCCTGACCAATCGTCGTCACGTTCTGAGCCGTAACCCCAATTACCGGGGGGAGCCATACCCTTGTGTGGGCGAGCCCGGCGACCAGGCTGCTGGTTTACTGGAAGATTGCGGCAAACCCATGCCTTTTCTGGACAAAGTGGTGTTCTCTCTGGAAAAAGAGGGCGTCCCCTTGATGGGCAAGTTCCTGCAGGGCTATTACGACATTCCGCAGGTGGAGCGGGGCGAGTACGGTGTCGCCATGACAGTGGCCGCGCAGGACTCGGTCGACAAAGCCAATCTGTATCAGGAGCGCGGCCTGCAATTGCGCACGGCACCTGAAGCGCAATTGTTTTATATGGGCTTTAACTGGCACGACCCGGTGGTCGGTCAGGGCGATACGCCCGAGCAGTTCGAGAAAAACCGCAAGCTGCGCCTGGCCATCAGCATTGTGTTCGACTGGGAGCAGTACGTTTCCATTTTCATGAATGACCAAGGAGAAGCCGCGCATAGCCCTTTGCCGCCTGGCGTGCCGGGCTATCAGCCGCTGCCCCAGGGTGCCAACCCTTATGTCTACACCAAGGACAATGGCGTGGTGAAACGCCGCAGTCTGGACGAAGCGCGTGATTTGCTGCGACAGGCGGGCTATCCCGATGGACGGGACAGCCGTACCGGCAAGCCCTTGATTCTGTATTACGACTCCATGATGGGTATGGGCTCGGATGCCACGGTGGACTGGATGCGCCGTCAGCTGGCCCAGGTAGGCTTGCAGCTGGAGGTGCGCGCTACCGATTACAACCGCTTTCAGGACAAGATGAAGCGGGGCGCGGCACAGCTATTTCTGTGGGGCTGGGTAGCCGACTACCCGGATGCCGAAAACTTCTTCACCTTGCTGTATGGCCCCCAGGCCAAGAAGGATTTTGGTGGTGAGAACGCCGCCAATTACCAAAGCGCGGAGTTTGATCGCCTGTACGAGCAAATGCGCTTTCTGAACGACGGCCCGGACAAGCAGGCGGTGGTGCAGCAGATGATCCATCTGGTCCAGCATGATGCCCCCTGGATGTTTGGCTATGTGCCCAATGCGGGTGGTGCCTACCAAAGCTGGGTGCGCAATGCCAAGCCGTCCATGATGGTGCGCGACAGCATCCAGTATTACCGTATCGACCCCGAACAGCGTGTGGAGCGCATTGATCGCTGGAACCGCCCCGTCTGGTGGCCCGCCATTCCGCTGGGCTTGCTGGCCTTGATTCTGGTGTGGGTGGTGCGCTCGCAGGCTCAGGCGCGTCGTCGCCATGTGGCTCTGCGCAAGGAGAAAGACTGATGTTTTCCTATATGCTGCGGCGCATTCTGTATGGCGTGCTGATTCTGATAGGGGTCAATCTGCTGACCTTTGTGTTGTTCTTTGCCGTGAACACGCCTGACGATATGGCCCGTTTGTCCATTGGCGGACAGCGCGTCAGTCAGACGGCCATTGAAAACTGGAAGGCAGAGCGCGGTTATAACAAGCCGCTGTTTTATAACGCGCAGGCGGAAGGTTCCAAAACCTTTACCGACACGATTTTCTACGAGCGCTCGGTTCCTTTGTTGCGCCTGGATTTTGGCTTGTCCGACCAGGGGCAGGATATTGCCTATCAGATCAAGCAACGCATGGGGCCCAGTTTGGCGCTGGCCTTGCCGACCTTCTTTTTGGGCTTATGGGTGTGCATCAGTTTTGCCTTGCTGATGGTGTTCTTTCGGGGAACCCGACTGGATTTTTCAGCCGTTGTGCTGTGCGTCGTGTTGATGTCCATTTCGGGCCTGTTCTACATCATTGCCGGGCAATGGCTGTTTGCACGGGTGCTGCGCTGGGTGCCGTTTTCGGGCTGGGTGGAAGGGATGGATAACTGGCGCTTTCTGGTCTTGCCGGTGCTGGTGGGGATTTTGTCGCGTATCGGGGCGGAATCGCGCTTTTATCGCAGCCTGTTTCTGGAAGAGGCCAGCCGTGATTATGTGCGTACGGCGCGCTCCAAGGGGCTGGCGGAATCTACCGTTTTGTTCCGCCATGTCTTGCCCAATGCGCTCTTGCCCATTCTGACGGGCACCGTATCGGCTTTGCCCCTGCTGTTCATGGGCAGCCTGATTTCGGAGTCTTTTTTTGGTATTCCGGGTCTGGGCAGCTTCACCATTGATGCCATCAATGCCCAGGACTTCTCCATTGTGCGTGCCATGGTGTTTTTAGGATCAATGCTTTATATCGCCGGTTTGATTCTGGCCGATATCTCCTACACCCTGGTTGACCCCCGCATTCGTTTTAGTTGAGCCCGCCATGCCACAGTTCGTCTTTCTCTGGACCGATACCTTTGTGCTGGCACTGTTTCTGGCCATGGCGCTCTACACCTGGCGCGTCGTCAAGCGGCCTGCCTTGCGCTCGGCCTGGGCCAGTGTGGCACGTACGCCCTCGGCCATGTGCGCTGCTGTTTTTCTGGTCTTTTTCCTGCTGATCGGTTTACTGGACTCCATTCACTACCGGCCTTTATTGCCGGCTGCCCCTGGGCAGGAAGCCAGCACAGCCAGCTATGCCCCCGTCGCCCGCTCTGCGCTGGACGATATTCTGAAGAAAGCCGGGCTGGCCGAGGTGGAAAAAACCTATTCTGCTCCCTTGGCCCGCTTTCAACTGACCAAAGAAAGCATGCTGATAGATGGCAAGCCCGTGCGGGACTTTCCGCGTCTGGTCAATGCCGGGGTGGGTATGGATACGCCTGCCGCGCATAGACACGATATTTTGCAGCTAGGCGCCAAAGGTTTGGCCTGGGGTGTGCTGGGCAGCGTGCTACTGGCTGTTCTGCTGACGCTTTGGGGGCGCAAGCAATCCATGGAGCCGGGTTGGGGCGCGGCCTGGCGTTATTGGTGGCAAGGGCAGGGTTTGGTGAATTGGCGATTGGTCTGGTTCAGTGCCTGCGTGCTGGTGATACTGTTATGCCTGGTGCTGAGCCTGAGCGCGAATTACTACGTGCTGGGCACGGATCGCACGGGTAACGACATCATCTGGCAAGCCTTGAAAAGTGTACGCACGGCTTTGGTGATTGGCACTTTGACCACCTTCGCCATGCTGCCACCTGCCATCATTCTGGGCTTGGCCGCTGGATACTTCCGGGGCTGGGTGGATGATGTCATTCAATACATTTACACCACGCTGACTTCCATCCCTGGCGTGCTGCTGATCGCCGCTTGCGTGTTGATGATGCAGGTCTATATCGACACCCATCCCGACAGCTTCGACACCGTGGCCGCTCGCGCAGATCTGCGTTTGTTCATGCTGTGCCTGATTCTGGGTTTAACGGGCTGGGCGGGCCTGTGTCGCCTGCTGCGGGCCGAGGTGTTAAAGCTGCGCGAGCTGGACTACGTTCAGGCAGCCCAAGCCTTTGGTGTCGGTCATCTGCGCATCATGTTCCGTCACCTGCTGCCTAACGTCATGCATATTGTGCTGATCACCCTGATTCTGGAGTTCTCCGGCCTGGTGCTGTACGAGGCTGTGTTGTCTTATCTGGGTATTGGTGTGGACCCCAGCATGCCATCCTTTGGGCGCATGATTGACGCCGCCCGTAGCGAGCTGTCCCGCGACCCGATCATCTGGTGGGGCCTGGCCGGGGCGTTTGTGATGATGCTGGGTTTGGTACTGTCTGCGAACATTTTTGCCGATGCGGTGCAAACGGCGTTTGATCCTCGCACCCGCCGCTTCAAGGCTTTGCGAGTACGTCGTCCAGGAGGAGCCAAGGTATGAGCGAGCTTGAAAATGTCTCCGCCGTAAAGCCCTCCGCCACGCCTGCCGTGCTGAATATCGAGGGTCTGGAACTGCGTGTACAGTCCGATGCCGGTGTGCAAAGTGTGGTGCGTAATCTGTCTTTGGCCGTGCAGCGCGGTGAAACCTTTGCCTTGGTGGGGGAGTCCGGCTGCGGCAAAAGCATGACGGCCATGGCGATCCTACGCCTCTTGCCCGAAGCCGCCTGGATGCAATCTGGTCAAATTGCCTTGGACGGGTTGGAACTGCCGCCTTTGCCTGAACAGCAAATGCAGGATGTGCGCGGTAAACGCATCAGCGTGATTTTTCAGGAGCCGTCCACCAGCCTGAATCCGGTCATGTCCATTGGCCGGCAGATCAGCGAGGTGATTCGTCGTCATGGTGTGGCTCCTGCGGGGCAGGAAAGGGCAAGGGCCATCAAATGGCTGGAACGTGTCGGCATCCCCGGTGCCGCACAGCGTTACGATGACTTTCCATTCCAGTTCTCCGGCGGCCAGAAGCAACGCATCATGATTGCCATTGCCTTGGCGGCGGAACCTGATTTGCTGGTGGCTGACGAACCAACTACCGCGCTGGATGTAACGGTTCAGGCGCAGATTCTGCAGTTGTTGGCCGATATACAGAAAGAGATGGGCCTGGCTATCTTGCTGATTACGCACGATTTGCTGCTGGTCAAACAGTATGCCGACTATGTGGCCTTGATGCGGCACGGACAAATAGTGGAAGCCGGGCTGGCAAGCCAGTTCTTTTTACGCCCTAGCCATCCTTATGCTCGTGAATTGCTCAATGTCATTCCCACTTTTGAGAAACGTGGGCGTCCCTTGTCCCGTGCCCCTGCGCCCATTGAAGCAGTCCCACCGCGCAATAGCGGCAAAGAGCTGGTGCTGGATATTCAGGGCTTGTCTGTTTCCTATAAGCAGGCTGGCTCCTGGTGGCGACGCCTGCCTGTCATTCCCGTGGTCAAAGACTTGAGCCTGCAACTGCACAAGGGCGAAACCCTGGCTTTGGTCGGCGAGTCGGGCTGCGGTAAAAGCACGGTCGCACGTACTTTGATGCGCTTGCTGGATCATCAGGCTCAGATTAGCGGGCAGGTGCAGATGCAGGGGCAGAACGTCTTGCAAGTGAAAGGCAAGGCCTTGCGGCAACTGCGCTCACGTTTGCAGATCATTTTTCAGGATCCCTATGGGTCGCTGGATCCGCGCATGATGGTGGGGGATATTCTCCTGGAAGGCCTGACCGCGCTGCGTCCCGAGCTGGACACCAAGGCGCGTCGCAAACGAATTGAAACTTTAGTGGACCAAGTCGGTCTACCCAAGAATGCCCTGGATCGTTACGCGCATGAGTTCTCTGGTGGGCAACGTCAGCGCATCGCCATTGCGCGGGCTTTGGCAGTCGAACCCGCCGTTCTGATTTGTGATGAACCCACCTCGGCCCTGGACGTGTCCGTACAAGCGCAGATTCTGGATTTGATGCGTGAGTTACAAATGGAACTGGGTCTGGCTTATTTGTTCATTACCCATAATTTCGGGGTTGTGGAGTATCTGGCCGATCGAATTGCTATCATGGCCAAGGGACGCATCGTGGAGCAGGGCAGCGCACAGCACGTTCTGTTCCATCCGCAGGAAGAATTGACACAGCGTCTGCTGGCCGCTGTTCCCCGTTAAGCCGCGCCACATGCCGGATTTGCCATAATTAGTCCGGCACTTCTATGTCACAATACGGCGGTCTGTCCGCCCATTGATAAACACATTATGAGTCTGAAGGTTTTTGATCTTGAATGCGAACACGGCCATGTGTTCGAGGGTTGGTTTAGCTCACGCGAAAGTTACGATGAGCAGATCAGTCGTGGGCTTTTGTGTTGCCCCGTCTGCGACAGCCACGAGGTCAAACGCAAACTTTCGGCTCCACGTATCAATGTAGGTGCGCAGGAAAGCCTTGGCGCTCCTGCCAGTGCTCCAGTTCCGCCTCCCTTGCCTTCAACCATGCCTACCGAAGCGCAAATGCGGGCGATTCAAGGTCAGCTTTTACAAGAGCTGCGTTCGGTGATACGCAAGTCAGACAATGTGGGCACCCAGTTTGCCCAGGAAGCACGCCGCATGCACGAGGGCGACATTGAGCCGCGCGCAATCCGTGGTCAGGCCACGGTGCAGGAGTATCAGGAACTGGCCGACGACGGCATTATTGCCATGCCGATTCCGGACTTTCTGGATGATGACCGCCTGCAGTAAATAACTGCGACATTTCTTTCAGCCTGCGGTGCAAGGTACTGCGATGCAGTCCCAAGGCGCGCGCCGCTTGTGAAATATTTCCCTGATGCTGTTTCAAAGCCTGCTGCACGGCAGCGTATTCCTGTTCCTTCAGGGTTTGTGGCTTGGGGGAGTCAAGGGAGCTGGCTTCCGTAATGCCCCGGACCTTCTGGATGGCAGGTTCTTGAGCCAGCACCGGGTGTTCTGCATTCAAGCATGGCAAGGCAGGCAGGTCCTGGGCCAACCAGAGCCGCCCCGGAGAATCTTGCACAATGATTTGCAGCAGCACCGATCGCAACTGGCGGTAATTGCCTGGCCAGTCGTAGTCCTGCAGTATTTGCAGGGCTTCGGGATGTAGCTGGGGCGCAGCCTGGCCTTGTGCCAGAATAGCCAGTTCTTTGGAAATGTAGTCGCCCAGATCGTTGCGTTCCCTAAGGCTGGGGACTGTGCAGATATAGTCTTGCAGTCGGAAGTACAGGTCGGCACGGAAGCGGCCATCACGCACCAGTTTTTCCAGCGGTTGATGGCTGGCGCTGATCAGCTGGAAGTCCAGCCTGTGTGTGCGTTCCGAGCCCAGTGCCTGCACCTCGCGCTCTTGTAGGACTCGCAGCAGACGGCTTTGCAAGCCTACAGGCATATCGCCAATCTCATCCAGAAACAGCACGCCGCCATGGGCCTGACGCAATTTGCCTGCATAGCCCTGACGGCGTGCACCTGTAAACGCACCGGCTTCATAACCAAACAGCTCGGCTTCGATCAGGGTTTCGGGCAGGGCGGCGCAGTTAATCGCTACAAAAGGACCGGACTGCGACTTGTGACGACGATGCAGCTCACGCGCCATACGCTCCTTGCCCGATCCGCTAGGACCGCTGAGCAAGATGGACAAGCCCATCTGCATGGCGCGCAACGCCGGTTCCAGCGCCTTTTCCTGTTGAGGGGACAGTTGTGTCGTTTCTGCTGTCTTGGTCCGAGTCTGTACCGCACGGGCCGGAGCCGGGGTTTTAGCGGCCGTGCTCAGGTGCAGCGTTACGGGCCGACTCGTGCTTTTTGCCTGTTCCAGTACCGAACTTAAATCCTGGCCGGGCAACTCCTGCCAGTCCTGGCGCAACATGCGGGCGGCCAACTCATCGGCAGCCACAATGGTGTCGTCCTCCAGAACCAGTCGACCACTAAAAGCACTATTGAGCAGGCTGGGGTCTGTATGCAGATGCAGCAGGCGGCGCGATGGCGTGCACAGTGACTCCAGCATCTGGCGGCTGATCTGGCGGGCGTACAGCTGTGCCAAATCCAGCGCGTAGTGATGTTCCAGTTCCGAAGGCCCGGAGATATCCAGCACTCCAATAATCTGGCCGTAAGGGTCGTAAATGGGGGCGGCGTGGCAGCTAAGAATCCGGTTGTCAGGCAGATAGTGCTGGCTGCCGTGAATCTTGATGGGCTGTGCGCAGACCAGAGCCGTACCGATAGCATTGGTGCCGCGATGGTTCTCCGCCCAACTCACACCCGCACGCAAGGCAACCTGTTCGGCCCGCTGCAGAAAGTGTGGGTCCCCCGCCTGTTGCAACACCGTGCCTTGTGCGTCGCACAATAAAACCAGACTGCGATGCGGGTGCACCAGCGCCGCCAGATCCTGTACCGCTGCCGAGGAGTGATGCAACAAGTGATGCTGTTGTTCCAGCAACTGTCGCAGCGCACCTTGGCTCATGTCCCGAGGTTCCGCGCTTAACTCCGACTCCATCGTCTGACAGCGCTCCCAGGACTGACGCCACATGGTTTCGTTGGTCTGCGGGCAAAACGAGTGTAGAGAAGTCATGAGTGTGCTCCGGGAGGGGTGTCGCATTCTGCGACAGTGCTCGCTTTTTGCGACAGTAGCTGTCGCAGCCTGCGACTGGAGGTCGTTCCATTATGGAGGCGGGCGAGCTCAGGATCGAGTCGGGACAATCGCTAGCTAGTTTGGCACGTTATTTGCTTTAGTTAAATCAGGATAAAGGCACCCCTAACCTTTCCCTGCGGTGCACGTCTTGTGGCACCGAACTAAATCAATAAGGAGACATCATGAATCTGTCCGATCTCAAATCCATGGGCCTGGATCTGGAATTCCCGTTCAAATCCCGTTACGACAACTACATTGGTGGACGTTGGGTGCCGCCGGTCGAAGGCGAGTATTTTGATAACGTCTCGCCCGTCACAGGGCAGGTGTTTTGCCAGGTAGCCCGCTCGGGTGCAGCGGACATTGACCTGGCTCTGGACGCCGCGCACAAGGTGCGCCACCAGTGGGCCAATACCCCGCCTGCCGAGCGCTCCGCCGTTTTGCTGCGCATTGCGGACCGTATCGAACAAAACCTGGAACGTCTGGCGGTGGCAGAGACCATCGACAACGGCAAACCCATCCGTGAAACCCGCGCGGCTGACTTGCCTTTGGCCGTCGACCATTTCCGCTACTTTGCCGGTTGCTTGCGCGCACAAGAGGGCAGCATCTCGGATGTGGACAGCACCACGGTTGCTTACCACTTCCACGAGCCTATCGGCGTGGTGGGCCAGATCATCCCCTGGAACTTCCCGCTGCTGATGGCCGCCTGGAAACTGGCCCCCGCCCTGGCGGCCGGTTGCCCCATCGTCCTGAAACCCGCCGAGCAAACTCCCGCTTCCATCCTGCTGCTGATGGAAATCATCGGTGACTTGCTGCCCGCTGGCGTACTGAACGTCGTCACCGGCTACGGTAAAGAAGCAGGCCATGCCTTGGCCAACTCCAAGCGCATCGCCAAAATCGCCTTTACTGGCTCCACCCCCGTCGGCCGTGAAATCCTGCACGCGGCTGCCGACCGCCTGATCCCCGCTACGGTAGAGCTGGGCGGCAAGAGCCCCAACATCTTCTTTGAAGATGTGATGCAGGCTGATGATGCCTTCCTGGACAAAGCCCTGGAAGGTTTGAGCATGTTTGCTCTGAACCAGGGCGAGATTTGCACATGTCCATCGCGTATCCTGATTCAGGAATCCATCTACGAGCGCTTTATCGAGCGTGCCGTAGAGCGAGTCAAACGTATCCAGACCGGCAACCCCCTCAACGCCGGGACAATGGTGGGCGCGCAGGTGTCCGAGAAACAGATGGAGCGCATCCTGGGCTACATCAATATCGGTCGGGAAGAGGGCGCACAAGCCTTGACTGGCGGTGAACGCAATCGTCTGGGCCAGGGTCTGGATAATGGCTACTACATCAGTCCCACCATGCTGCTGGGTAAAAACAGCATGCGTACCTTCCAGGAAGAAATCTTCGGACCGGTGGCCGCTGTGACCACTTTCAAGGACGAAGAAGAAGCCATCGCCATCGCCAACGACACCGAGTTTGGCCTGGGTGCTGGAGTCTGGAGCCGCGACGGCTCGCGTGCCTACCGCGTAGGCCGTGGCGTTGAAGCTGGCCGCGTCTGGACCAACTGCTATCACCTGTACCCCGCTCACGCCGCCTTCGGTGGCTACAAGCAATCCGGCATTGGCCGTGAAACTCACAAGATGGCCCTCAATAACTACCAGCAAACCAAGTGCCTGCTGGTCAGCTACAGCCCGAACGCCCTGGGCTTCTTCTGATCCTTTGATCTATTCGTAGTGTTGTAAGACCTCCCCCCATGCAATATGGGGGGAGTCCCTCCTTGCGCGCTCTCAGTTCGTATACCCCCGAGGTCGCAGGGATTCTCTTCGATCATTAATAAGGAATACGCACCATGACAGTCTCCGAATTCTTTATCCCCTCGCACAATATTCTTGGCCCCGGCGCACTGGACCAGGCCATGCCGATTGTCGGGAAAATGGGCTTCAAAAAAGCCCTGATCATTACTGACACCGATCTGGCCAAGCTGGGTATGGCGAAACTGGTGGCTGACAAGCTGATTGCACAAGGCATCAATACCGCGATTTTTGATCAGGTGCAGCCTAATCCTACGGTCGGCAACGTCAATGCAGGCCTGGATGCCTTGAAAGCGCACGGCGCAGACCTGATCGTGTCCCTTGGCGGTGGCTCGTCGCATGACTGTGCCAAAGGCGTAGCCCTGGTCGCCAGCAACGGCGGCAAGATCGCTGACTACGAAGGCGTAGATAAGTCCGCCAAGCCGCAATTGCCGCTGCTGGCTATCAACACCACAGCAGGCACAGCGTCGGAAATGACGCGCTTCACCATCATTACTGATGAAACCCGCCACGTAAAAATGGCAATCATCGACCGCCACATCACCCCGTTCCTGTCAGTGAACGACTCCGACCTGATGGAAGGCATGCCCGCATCGCTAACTGCTGCTACTGGCATGGATGCACTGACCCACGCAGTTGAAGCCTACGTTTCCACAATCGCCACCCCCATCACCGACGCCTGTGCGGTGAAAGTGGTAGAGCTGATCGCTAAATACCTACCCGTTGCTGTGCGCGAGCCACATAATAAGAAAGCCCGTGAACAAATGGCCTATGCGCAGTTCCTGGCAGGGATGGCATTCAATAACGCGTCACTGGGCTATGTCCACGCCATGGCGCACCAGCTAGGCGGTTTCTACGATCTGCCCCACGGTGTCTGTAATGCCCTGCTGCTGCCGCATGTGCAGGCTTTCAATATGCAGGTGGCGGGGGAGAGATTGAATGAAATCGGCAAGCTGCTATCGGACAACAATGCAGATCTGAAAGGTCTGGATGTTATCGCGGCGATTAAAAAGCTGGCGGATATTGTGGGGATTCCGAAGTCGCTGGAAGAACTGGGCGTGAAGCGAGAGGATTTCCCGGTTCTGGCCGATAACGCGCTCAAGGATGTGTGCGGTGCAACTAATCCGATTCAGACGGATAAGAAGACGATTATGGGGATTTTTGAAGAGGCGTTTGGGGTGAGGTAGGTAGGTGTTGAGGGGAAGAGCTGAAAGCTCTTCCCGTCTTACCGGGAGGCCTGGATCTGCAGGGCTACACTACATCACTGATTTTGTGAGTGGGTTCAAAACTAAAGAAGCTTTCCGGAGATTGTTAGGAGAACCACCGCAATAGGACTTCTTTAGCTTTATGGGTGTGCTCATCTTTAATGTGAGCTGCTGTTGCAGCTACAGCTGCGACAAGGACACCTAGGTCGTCTGTGTATCCCACGACTGGCAGTACATCTGGTACTGCATCCACAGGTGAAATGAAATATCCAAGCCCGCGATGATAGTAGTTTTAGCCCAAGTGGGTGTATCTGCGTCTAGGGCTGCATAATACATTTTTAGCGCAGGCTCAAGAACACCCTCACCAGCTGTTTTGGCATATGTTTTGACCTTGTCCCAAAAACTATTTTCTGAATACTCGGAGCTGAATTGATCGTCTGACATCGGGATCACCACGTTTAGATGTTGGGTTACATGTTGAAGTATTTAATTGTGCGCAATAAGAGTAGGTGGTGAAGAGTGATTTCCCAATTTAAAACCCTCACGTCGCGTCGTTCGGCATGATGGCTGATAAGGTGCTCATCTTTGCAATATAAGTTGATTTGCGGATGTTTTTAGGAAATTTGCTTAGCACTAATCGAGCCACGCATTGAGTGGCTACTGCTGGTTGGGCGTGGTTTTTTGTGGAATCTGTTTTACCGGTTAAGGTTTTAGTTTTATGAGGTGAGATAGATTGAGTCTCATCAGGTTTTGGTTCACCTCATCCCCGGCATAGCACAAGAATGCCCCCCATCCACCGGCAGACAAACCCCTGTAATAAACCCCGCCGCATCCGAAGCTAAAAACACCGCTGCATTCGCAATATCCCACGGTGTCCCCGTCCTCTTCATCGGCACCGCATTAGCCCGCTGCTCCTTGATATGTTCAATCGAATCATATTGAGCCGCAATCTGCTGATAAACCAGTGGCGTATCAATCACCCCCGGCAAAATGGCATTCGCCCGTATTCCTTTATCAGCAAACTCCAATGCCGTAGCAACGGTAGCCTGATTCAGCGCCGCCTTAGACGCGTAATAAGCGAAGTAAGAGTAGCCACTCCAACGGATTGAAGCCAGGGAAGATATATTAGTAATCACTCCCGAGCCTTGTTTAAGAAAGTGCGGCAATACGGCGCGGGTGGTGCGAAGAATAGAGCCGACATTAATATCCATCGTCCGCTGAAAAAGAGCATCGTCTATATCTAATGGTCCACCCGCAGGTGCAATTCCTACGTTGTTATGCAGGACATTGATTTTTCCGAAATGCTCTATAGCTAGAGCTACCGTTCGCTCTACCGTCTCGGTATTGCAAACATCCGCCTCCAAAGCTAGCGCTTCCCCTCTCTCCCCAAGAATATGATCCGCGCTGCGTTTCGCCGCTGCCAAATCCTTATCCACGCAAACCACCTGTGCCCCGGCCCTGGCATAAGCCACCGCCGCCGCCTTCCCGTTATTCCAATCCTCTAAAGGCGCGCCCGCCCCAAAAACCAATACGGTTTTGCCTTGCAAGCTTTGCGTAAAAACGGCGGAGTCATGTTGCTGTGTCATAGCCATATCTCTTACAGAAAACCAATCGAAATCCAGGGGAGGGCAACTACGAAGACCAGGCCAATCAGCAAGGCCAGCATGTAGCCCCAGATCGGTCGGATGCCTTCATCCGGGTTGACGCGGGCGATGGCACAGGCGGTGTAGTAACCGACGCCGAAGGGTGGTGCGAACAGGCCCAGGCCCATGGAAAGAATCACGATCATGGCGTAGTGCACGTCATGCACTTCCATGACTCGGGCGATGGGGAACAGCAGCGGGCCAAAGAGCACAATGGCGGGGATGCCTTCGAGCAGGCTGCCCAGGATGATGAAGGCGATCACCGACACAATCAGGAAGCCCATGCGGCCTCCGGGCAGGGTTTGCATGAACTGGGCCAGCTCGCGGGAGAAGCCGGATTGGGTCAAGGCCCAGGCCATGCCGGAGGCTGCACCGATGATGATCAGGATGGCTCCTGACAGAACGGCGGTATCCACCAGCATGGGGTAGAGTTTGCGCCAATCGAACTGGCGGTAGATGACCAGGCCCGCGATCATGGCGTAGACGATGCCAATGGTGGAGACTTCCGTTGCCGTGGCGACGCCTTTTACTACGGCGGCGCGGATGACGAAGGGCAGGGCCAGTGCAGGCAGGGCGATCAGAAAAAGCTTCAGGGCTTCTTTGGCGGGTGTGCGCTGAATGTTGGAGAGGTCCTCGTGGCGGTTGCGCCAGCCTACGACCACACACAGGCCGATGCCCAGCACCAGGGCGGGCAACATGCCGCCGGTAAACAGGGCGGCGATGGAAACACTGGCAACTGAGCCGATGGTGATCAGCACAATAGACGGTGGGATGGTTTCTGTTTGTGCGCCAGTTGCGGATAGCAGGGCGACCAGTTCGCCTTCCTTGGCGCCGCGCTTGGTCATTTCCGGGAACAGCGCGGGTGCGATGGCAGCCATATCAGCCGCTTTGGAGCCGGAGATGCCGGACACCAGATACATGGCACCAATCAGCACATAAGACAGGCCACCTTTTACATGACCCAACAGGCTGGCCAGAAACTGCACCATGGCGCGTGCCATGCCGGTCATCTCCAGCAGCAGGCCCAGGAAAATAAAGGTGGGGATGGCCAGCAGCATCAGGTGCGACATGCCCTCGTCCATGCGACCAACCAGGGTCATGACGGGAACGCGGGTGGTCAGGGCCAGATAGCCCAGTGTGGCCAGGGCAAAGGTAAAGGCAATAGGTACGCTGGTCAGTACGCTGACGCCCACAATCAGTACAAAGAAGATCACCAGGTTCAGGTAGCCCAGCCCTTGCAGGTAGGGCTTGATCAGCCAGACCACTAAAGCCAGAGCCAATACGCTCAAGACAGCCCAAATGGCTTTAGGCTGGCGTATCACCTCCGCCATCTTGCCCAGACCAAAGATCAGCGCCAGCCCGAAACCGACCGGCAAGGCCGAGGCACGCCAGGCGTTGGAGATTTCCAGGGCAGAGGTGGTGATGAAGGCCTCTTCCATCGCAAAATCAATCGCTGGATACAGGATCAGGGCGAAGAACAGTGTGGTGGCGGTGATAGCAAAAGCGGTAAAGAAGGGCTCCCATTCACTGCCCAGGCGCGAAACCACGGCGGTCATGCGCATATGGGAAAAGCGATACGTCGCCAGGGCGGCCCCAAAGGTGGTCAGCCACAGGAAGAGAATGCCGCCCAGCTCGTCGGACCAGGTCAGTGGTGCGTGCAATACATAGCGCGACACCACGCCCGAGAGCAAGAGAACAATGACTAAGGCCAGCAGAATCGCACTGATAAAGGCCGTCGCTTTAAACAAGCAAGTTTCAAATTTCTGCCACAGCGGTGGCTGTTCCTGTATCTGCAGGTTCTGACTGTCATTTGTCATTGTGCTGTGCCCCTGGCTTATAAACTACCGACGACGGATTCCAATTGCTCCCAGCCTGTTGCCGGGAACTTCTTCTTCCATTCGGCATAGAAACCGGCATCAATCAGACGCTGCTTGAAGGCGGCGGTATCGGCCTGGACGAATTGCATGCCTTTGCCTTCCAGATCGCTTTGCAATTGCTCGGATAGGGCCAGCAAGTCGGCACGTTCCTGTACGGCGCTCTGGTTCAGGTTCTTGCGCACAATTTCCTGAATATCCTCGGGCAGGCCGTCGAAGTTGCGGCGGTTGGCCAGCAGCCAGAAACCGTCCCACATATGGTTGGTCATGGCGCAGTACTGCTGCACTTCGTACAGCTTCAGGGTGGAAATCACGGCCAGCGGGTTTTCCTGGGCATCGACAATCTTGGTCTGCAAGGAGGAGTACAGCTCGTTGGCGTTGATGGTGGCCGGAGCAGCACCCAAGGAGCTGAACAGCGAGGTCCACATGGAGGAGGGCGGAACGCGAATCTTCATGCCGCTGATGTCAGCCGGAGTAGCGGCGGCGCGGCCCGAACTGGTGATCTGGCGATAGCCGTTGTCCCAGATTTGTTCAAAGGCAAACAGGGAGCGGGTTTTGGCGATCTCGGCACGAATGAACTCGCCCAGACCGCCATCCATGGCTTTCCAGACCTGGTCGTAATCTTTGAACGCAAAGCCCAGGCCGCTGATGGCGCTGGAGGGAACCAGGGTAGAGAGCACCACACCGGACAAGCACAGGAAATCAATAGCGCCCGAGCGGATCTGGCTCATCACATCGGTCTGCGAACCCAATTGGTCCGAGGGGAAGATGCGCAGGTCAAAGCGCCCATTCGTTTGTTCCCGAATGCGGTCTGCGGCTTCAACCATGCGGACATGTAAGGGGTGATGGGTGGGCACGCTGTGCGCAATGCGATACTCGAATTCGGCAGCTTGAGCAGATTTGGAAAAGCTCAATGCCCAGGGCAGGGTGCTGCTGGCAGCAACTGTTTTCAGAAATGTGCGACGCTTCATTTTTTAATCTCCTGTGGGGTCCATTTAATGGACCTATAGATTTATGTAAGCTGACCTGCTGCATTACAAGACAGGCCTGAAATTAGGACAACCTAGTATTTTTACCTACAGGATTTACGTAAATATTTAATATACTGCCCAAAATACTTCGCTAAAGGGCGGTTCACGTATTCCAATCTGAATCACTAAGTGGTCCAATATACGGACCTATATTATCAAGAGTGTGAAAATGGATTCCAAAGAGAGCCCAGAGTCGATTTCTTCCAGCCAAACCCTGGATAGGGCCGTGCAAGTCATGCAGGTGGTCGTAGGCCTGCGTAACCAGGGCATAGGCTTGAGTGATGTCGTGAAAAAGGTCGAGTTGACCAAGCCCACCACCCGTCGCCTGTTATTGGCTTTGATGGGCAATGGCTTGATTGAGCAGGACCCGGTATCGCGCAAATATTTTCCCGGCCCCGAGCTGTATTCCTTGGGGTTGATGGCAGCGCATCGTTTTGGCATTCAGCGCATTGCCGAACGCAGCTTGGCGCGTATTGCCAAGGTGTCGGGTGACAGCGCGCTGCTCAGCGTGCAGCGCGGCTATGAAACCGTCTGTCTGGCTCGCGAGGAAGGGCATCATCCCTTGCGCTCGCATGTGTTGCAGCCGGGGGATCGTCACCCCTTGGGTTGTGGCGCCAGTGGGATTGCATTTCTGGCGGCCATGACGGATGAGCAGATTGGCGAAGCCCTGGAGGTCAATGCCGAGCGCCTGCGCCAGTACCCCCAGTTGAGCACCGACATTCTGTGGGATCTGGTGGCCGAGACGCGTGAGCAAGGCTATGCCTTTAACCGTGGTTTTATTTTTGAAGGTTCCTGGGGGGTGGCGGTTTGCGTTTCTCATCCCACCAGTGGCATGCCGGCTTCCCTGGCCATCGCCAGTGTAGAGAGCCGCTTGCGCAACAAGCGACATGAGGAGCTGGTGGCGCTTTTGTTGGAAGAGAAGGCGTACATCGAATCCCTGAGGATTGGGGAACAAGTTACGGGCCCTTGAGCAGCTATTTCAGCTTTTCAGGGGCGAGCGATTCATTGATCAAATTTCTACGTTCAAGGAAAACTATGTCTGGACACGCATGTATTGTGGGATGGGCACATACCCCGTTTGGAAAGCTGGATAACATCGACATTGAAGAATTGATTCAAGCCGTGGTCAGGGATTCGATTGCGCATGCCGGCATACAGGCCAGCGACATCGATTTTGCGGCCGTGGGTGTCTATAACAATGGCTTGAATCCCCAAGGGTTTGAGGCCGGATTGCTGTCCCTGCATCAGCCTGATCTGCGTTTCACACCTGCCGTGCACGTAGAAAATGCGTGCGCCACGGGTAGTGCCGCTATTCATAGCGTGATGGATGCGATTGAAAGCGGCCGTGCCCGCATTGGTATTGCTGTCGGTGCGGAAAAAATGACGGGCGTGCCTCCTAGCCGTATTCCTGAAATTCTCAGCTCCGGCTGCTATCGCAAGGAAGAGGACAATCCGCTGGGCTTTGCGGGGATTTTTGGTCAGATCACCCAGGCTTACTTTGATCGTTATGGCGACCAGAGCCACTCTTTGGCGCAGATTGCCGCCAAGAATCACGTGAATGCCCTGGCCAATCCTTACGCCCATGTGCGCCGTGATCTGGGCCTGGAGTTCTGCGATCAGGTTTCGGAAAAGAACCCTCTGGTGGCCGGCCCGCTGCGCCGCACCGACTGCTCCATGGTGTCCGACGGGGCTGCCGCGCTGATTCTGGCAGATGAAGAAACCGCCCGTGCCTTGCGCCGCGCGATTCGCTTCCGCTCCCGAGTGCAGGTCAATGATTTCATGCCTCTGTCGCGCCGCGACCCGATTGCGTTTGAAGGGGCGCATCGTGCCTGGCAGCAGGCTCTGTCCAAAGCTGGTGTCGGCATTCTGGATCTGGATCTGGTGGAAACCCACGACTGTTTTACTACCGCCGAGATGCTGGAGTACGAAGCCATGGGTCTGGCTCCGCGTGGCGAGGGCTGGAAAGTGATTCTGGAAGGTCGCACCCGTAAGGATGGTCAGTTGCCGGTGAACGTCTCCGGTGGCCTGAAAGCTCGCGGTCACCCTCTGGGCGCAACCGGTGTTTCCATGCACGTGATGGCCGCCATGCAGCTGGCTCAGGAAGCCGGTGACATGCAGTTGCCGCAGGCGGAACTGGCCGGCATCTTCAATATGGGTGGTGCGGCTGTGGCTAACTATGTGTCGATTCTGGAACGCTTGAAATGATGACAAATGCCGTGGTACAGCCCATGTCGAATCGGGCCATGAACTTGTCGCACCTGTTGACCCAGAATGCGCGTCGTCTGCCGGATCAGCCCGCGTTGATCTGGGGTGAGGAAAGCTGGAGCTGGAAGGAGCTGGATGCCCAGGTGTCAGCTTTAGCGGCGGGCCTGAAAGCCCGTGGCGTGCAGGCTGGCAGTGCGATTCTGGTGCACTCCAAAAACAGCAATGAGATGTTCCTCTCCATGTTCGCCGCTTTCCGTTTGGGGGCGATCTGGGTGCCGACCAACTTCCGCGTCAAGCCCGAAGAGTTGCTGCATATGGTGGAGGTGTCTGGCAGCACGGTATTCCTGTGCCAGACGGACTTCCCTGAACATGCGGAAACCGCCAGCAAGCATTTTCCGGATATGGATTTGCTGTGGTTACGCGGTACACCCACACCTGCAGATTCTCGCCCCTTGGTGGCGGATCTGTTAAGGGAGCATGCGGGTGCTGTTACGCCGAATGCCGATGTGTTTTCCAACACACCTTGCTGGCTGCTGTTTACCTCCGGTACGACGGGCAAGCCCAAGGCCGCTGTGTTGACGCACGGGCAAATGGCCTTTGTCCTGACCAATCATCTGGCTGATCTCTTGCCCGGTACACGCAGCGAAGATGGTGGTCTGGTGCTGGCTCCCTTGTCGCATGGTGCAGGTGTGCATCAGTTGAATCTGGTGTTGCGTGGCGCAAAAACCGTGCTCTTGCCGGGCGACAGCTTCAGTACCGAACAAGCCTTTGCCTTGATCGAAAAGTACAAGCTCAGCACCTTGTTCACAGTACCGACGATTTTGAAGTTGCTGGCCGAGTGCCCGCATATCGATCAGTACGATCACTCCAGCCTGCGTCATGTGATCTATGCCGGTGCACCCATGTACGAGGCGGATTTGCGTCTGGCGCTGGAGAAGTTCGGTCCGGTGCTGGTGCAGTACTACGGCCTGGGCGAGGTGACGGGCAATATCACCGTGCTGCCGTCTTTTGATCATCAAGATGCTGATGGTCGTATCAGCCATCCCGCCAGTTGTGGCTACGAGCGTGCGGGCATGCAGGTGTCCATTCAGGACGAACAAGGTCGGGAAGTGGCGTATGGCGAAACTGGCGAGGTCTGCGTAATTGGCCCAGCCGTGTTTGCGGGCTACTACAACAATCCCAAGGCCAATGCCGAGTCCTTCCGCAATGGCTGGTTTCGCACGGGCGATATCGGCCATATGGACGAGCGTGGCTATGTGTACCTGACCGGGCGTGCTTCTGATATGTACATCTCGGGCGGCTCCAACATTTACCCGCGCGAGATCGAGGAATACATCCTGCTGCACGGTGCAATTACTGAAGTGGCGGTGGTGGGTGTGCCGGATCGTCAGTGGGGTGAAGTCGGAGTGGCAGTGTGTGTCTTGAAAGAAGGGGCCGCCTTGACGGAGGCCGAGCTGCGCAGCTGGCTGAGCGAGCGCATCGCCCGCTACAAGATGCCCAAGTACATCCAGTTCTGGGATTCCCTGCCCAAGTCCGGCTACGGCAAGGTGCCCAAGCGCATGGTGAAAGATGAGCTGATGAAATGCTTGCCGCAGCTGGCACAGGAGGCACCATGCTAAGAGAGGTCAAGCATCCTGGCGTTCAGCGGGCTCAGCCTTATATGCTGGCCCCTTGCCAGACGGAAAGTCATACCCAGACCTTGCGGGCCGGGCATTCCTTGCTGGATGCCTTTCGCCTTGCGGGGGAGGCGCATGATCTGTACAGCGCGGTCGGGCGTTTCAAAGGCGGGCAGTTTGCGGACCTGCATTATGTGATGCCGGCGCTGTCTTCCTCGCCCGATCATTCGGTGTACTACAGCCAGCTTTATACACACCCCGGTCCGGTTCAGATTGAGCAGGCCAGTGTGACTCTGGGGCGCAAACCAGATGGCCAGTTATGGCTGCACTGTCATGCCGCCTGGCGTGACTCTGAAGGACAGTTGCAGGCCGGGCATATTCTCCCGGACCAAACGATTTTGGGTGGTTCGCCGGAGCTGGATATTAGCTATGTCCGCGGCGCAGCCTTTGAGACTCTGCCTTGCCCGGAAACGAATTTCAGCTTGTTCACGCCTGTCGCCAGACCCGAGCACTTGTCAGTCCAGGCTCAGCCTGAAAGCCCGAAAAGCTGGATTGTGACCTTGGCCCCGAACCAGAATATCTCGGCTGTCTTGCGGGCTATCTGTCAGGAGCTGGGCCTGACGCGTGCCGTCATCCGCGGTGGTGTCGGGAGTTTGGTCGGGGCGATCCTGGAGCCTGAGATCGTTGTCGAACCTTTCGTCACTGAGGTGCTGATTGAGGAAGGGCGGATTGACCTGAGCCTGCCCGCCGAGCAACAAGTGCAACTGGACGTGATCATTATTGATTATCAGCATGGCGTGCATCGTGGTCGTTTGAAACCGGAGGTGAACTCTGTGCTGGTGACTTTTGAAATGGTTCTGGAGGCAGCCTGATGCAACATTCCTGGATGGTAGTGACGGGGGCGGCGTCGGGCATAGGGCTGGCAACGGTCGAGTTGTTGCTGGAGCAGGGCGCGTATGTGCTGGCTCTGGATAATAATGCCGAGAAACTGGACTCTTTGACAGAGCAGTTCAATCGTTACGGCGATCATCTGGCCGCCGAGCTGCTGGATATTACCGACGAAGCGCGTATTGCTCCTTTGCTGAAGCGCTATCACGCCCAACGTCCTGTGGGCGGCCTGGTGAACTCGGCTGGCTTTGGACGTGATGTGACGTTTCTGGAAACGGACTCTGCCTTGCTACGGGCAACCTTCGAGGTCAATGTGCTGGCGGCTTTCAGCATCAGCCGGGAAGCGGCCTTGTTGATGCGCGAGTACAAGCAGGGCGCGATTGTGCATATTTCCTCGGTGTCGGGTCTGGTGGGTAATCGTGGGCGCGCCGCCTATGGCATTACCAAGGCGGGTTTGATCAACCTGACGCAGGTCATGGCCAATGAGCTGGCCCAGGAAGGCATACGGGTGAATTGTGTGTGTCCTGGCCCGATCATGACGCCATTGGCCATGCAAGTGCACACGGAGCAGGTGCAGGAAACCTGGAAATCTGCCGTGCCTATGCATCGCTATGGCACGCCGCGTGAGGTAGCGCAGGCGATCTGCTTTTTGCTGGATACCGAAAAAACAGCCTATATGACCGGGCAGATCATCAGTGTGGACGGTGGTTTTGTGAATACCGGCCTGCTGGCCTGAGGATGATGTGGTGATTCGAGCAGGCAGGAAAAAGGGGCTGTAAAAACAGCCCCTTTTTTTGCGCGTACCGCACTGGACGGTACGACGTCTTTCTTACATCACGCGGCTGCGGTATTCGCCAGTGCGGGTGTCGATTTCGATCTTGTCACCGATGTTGCAGAACAAAGGCACGCTGATTTCGGTGCCCGTGTTGATCTTGGCAGGCTTCAGCACTTTACCGGAGGTATCGCCTTTCACGGCAGGTTCGGTGTAGGTGATTTCGCGCACGATGATGGTGGGCAGTTCAACCGAAATAGCACGGCCTTCGTAGAAAACGGCCTCAACGGACATGTTTTCTTCCAGGTAATCCAGGGCGTCGCCCATGCTTTCAGCTTCGATTTCGTACTGGTTGTACTCTTCGTCCATGAAGACGTACATGGGGTCAGCAAAGTAGGAGTAAGTGCATTCGCGCTTTTCCAGCTGAACCACTTCAAATTTTTCGTCAGCTTTGTGCACGGCTTCGCTGTTCGAGCCGGTCAGCAGGTTCTTGAACTTCAATTTGACAACGGCGGAGTTGCGACCGGATTTGTTGTATTCCGTTTTCTGAACGACCAGAGGGTCGCCATTAACCATCGCGACGTTACCAACGCGCAGTTCTTGTGCGGTTTTCATTAAAAAAACTCCGAATGGGACAGGCTCCGCCAAACGCAGTGTCAGGGAGCTTTTAAGAGGTAATCCGTTATTTTAGCGTTTTCGGGCGACTTGGGTGTAAAAACTCAGCAAACTGCTGGCCAAATCGGCTTGTTCAGCCAGTTTTTCACTATAAGTACGGGCTTCTTGTTGCCATAGACGCAACACCTTGGGGTCCAGGCAGCGGCTCAAGGCAGTGGCGGCGCCGGCCTGATCGGCACTGCTCCAGGCCAGATGCAGGGCTTGAACCGGCTTGGGCAAATTGCCGGTATCCAGCCAGGCTTGCAGCTTGTCCAGATGGGCCTGTTCTTCCTGTACGTAAGGCTGCCACAGCATGGGCTGAGCGGCCCAGATGGCGCGTACCAGGGAGTCCTCGCCACGCACAATATTCAGCGCGCTACGCCAGAGCAGGGCATCAAAATCGGCCTGATTCACAGCGGGGATGCGCTGAACGTGCAAGTGGCCTTGCTCCAGATCCGGGATACCTTGGGCAACAGACTCGGGCACCAGCAGCAGGGTTTTCTGCTTTAGCGTGGATAGCACTTCGGGCAGGGCCAGCACGGGCGCATCGGGATAGCAGAACAGGAACATTTGCTGCATCTCGCCCTGGAGCAGGGCTTGAATGTGCTCCTGCGCCACGCCCAGACGACTCAGCATGGCCTGGTAGGCAGCATCGTCCCTTTGAAAGGCGTCGCGACGGGCCAGCAGATCGCTTTCACGCAGCAGCCCCCCTGTTTGCGGGACAAAACCGGGAAAGAAGAAATATTTGTTCGCACCACCGGCTTGTGGGGAGGGCAGGCCGTGGCAGCCCTGTACCCAGGGCTCGGCGCTCAGGTAATCCAGATTGATCCACACATGGCTATCTGCCGTCAGTTGCCGTGTCATGGCTTCGGGCGGTTCGCAGGCAAAGGCCTCGATCACGAAGGGATGTGCTGCGGGGTATTCTTGGCGCGCGTCGTGCCAATGCTCAATATCTACGCCCTGCAGTTGCTGGCTTTGCCGTTCGCTTTGAATTTCGGACTGGATACGGCTGAAGCTGTGCAGATCATCTACCCACAGGCGTAGCTGGGCGACCTCGGGTTTGGCAGCTAACTGACGGGCCAGCCGCCAGCACACGCCTATATCCCCCAGATTGTCGATAACACGGCAAAACAGGTCTATGGATACAGGTTGGGAAGCAGTAGCGGTGTTCAATTTAGTGCAGCTGTACGGGGTCCAGATCGATTTCGTCCGGCAGTTCCGGGTGCTGCATCTCGCCGTTGATGTCCGGGAAGAAGGGCGCGTTGCAATCGTCGCAGGTCTCGGTGGAGTGCAGGCCGGGCAGGCGCTGAATCTGGACCAGACCCAGGGTGCTGAGCAGGGCGGCAATCACGTCCGGAATGTCGATATGGTCGTCGCTGTGGAAAGAGGACTCGGCTTCTTCCTGGCTCAACACAGGCCAGATACAGCCATAAATCACAGTGGGCGAGGAAATGGTGCTAAAGCCCACGCGATATTCTTCGACTTGTTCTTCACCGCAAGCAACGATGACCGCACGCAAATGGTCGGGCGAGAGCTTCACGGCTGTTTGCAGCCAGGTGATACCGGCCTTCAGGGCCAGTGGGCGAATCTCGCGGTCCGACTCGCGGTTATTGACGTAATAAGCGTTGGGAGCCAGAAACTGCAGCTGGCAGCCGGTAAACAACGGCGTGACGATGGCGGAGTAACGCTCCACCCATTGCTCTACCCAGCGCAGGTGGTCGGCTTGCAGATTGTCGCTGGATTGCTGCCAGCGAAACAGGGGCTGACCGACCGGAGCCATGACGACACCAATCAGAAAGCGGGCGTCGGCCAACAGGCTGCTGGCTTCTTCGGGTTTGTTCAGTGGAGCAGGCTCCTGGCTGCGGCCCAGAGCTTGCGCAGTCAGGCTGCGCGTCCAGGCGTAAGCCTGCTGGTAGGTCTGCGGCATCTCGTCGTAATTGACCAGATTGGGCAGCAGGGCGCACATTGTGCCTTCGGCCAGAACCGTGGCGCGCAAGGCCTCTTCCAGTTCCTTGTGTTGCTGGGGTTTCAATACTCCCTGGGGCAGTTGATAGCGTGTCCAGGCGGTCAGCGGGGCCGAAAACAGCAGGGCGTCGTACAGCACACCGTCATGCTCGATTTGCTGACACTCGGCGTGGGACTCGGCCAGTTCCATCAGGATTTCGTAATGCTGGTTTTGTTGCTGGCTGCCCAGCAGTTCCAGTGTCTGTTCAACCGCTGTATTGCGGCGCCCGCTATAGAGCTTGTCCAGCAATTGAGCGGTCAGCCCTTGCCAATAGCGATCTTCGATCTGCGAGCCGGAACGTACCAGTGCGTCGGTGTAATTGATCAGACGCTGGATTTCTTTGGGTTGTTGGGCGAGCAGTTTGGAATTGAGTTGCGACATGGACATACAAAACCGAGAGAGGGACAAGCTAGTTTACCCTTTGCCACGACCGGGGTGTGTGAATGAGGGTAGCCCCTAGGGGATGGCTGGTAGAGTTCTGGTGCTTGCAAAATAGAGGCTGGCGATAATTTGTGCCTTATCAGGCATGTACGCGGGGGGCCGCCTCCATGCACCCGGTGCTTCCCCTGTGATAGCGGGGGAGGCACCGGGCCCGGTCCGATGTTGGCAGTTTGCGATCAGTACAACACGCTAGGTAGCCACAGGCCGATGCCAGGGAACAGGTACAGGATGATGATCGCCAGGATCTGGATGCCCATGAAGGGCATCATGCCCAGGAAAATCTGGTTCAGGGTGACATGGGGTGGCGAGACGCCCTTCAGGTAGAAAGCCGACATGGCAACCGGTGGTGACAGGAATGCGGTTTGCAGGTTCAGGGCGACGAGCAGGCCGAAGAACAGAGGGTCGATCTGATAGTGCGCCAGCAGTGGCAGGAAGATGGGCATGAAGATGATGATGATCTCTGTCCATTCCAGCGGCCAACCCAGCAGGAAAATAACGATCTGCGCCAGGATCATGAACTGAATGGGTGTCAGATCCATGGACAGCACCCAGCCATTGATCAGTTCCTGACCACCCAGCAGGGCAAAGGCGGCCGAGAAAATACTGGAACCGACGAACAGCCAGCAGACCATGGCACTGGTCTTGGCGCTGAGGTACACCGATTCGCGCACCATGGAGAAATTCAAGCGGCGATAGGCGAAGGCCAGCAGGATGCCGCCCAAGGCACCCAAGGCCGCCGCCTCGGTGGGAGTGCACAGGCCAACGATAATACTGCCCAGCACGGCAAGGATCAGCATGGTCAGCGGAAAGAAGGAACTGAGCAGCATCTTGAAGATTTCCAGCCGTGCGAAGTTCAGCATGGCGTAGTAGCACAACAAGGCCAGACTGCCCACGATCAGAAAGATCCAGAATGTCATTGGCGCGGCTTGGCGCTCTGCCGTAGTGGTTTCTTCGGCTGCCTCTGCTGCAGCTGCGGGAGCTTCTGCGCCCGGTTCGCTGGCACCCAGCGCCACGAGTGGCTCGCTGCCTTCAGGTTCGGATAAACCGCCAGCACCCGGAGGTTCTGCCAGCCCACCGCCACTGTAGTCACTGTCGAAGTTGTTGAAACCGCCGCCCATTTCCTGCAGCTCGTAGTGCTCGGCTACTTTGGGTGCAGTGACTGACTGATAGCTAAAGCCCATGACAGCGATGAAGATCACAGCGGGCAGCAAGGCCACGGCCAGATTCTTGACCAGCAGCTTCATGGGCACGTCGACGTTGCGAGGCCCCTTCATGGCGTTGATCAGGCCGGGTACAGCACGGTCTGTAATGGTCTCCTTGATGGTTTGTGCGAAGGCTGGCAGAGGCACGATCCGGTCTTCCGCGGAAAGCGGAGGCGCGACACTGGGCTTGAGCTTGGCCAGAATGATGACGTACACCACGTACAGGACAGCCAGCATCAGGCCGGGGAAAAAGGCCCCGGCATACAGTTTCACGACCGAGACACCCGCGACGGCGCCGTACAGGATCAGGAGTACGGAGGGGGGCAGCAAAATGCCCAGGCAGCCCCCAGCGGTAATGGAGCCAGCCGTTAGCTGCACGCTGTAACCCGCCCGCAGCATGGCGGGCATCGCCAGCAGGCCCATCAGTGTCACTACCGCACCCACAATGCCCGTAGCTGTCGCAAAGATGGCGCAGGTGGCAATGGTGGCTACAGCCAGCGAACCTGGAATTCGTGCCATGGCCAGGTGCATGCCCTGGAACAGGCTCTGGATCAGGTTGGCGCGTTCAACCAGGTAACCCATGAAGATGAACAGAGGCACCGCAATCAGCACGTCGTTGGTCATGACGGCGTAGGTGCGCAGAACCATCAGGTCCAGGGTCTGCTGGATTGCTTGCTGCGTGCCCATGTCGCGATAGGCCAGCCAGGTAAAGATCACCCCCATCCCCATCAGGGTGAAGGCAGTGGGAAAGCCCAGCATGATGGTGACGACAATCAGGGCCAGCATGAGCAGGCCCAAATGGCCGTTGCTCATGTCTGCTGGCGCTGGCATGAAGATGGCAATGCTCAGGACAATGCCGATCAGTATGGTGAGCCCGAACCAGATTTCTTTTCTCATGTTGGACTCCCTTTCTTGCCGTCGCCTGTGACAAAGGCATCCAGTTTCTCAATGTCATCGCTTTTGACGTCCACCATATCCATGAGCTTGTCGACATCGACTTCCTCAACGTCCTTGTCGCGCGAAGGCCATTTCCCGTCTCGCAGGCAGCGTACGCAGTACACCATTTCCACGAAGCTTTGCAGCAGAAGGCAGAAACCGGCCAGCGGGATGATGGCCTTGAACGGGTAGATGGGCGGTCCGTTGGCCGTGATATTGGAGTGCTCCGTGATGGCCCAGGACTCGGCTGCGAAGTAGTAACCGGCCCAGAACATGGCGACCACACCAGGGATGAAGAACAGGATGTACAGGATCAGATCCAGGGCTGCCTGCAGACGGGGTGGAAAAAAGCCGTACAGCACATCCCCGCGCACATGGCCGTTCTTGGAGAGCGTGTAGGCACCGGCCATCATGAACAGGCCACCGTACAGCATGTTCATCATGTCAAAGGCCCAGGCGTGCGGGTTGGAGAGCACGTATCGAGAGAAGACCTCGAAGGAAACGAACAGGGTCAATGCCAGGACTAGCCAGCCGAACAACTGGCCTATCCACGTATTGAACCGGTCGATAAAGACCAGAATTTTCTGCATGGTAGGTTCACCTTGCTAGCGCGGAAAGGGTCTGATGCGTGTCGGCTGCGGCTTGGGGCGCGGCCGGCCTGGAGTGGGGCAGGAGACGTCATCCACATCCGGCTGGACGGGATGACGCAGTGCAATTGCCGTTAGGGGTCAGCTTTTGGCTTGGGGGGCCTTGCGACCGAAGTAGTGGTTGTAGGCCATACGGCGGTTATTGTTGGTGTCCATGTCCCACGCCATGGCGCGTGCCGCGAACGCTCGTTGCGATGCGTCGATTTCCTTGAAAAGGGGGTTGGTCTCGGCCTTCTTGGCAACGATCTGGTCCCACACGACCAGTTGTTGCTGCAGGATGGTGTCGGGCGTTTTGTAGAATTTGACGCCGTCTTCCTTTTGCAGGCGTTGGTAGTCCTGCGAGTAACGGTCCACCGCCTTCCAGGACATGTCGGCCGATGCGGCCTCCACGGCGTTGTCGACGATGGCCTTCAGCTGTGTCGGCAAGGCGTTGTACTTGTCCTTGTTGAACATGATCTCGAAGGTTTCTGAAGCCTGGTGAAAGCTTTGCAACATGCAGACCTTGGACACGTCCGGAAAGCCCAGAGCGCGGTCCGAGGCGGCGTTATTGAACTCCGCACCATCGAGCAGGCCGCGGTCCAGTGCCGGAACAATTTCACCGCCCGGCAAAGCATTGACGGCCGCGCCCATTTCAGTGAACAGGTCGATAGCCAGGCCATTGGTGCGGAACTTCAGACCCTTGAGGTCTTCAGTCTTGGTGATGGGTTTCTTGAACCAGCCGAACGGTTGCGTGGGCATCGGGCCGGTCAGGAAGGAGACCACATTGCCACCGATGGCATCGTAAAGCTTGGCCAGCAACTCCTTGCCACCGCCATATTTGTGCCATGCCAGCACCATATTGGCGTCCATGCCGAAGGCCGGTCCTGACGAAAACAAGGCCAGGGCGTTCTGCTTGCCGTAGTTGTAGCCCAGCACGCCGTGGCCCCCGTCCAGCGTTCCCTTGGAGACGGCATCCAGCAGGCCAAAGGCCGGTACAACAGCCCCTGCGGGCAAAACTTCGATTTTCAGATCTCCACCGGTCATGTCGTTGATCTTCTTGGCGAAATCAAGAGCGAATTCGTGGAAGATGTCGACGGTGGGCCAAGTGCTTTGGAAGCGGAAGTTGATGGGACCCTGCGCGCGAGCGATGGCAGGAAAGCCCATCGTTGCTGCAGCCGCGGTGCCGGCTGCAGCACCGCTCAGGAACTTGCGCCGGGATGCGCCAGTTTGTGCTTGAGGCGCGGTGCTTTTTTTGATCCTGTTTCTCATGAGGTGTGTCTCCGAAGTGGCTGTAAGCGTTCGAGAGCAAACTGCAGCAATCTGATGTGTTTTCAGCTTTATTTCAGTCTTCTTTCAGTTTGCTTTCAGCTTTATATGCGATTCGAACACTGGCCGTACATAAGGAGTAACCACAATGATGATAGGGGTATACCCGTGGGCAGATAAGCGTGAGTGTGTGCACCTTTAGCGACGGGTGGGCTGTGCTGAACAGGCTTTTTACAGGCCTCTTGAGAGGGAAGTCATTTCAAACAGGCAAAGAAAAACGCCTTCGCCGCATGAAGCGGCGAAGGCGTTTTTTGCAAGCGCTAGGGCTTACAGACCTACGGAGTCAGCAATTTCCTTGAACTCTTCGATCTGGTCGAAGTTCATGTAGCGATAGATGTCTTCGCTATTGGCTTGCAGAACGCCCATGTCGGCCAGGTACTCTTCGCGGGTCGGGATGCGGCCCAGACGCGAGCAGATGGCAGCCAGTTCAGCCGAACCCAGGAACACGTTGGTGTTCTTGCCCAGACGGTTGGGGAAGTTACGGGTGCTGGTGGACATGACGGTGGCGCCTTCGCGAACCTGTGCCTGGTTACCCATGCACAGCGAGCAACCGGGCATTTCCATACGAGCACCAGCTACGCCCAGAACGCCGTAGTGGCCTTCTTCGCTCAGCTGTTGCTGGTCCATCTTGGTCGGAGGAGCGACCCACAGACGGGTTGGAATGTCGCGCTTGCCTTCCAGCAGCTTGGAAGCGGCACGGAAGTGACCGATGTTGGTCATGCAGCTACCGATAAACACTTCGTCGATCACGGTGCCGGACACGTCGGACAGCGTCTTCACGTCGTCTGGGTCGTTCGGGCAAGCCACGATAGGTTCGTGGATTTCAGCCAGATCGATGTCGATCACAGCGGCGTATTCAGCGTCTGCATCGGGCTCCAGCAGTTCCGGGTTGGCCAGCCAGGCTTCCATGCCCTTGATACGACGGGAGATAGTGCGCTCGTCTTCGTAGCCATTGGCAATCATCCACTTGAGCAGCGTGATGTTGCTGTTCAGGTATTCGATGATGGGCTCTTTGCTCAGGCGCACGGTACATGCAGCAGCGGAGCGCTCGGCCGAAGCGTCGGACAGCTCGAAAGCCTGTTCGATCTTCAGGTTGGGCAGACCTTCGATTTCCAGAATGCGACCGGAGAAGATGTTCTTCTTGCCGGCTTTCTCGACGGTCAGCAAGCCTTGCTTGATGGCGTACAGAGGAATGGCGTTAACCAGGTCACGCAGGGTGACGCCGGGCTGCATTTCGCCCTTGAAGCGCACCAGCACGGATTCTGGCATGTCCAGAGGCATCACACCGGTAGCAGCGGCAAAGGCCACCAGACCGGAACCAGCGGGGAAGCTGATGCCGATAGGGAAACGGGTGTGCGAGTCGCCGCCAGTGCCCACGGTATCGGGCAACAACATGCGGTTCAGCCAGGAGTGGATGATACCGTCGCCTGGACGCAGGGAAACACCACCGCGTGTGCTGATGAAAGCAGGCAGTTCGTGGTGAGTTTTAACGTCAACAGGTTTGGGGTAAGCGGCGGTGTGGCAGAAGGACTGCATTACCAGATCGGACGAAAAGCCCAGGCAAGCCAGGTCTTTCAGTTCGTCGCGAGTCATTGGGCCAGTCGTGTCCTGGCTGCCAACGGTAGTCATGCGTGGTTCGCAGTAGGTACCGGGACGCACGCCCTGGCCTTCAGGCAGACCGCAAGCACGGCCAACCATCTTCTGGGCCAGGGAGAAGCCTTTACCGGAGTCGGCAGGGCTTTGTGGCAGGCGGAACAGGGTGGTTGGGGGCAGACCCAGTGCTTCGCGAGCACGGGTGGTCAGGCCACGGCCAATGATCAGGGGAATACGGCCACCGGCGCGCACTTCGTCAAACAGGACGTCGGACTTGACCTGGAATTCGGAGATCAGTTCGCCATTCTTGAAGGCCTTGCCTTCGTAGGGACGCAGTTCCACCACGTCGCCCATTTCCATTTTGGAAACGTCCAGTTCGATAGGCAAAGCGCCGGCATCTTCCATGGTGTTGTAGAAGATGGGAGCAATCTTGCTGCCCAGACACACGCCACCAAAGCGCTTGTTGGGAACGAAAGGAATGTCTTCGCCGGTGAACCACAACACGGAGTTGGTGGCCGATTTACGCGAAGAACCGGTACCGACCACGTCGCCCACGTAGGCAACCAGGTGGCCCTTTTCTTTCAGGGATTCGATAAAGCTGACAGGACCTTTCTTGCCGGGCTCTTCAGGTTCGATACCTGGGCGTGGGTTCTTCAGCATGGCCAGAGCGTGCAGCGGAATGTCCGGGCGGCTCCAGGCGTCAGGGGCGGGGGACAGATCGTCCGTGTTGGTCTCGCCGGTGACTTTGAAAACGGTCACGGTCAGGCTTTCTGGAACTTCAGGACGGCTGGTGAACCACTCGCCGTCGGCCCAGCTTTGCAGCACTTCTTTTGCAAAGGCATTGCCCTTTTCGGCTTTTTCCTGAACATCGTGGAAAGAGTCAAACATCAACAGGGTGTTTTTCAGGCCGTTGGCGGCGATCTGGCCCAGTTCAGGCGAATCCAGCAGATCGATCAGCGGGCTGATGTTGTAGCCACCCAGCATGGTTCCCAGCAGCTCAGTGGCACGCTCGCGGCTGATCAAAGCACAGGTTTCTGTGCCCAGCGCGATGGCGGCCAGGTAGGAGGCTTTCACTTTGGCAGCATCGTCCACACCGGCGGGGACGCGGTGCGTCAGCAGGTCGACCAGAAATGCTTCCTCACCGGCAGGTGGGTTCTTGATGAGCTCGATCAGCTCGGCGGTCTGCTGAGCCGACAAAGGCAGCGGGGGAATGCCCAGAGCAGCGCGCTCGGCAACATGTTCGCGGTAAGAGTCCAGCATAGTGCGGGTGCCTATCGGTAAATGGTTGATATGAAAATGCAATAAATCGCGTGTTGCCCCAATTGTAATTTGAAGCGCGCAGCGAAGCAATGGTCTTATATCTTATATAAGACTTACGGGAACCTGAATATTGCCGGGCTCAGGCCAGCAAGTCGGCGTATTCAGGGTGGCGGCGGAAATAGACCACGGCATAGCTGCAAACGGGGCGCACTTTCCACTGTTGGTTTTTTGCCGTTTCCAATGCGAAGCGGGTCAGTTGCCCCGCAATGCCGCGGCCTTCCAGCTCGGGCGGCACACGGGTGTGGGTGATGCTCATGACAGCATCGTCCAGTTCGTATTCGATCACGCTGCGGCGGTTTTCAATGTCGCAGTAAAACAGACGCGCTTGCGGGTCGTGGTGGATCTCGGTAGTCATGGCAGACTCCTTCAAGTGGGGTTGGAGTGCAGGGCGATCAGAATCCAAACAGCCAGCATGGCGATCATGCCCAGAAAGCAGCCGCCCCACAGCCCCATCAGGGGCCATTTGATGCCCATGGGGACATCATCGGGTTGCACGTGCTTGAGTAGCCGGTTGGCATTGCCAAACAGCGAGTTTTGGCGTTTGGGGAAATTCAGACGTAAAAAATAATCCAGCAGTACGCCTGCCTTCAGCGAAAAACTGAGTTTTTCCCAGGGGTACTGATCCAGATAAGGGTGACGCAACACCTGGTTGCTGCGGCGCAGATTGAAAAGCAGTAAATAAGCGCCGGAGACCAGACTGGTCAAGGCACAGGCAATCATCAAGGTGCCGGCCAGCGGCAGGGCGTAGCGTACAAATTCAGAGAGCATTGAAGTCACCAGCAAGACGGCCCCGCGTGCGCAATGCAGCGGGGCCGTGTGGGTTAGATCACAGGCAAATAATAGCCCAGGATCTGTGACTTATGGGCGCTGATCCAGAGGCACAAAGCTCTGGTTTTCAGGGCCAATGTAGTTGGCGGTAGGACGAATAATCTTGTTGTCCACGCGCTGCTCAATGATGTGAGCCGCCCAGCCAGCCGTACGCGCGATCACGAACAAAGGCGTGAACATGGCAGTAGGCACACCCATGGTGTGGTAGGACACGGCCGAGAACCAGTCCAGGTTGGGGAACATTTTCTTCACTTCCCACATCACGCTTTCCAGACGTTCGGCAATGTCGAACATGCGGGTGTTGCCATCGGCTACGGCCAGCTCTTTGGCCACCGATTTGATCACTTCGTTGCGTGGGTCGGAGATGGTGTAGACAGGGTGACCGAAGCCAATAATGACTTCCTTGTTTTCCACGCGCTTGCGGATGTCTTCTTCAGCCTGATCGGGGTTCTCGTAGCGCTTCTGGATTTCAAAAGCCACTTCGTTGGCACCGCCGTGCTTGGGACCGCGCAGGGCGCCGATCGCACCAGCAATCGCGGAGTAGAAGTCCGAACCCGTACCGGCGATAACGCGGCTGGTAAAGGTGGAGGCGTTGAACTCGTGCTCGGCGTACAGGTTCAGCGAGACATGCATGGCTTTTTCCCACTCGGCCGATGGCTTCTCACCATGCAGCAGGTGCAGGAAGTGCGCGCCGATACTGTCGTCGTCGGTCTGTACGTCGATCATCTCGCCGTTGTGGCTGTAGTGGTACCAGTACAGCAGGGCCGAACCCAGGCAAGCCATCAGACGGTCGGCGATGTCGCGTGCGTCGGGCAGGTTGTGGTCGTCTTTTTCAGGCAGCACGCAGCCCAGAACCGACACGGCAGTACGCATCACGTCCATGGGGTGGCTGTGGGCAGGCAGGGTTTCCAGCGCGGTTTGCAGGGCCAGAGGCAGGCCACGCAGACGCTTGAGCTTTTGTTTGTACGCGCGCAGTTCGTCGCGGTTGGGCAATTTGCCGTGGATCAGCAAATGAGCCACTTCTTCAAATTCGCAAGCCTGGGCCAGGTCCAAGATATCGTAGCCGCGGTAGTGCAGATCATTGCCACTGCGACCGACCGTGCACAAGGCGGTATTGCCTGCAACAACGCCAGACAGGGCAACAGATTTCTTGGGCTTGAAGCCAGTGCTAGGGGTGTTCTCAGTACTGCTCATAAAGGTCTCCTGGTTGCTGGGCAGCCAGCACGAGGCTGGCTGCTGAATGGGGTTTTACCCGCGCGACGGCCCAGTCAAGGGGCCGGGCGGGAGCCTGTGGTGGCTCAGGTCTTCTTGTTTTTCTGGAACAGCTTGTCGAGGCTTTGCTCGTAAGCATGGTAGCCGATACGATCGTACAGTTCTTCACGAGTCTGCATCAAATCGATGACATTTTTTTGATGTCCGTCACGACGGATCGCCTGGTAGACAGTTTCGGCGGCCTTGTTCATGGCGCGGAAGGCAGACAGGGGGTAGAGCACCATGGCGACATTGGCCGAAGCCAGCTCTTCCACCGTGAACAATGGGGTTTGGCCGAATTCGGTAATGTTGGCCAGCACGGGGACATCCAGCGTTTCGGTAAAGCGACGGTAGGTGTCCAGGTCGTAGCAAGCTTCAGCAAAAATGCCGTCTGCACCTGCTTCCACGCAAGCCTGGGCACGTTCCAGAGCAGCGTCCACGCCTTCGACGGCAATCGCGTCTGTACGAGCCATGATGAAGAACTCGGGATCGGTACGGGCGTCAACAGCGGCTTTCACGCGGTCGGCCATTTCACCAGTGCTGACGATTTCTTTGCCGGGGCGGTGACCGCAACGCTTGGCGCCAACCTGATCTTCAATGTGGCAAGCGGCAGCGCCGAACTTGATCAGGCTTTTGATCGTGCGGGCAATGTTGAAGGCCGAAGCGCCAAAGCCGGTATCAATGTCCACCATCAAAGGCAGATCGCACACATCGGTAATGCGACGAATGTCGGTCAGCACGTCGTCCAGCGTGTTAATGCCCAGATCAGGCAAGCCCAAAGAGCCAGCCGCGACACCGCCACCCGACAAGTAGATGGCGCGGTAGCCGGCGCGTTGGGCCAGCAAAGCGTGGTTGGCGTTGATGGCGCCGATGATTTGCAAAGGCTGTTCTTCACGCAGGGCCTGGCGGAAACGGGCGCCTGCCGATGTCAGTTGGTTTTGGCTCATTTGGGGCTCCAGATCACAAGATATAAAAATGTCGTCAGCGTAGTGCTGCGATGGGTTGGTTCTACTAAAGCAAATGCTGTGCCAAGTTCAAATATGGGGGCGATGAAAAGCCTGAACCCAGAGGAGGCGGGGATTTCTCGCGTGGAGCGATGTCGTCGCTCCCTTCCAGGAATATTGTCTTTTTCTGTTTTGTGTTTCAATATTGAAACGTAATTTGAAACAGTGTCGCATTATTGAAGCCCGGGTGAAACCATATGCCTTATCCTTCCTCCCCGCCTGCGCGTCTGCGTCTGGTAGCTTTTGGCCTGCATGGACTGCGTTCTCTATTGGAAGAGCTGGTGCCGCAGTTTCGCGCCCAGGCCGAAATACTGATTGTGGACAAAGCCTATGGCGAGGCCGTGGAGGCCGTGCAGGTTTTGCGACAAACAGGCGAAATTGACGTGCTGGTGTCTGCCGGTTCCAACGGCAGTTATTTGCGCGAACACCTGGACTTGCCAGTGGTGTTGGTCCATCCCGGTGGCTTCGACATTATGGGCAGTCTGGCCTCGGCACAGGCAGAGCGCAAAGCGGTGGTGACCTATGGCGAAATGCCGCTGGAGCTGATGGAGTTCGTGCAGCGTTTTGATCTGCCTGTGGAGTTACGTAGCTATCGCAGCGAGGCTGATGCGCGTAGCTGTGTCCAGGATTTGAAAGAGCTGGGCGTGGAGTGGGTGCTGGCACCCGGTCTTGTGGTGGATCTGGCGCGCGAGAATCAGATGGAAGGCGTGCTGCTGTATTCACAAGGAGCGGTGCGACAGGCTCTGGAATCCGCTATCGAACTGGCTCGCGTGGCTCGCGCTGAGGCTGCTCGCCGGGATCGCTTGAATACGATTCTGGCGCAGTTGCGTGACGGCGTGGTGTCAGTGGACAGGGACGAGCGGATTGAAACCGTGAACCCGGCGATGGAAGCCTGGTTGGGCCAACCGGCTCAAGCCATGATTGGCCGTCGTTTGGGTTCCTTGTATCCCGAGCTGGATCTGGCTGGCACGCTGCGCAGTCTGGAAGTGCAGTTGGATACGGTGCAGCAAGTAGGTGGCCGTACCGCGATCGTGACCCGCATGCCGATTCTGGAGCAGGGGCGCTTGAGCGGGGCAGTGCTGCTTTGCCAGGACCCGGCAGCGATTCAACGACTGGACCGCAGCTTGCGTTCACGCAGTCAGCAAGCCGCATCGCGTCATGCCCGTTACGAGCTATCTGATCTGGTGGGGCAAAGCTCGCCCATGCGCAAGCTGCGTGCTCAAGCCCAGGCTTGCGCTCAAAGTACAGCCACAACCTTGATTATTGGTGAAAGCGGCACAGGCAAGGAATTGCTGGCTCAGGGCATTCACAGCGCCAGCGCCAGACGCGCGCAACCCTTTGTGGCCGTGAACTGCGCGGCTTTCCCGGACAGCCTGTTGGAAAGCGAGCTGTTCGGGTATGTGGAGGGGGCATTTACCGGCTCCAGTCGAGGTGGCAAGGTGGGGCTGGTGGAAGCGGCCCACACCGGCACCCTGTTTCTGGACGAGATCGGCGAAATGCCCTTGCCGCTACAAACCCGTTTACTGCGTGTGCTGCAAGAAAAAGAAGTGCTGCGTATCGGGGCGATTGAGCCAACGCCGGTAGATGTGCGCGTGATTGCGGCTACTCACCGCGATCTGGCCGCGCAGGTTAAAGAAGGCGTGTTCCGCCAGGATCTGTTTTATCGATTGAACATCCTGGTGCTGCGTTTGCCGCCTTTGCGTCTGCGCACGCAGGACTTGCCGGAGTTGGTGGAGCATTTACTGGCCAAGGTTGCCCAACGTCTGGGTGGTGCAAGCACGCTCAACCCGCAGTGGATGGCGGAGTTGCTTGAACTAGGCCGCCACTACACATGGCCGGGCAATATTCGCGAACTGGAAAACTTGATTGAACGTTTGATGGTCCTGGGCACAGTGCAAGGCGATCAGGCTGTGGTGCTGGAAGATATTGCGCCTGAGTTGCGGGCCGTGGTGAGCGAGCCCGCCTTGCCAGCCTTGCGTGATCAGCAGGAGCGCAGTGAACAAGAGCATCTGGCCAAAGTACTGGAAGAGTGTGGTGGCAACCGCGCCTTGGCGGCACAGCGGCTGGGGATTAGCCGTAGTACCTTGTGGCGGAAGTTGCGTAAAACGGAGTAGCTATCGGGTCGCTCCTGTGCTCGGAAACGATAAATTGATACGTCAGCTCATTATGAATGAGAATCATTGTTATTATGTCGACTTTCATTCTTTTGCAGCTTGTTCCGTATGCCCCGATCATCCGCGCCCAAGAAAACGTGGCTCGCTCATTACATTGAGCTGGTTGCGGCGTGGCGTCGGAAAGCACCTCATGAAGATAGCGAAGACGCTATGCAGGATGCAGCGCTGCGCTTATTGGAAAATGCTGCGGCTACGGTTGACAATCCGCGCGCGTATCTGAAGCGCAGCACCGCCAACGGCGTTATTGACCGTTATCGCCGCCAGGCGATTTTGCCTACCACTCCTTTGCACGAACTGGACGAGCATGAGCATCCGCAGGCCCCGGAGTTGGAGTCGGAGTTGGTCTCGCGGCAAATGCTGGCAGACTTGAAAAGCGCTCTGAATGAGTTGCCTTTGGTGTGTCAGCAGGTCTATGTGCGTCATCGCATTGAAGGCTGGACGCATGCGGAGATCGCGAGTGCCATGGGCATTTCCCGCTCGGTCGTCGAAAAGCACATGAGCCGCACGCTGCGCCATTTGAATAAAAAGTTACAGAAATATGCCTCTTGAACCGACAAATTGTTCGGGTCTTGCCCCTTCTCGAACGTCTATAGGTATGAAGGGGTATATTTCCATGCGGCTGCTTTGTTGTGCAGCTTGCTCTCTTGTTGTGCTGTGATGAAACCACCGAACGCTTCTTCCTCCTCGGTAGAACCGGACGAGCTCGCCGCTCAATGGTTTGCCTATTTGCATTCTGACGATGCTTCGTCGGAGGATTGGCGTGCGTTCGAGCAATGGCGACAGGCGAATCCCGAGCATGACCGGCAGTACCGCAATGTGCAGCGTATTTGGGATGCCAGCCTGCATATTCCCAAGGAAGAATGGAGCGAGATTCTATCGCGCCGCGAGGCTCCCAAGCCCGTCCCTGCACTGACGCGTCGACGCTTTGCCTGGGGGCTGGCGGGCATGTGTACCGCGGCCGTGGTAGGAAGCGTGGCCCTGAGTGGTGGCTGGTTGGAGTCGCCGCAACAGACCATGAGCTTATTTGCCCAGCGTGGTGAGCAAAAGCAGATGAGCTTGCCGGACGGTTCCGTGCTGGAGCTGAACTCGGGTGCACGCGCAACAGCGCGCCTTTACGAAGGCAAGCGTGTGGTTCAGCTGCTTGAAGGGGAGATCTTCTTCTCAGTGCAACATGACCCATCCCGCCCTTTTGTGGTGGAGGCGGGCGAGAGCCGAATCGTGGTAACAGGTACGCGCTTTAATGTGCGTTACGACGCTCAGACCACGCAAGTCAGTGTGGAGTCGGGCTCGGTCAATGTGTTCAATGGGCCGTGGTGGAATCGTCAGTCACGAGCTCTGGAAAAAGGGCAGGGGCTGGCTGTGTCGGACGAGTTGGGCTTGGGGCCGGTGCACCTGCCTGACCTGGACAGCACGCTGGCTTGGCGACGCGGCAAGATCGTCTTTGAAAATACGCCTTTGTTCCGCGCTGTTGCTGAGATCAACCGTTATCTGGATCGTCCCGTAGTGCTGGATGCACCGACACTACGAGATCATCAGATCGCGGGTATTTTCAGTGTGGATGACCCCCAATCGTTTCTTGAGATGCTGCCGGTTTTCGCTCCGGTGCTTGTGGTGCGTGCCCCGGATGGGCGCCTGCGCATCGTCGCCAAATAATTTCCTGTAATGCGCGAGCCGTGGTGTGAGCTTTCTGTTCTCGTCTGCTGTTACACTTTGTTTCGAAAATGATTCTCATTTCCCATCCGATGTTTGCGGGGCTGGCTCGTCTATAGACATGAGGGGGGAGGATTTGCGATTTGCGCACAGTCCCCTGAAAACACCTTTGGCCAAAGGGATATCTGCGTCAGACGCGAAACTTCATTTATGGAATTTGCAGGATTGTGAAAACGGCATCATTACGTGCGGCATCGCGCACGCCCTTATCGAGCATGCAGTTCAGCATGTCGGCCTTGGCCATGTCTATTGCGCTTGCGCTGGGTACGCTGCCTCAAGCTGCAGTCGCTCAATCAGCAAGCATTCAGTTCCACATACCGGCTCAGTCATTGAGCAAGGCGCTATTGGAATTTGGTGAGCAGGCCTCTTTGCAGATTTTCTTCTCCCAGGATGTGGTGCAGGGATATAGCGCTCCGGCGCTGACAGGCAGCCTGTCTCCCGAGGAAGGGTTGCGTCGCCTTCTGGCGGGTACCGGGATCGAGTTTGTGCGATCCGGAAAAAATGTATCGCTGCGGCGTCCTGCTCAGAGCGAGGCTACACAGCTGGCGCCTATTCAGGTCAAGGCCAGCCTGGATCCGACCACGGAAGGCACGGGCTCCTACACAACGCCGCTGACCAACACCGCAACCAAGATGAACTTGTCGATCAAGGATACGCCGCAATCCATCAGCGTGATTACCCGTCAGCAGATGGAAGATCAGCAGTTGAATACGATGACGGATGTCCTGGGGCAGACGCCGGGTGTGACCATGGCGCAGGACGGTGGCCAGCGCTTCAATATTTATTCGCGTGGTAGTGCCATTGATACCTATCAGCTCGATGGTGTGACCACGACGCAAGTGAATCAGACACGCACCATGCCCAGCACCTTGCTGGATATGGCGCTGTATGACCGGGTAGAGGTGGTGCGCGGGGCAACCGGTCTGATGACGGGAGCGGGCAGCCCCAGCGGAACGGTGAACTTGATACGTAAGCGCCCAACGAAGGAGTTCCAGGCCCACGTGCAGCTGGGGGCGGGCTCCTGGGATTTTTATCGGGCAGAAGCGGATGTGTCCGGGCCCCTGACTGAAAGCGGCAACCTGCGAGGGCGACTGGTTTTTGCCAAGCAGGACAACAACAGCTTCATGGATGCCTACAAGCAGGACAAGGATCTGTTCTATGGCGCTTTGGAGGCGGACCTGACAGAGACCACCTTGCTACGCCTTAGCGTGGATCATCAGCGCTACAAGGCCAAGGGCGCGCCTGGCGTACCCTTGATCTTTACCAATGGTGAAGCAACCGATTTCTCGCGCTCGACCAGCACGGGTGCCCGGTGGATGTATGACGAGTTCAAAACGACCAACTACACGCTGAACCTGGAACAGGATTTACCCAATGATTGGCAGTTCAAGGTGGCGGCCAATTACATGGATGTGGACCGGGATAATCTGAATGGCTCCTACCAGGTCGGCTCGGGTCGTTCTTTCCTGGATAAGGAAACAGGCAGTGCAGGAATGCTGCGCTATCGCGCAGGGGCTACGCAAAGCCAGAAAGGTGTGGATGTTACCTTGCAAGGGCCTTTCGAGCTGGGCGGGCGTCAACACGATTTCATTGCCGGATTCAATTTCCAGAACTATGAAAACAAGCATACGGGCTGGGATGTGGGCGTTTCCAAAGTCAATTTCTATACCTGGAATAACGAGCTGGAACGTCCTGCGAATACGGGGCAGGTAGGAGAGATTTTTAATGTGAAGTCTCGCCAGACAGGTGCTTATGCCGCGGTGCGTTTCAATCCGCTTGAAAGGACGCATTTGATTGTGGGTGCGCGGGTTTCCAGCTATGACTACGACTACTATTACGCCAGCCCAACTGACAAGTTCTTGCAGACCTATGGCATGCGTGAGCGTGACCAAATTACGCCTTATGTTGGCCTGGTTTATGACCTGACGCCTGAGCAAACCATCTATGCCAGTTACACGGATATTTTCCAGCCTCAGTCCGCGCAGGATCGTAATGGCAAGGTCCTGGATCCAATTATTGGCAAGAATCAGGAGCTTGGCTGGAAAGGCGAGTTTCTGGATCGTCGTCTGAACGCGAATATCGCCCTTTATCAGTCCCAAAAAGATAATGTGGCCGAGGAAGACGCGGGCTTTACGGTGCCAGGTCAGAATACCCAGGCTTTTCGTTCTGTGGATGGCGCCAAGACCAAGGGGATTGACCTGGAACTGGCTGGGGAGATCACGCCGGATTGGAATGTGCATTTCGGTTTCAGCCACTCCAAGACCAAAGATGCACAAGGCGAGCAGTTGCTGACAGTGCTGCCCGTGAACACCTTGCGCTTGTGGACGACATACCGTTTACCAGGCCAATGGAGTGCCTTGACGGTAGGCGGGGGTGTCAACTGGAACTCCAAGACCTCCTTACGCTTTAGCCGCTACAACAGCACCGTGGAGCAGGACAGTTATGCGGTGGTGAACTTGATGGCGCGCTATCAGTTCAACAAGAAATTTGCGGCGACTCTGAACGTGAATAACTTGTTCGACAAGACTTACTATCAGGGCATGGGCGGCAGCTACGGCCACTACGGTGCGCCACGCAGTGCATTCCTGAATCTGCGTTACGACTTCTGATGCAGGCAGGCTAGCCCTCAGGCAAAAAAATCCCCGCCAATCAGGCGGGGATTTTGCAGACTAGCGGGTCAATTAGCCCAGCAGGTCTTTCACGCCGTCACGCTCTTCCAGCAGCTCGTTCAGGGTGTGGTCCATGCGCTCACGCGAGAAGGCGTCGATTTCCAGCCCTTCAACACGCTTGTACTCACCGTTTTCGGTGGTCACAGGCACGCCGTAGATGATGCCTTCAGGAATGCCGTAGGAGCCGTCCGAAGGAACACCCATGGTGACCCATTTGCCGTTCGAACCCAGCACCCAGTCGCGCACGTGGTCAATGGCGGCGTTGGCAGCCGAAGCAGCCGAGGACAGGCCACGGGCTTCGATGATGGCGGCGCCACGTTTGCCCACGGTGGGGATGAAGGTTTCGCGGTTCCAGGCCTGATCGTTGATGATCGCGTCGATCTTCTCGCCGTTCACGGTAGCGAAACGGGTATCTGGGTACATGGTGGGCGAGTGGTTGCCCCAAACGATCAGGTTCTCGATGTCAGCAACAGCCTTGCCGGACTTGGTGGCCAACTGCGACAGGGCGCGGTTGTGGTCCAGGCGCAGCATGGCGGTGAAATTCTTCGCTGGCAGGTCAGGAGCGGACTTCATGGCAATGTAGGCGTTGGTGTTGGCAGGGTTGCCGACCACCAGCACTTTCACGTCACGGCTGGCCACTTTGTTCAGGGCACGGCCTTGTGCTGTGAAGATCTGGGCGTTGAAGGCCAGCAGATCTTTACGCTCCATGCCTGGGCCACGAGGACGGGCACCGACCAGCAGGGCGATATCAGCATCTTTGAAGGCGGTTTCAGGATCGCTGTGGGCGGACATGCCTTGCAGCAGCGGGAAGGCGCAGTCGTCCAGTTCCATCATGACGCCCTTCAGGGCCTTTTGGGCTTTCTCGTCGGCGAGTTCCAGCAACTGCAGGATTACAGGCTGGTCTTTGCCCAGCATTTCGCCAGAAGCGATGCGAAACAGCAGGGCGTAGCCAATCTGGCCAGCAGCGCCGGTAACGGCGACGCGCATTGCGGGTTTGGACATGAGAGTAAGACTCCGTTTTTGGGTTTGAAGACGGTGACGAAAAACACAGTTTAAATCTTTTGCAGACCGGGCGGCTGGCGTGGAAAACGGTTTTTCGCAAGAGGAAAAGCCTCTTTTTTCACTGCGCAGACTAGACCAAAACGATAGCGGCGTCAAACGTCTTATATCTTATATAAGACATAAGAGCGTTAGACATTCGGGGCCGGTCATGCGAAAATTAGTGCACTGTCTATTTTATGAACAAATGCGCGTTCCAAGCTGTATCTGTCGCGCATTTTTTATGAGCCCCATGTCTGATAACGTGCCGCCGCTACGCACCCAGGAAATCGAAAAATCCGCTCCTAGCGCGGCCTATAGCCCTCTGTATCAACAGATCAAGGCTTTGTTGCTGCAGGGGCTGGATCGTGGCGAGTGGAAGCCCGGCGAAGCCATCCCCAGTGAACTGGAACTGGCTGCCCGCTTTCAGGTCAGCCAGGGCACGGTGCGCAAGGCCATTGATGAGCTGGCCGCCGACAACCTCCTGATCCGTCGTCAAGGCAAGGGTACCTTTGTGGCCACCCATCACGAAGCTCGTGTGCGCTTTCGTTTCCTGCGCCTGGCCCCGGATGATGGCAAGCCTGTGGCTTCCCAGAGCCGTATTCTGGATGTGCGTCGAATGAAAGCGCCTACGGATGTTGCCGTGCTGCTGGATTTGCGCACCTCCGACATGGTGGTGAACCTGCGCCGGGTTCTGTCCTTTGATCAGGTCCCGACCATTTATGACGATATCTGGCTGCCTGGCTCCGTCTTCAAGGGTCTGACCCTGGAAGCCGTCGAGCAAAACAAGGGCCCGATGTACGCCTGGTTCGAGAGCAAATTCGGCGTGAGCATGGTACGCGCCGATGAAAAGATTGGTGCTGTCAGTGCCACCGAAGAGGCCGCCTCGGTCTTGCAGGTCGCTGCCGGTTCGCCGCTCCTGCACGTGGAACGCGTGTCCTATACCTATGGTGATCGACCGATGGAGTTGCGCCGGGGCTTGTACCTGACTGAGCGCTTCCATTACCGAAACACGCTCAGCTAGTTCGGCGGCATACGGTATTTGATACTGCACCGTAGTGTCAAATAGGTGAAAATACCAAGGTTAAAAATTTTATGACTTTTTTTTATCTACTTCGAGGCCATCATGTCTGATACCGCACCCAAGCAGCGTCCGCAGTATCGCAATATCAGCGTGCCGCAGATATTGAGCTACCGCTTGCCCCTGGCTGCAAAATCGTCGATTTTGCATCGTGTCAGTGGTGCATTGCTGTTTCTTTGCCTGCCGCTCGTTCTATTGCCACTGTTCTCTTTGAGCGTCAGCTCTCCAGAGTCCTTCGAGACCTTGCGCAGCTACGTCGACAACCCTGTCTGTAAGCTGATCCTTCTGGTCCTGATCTGGGGCTACCTGCACCACTTCTGTGCCGGCATCCGCTATCTGGCACTGGACCTGCACCTGGGTAACGACAAAGAGTCCGCCAAGAAGTCGGCCGGTATGGTGTTCGGGGTCAGCCTGGCGCTGACCGTTGTGTTTGGTTTGAAACTGTTTGGGGTGTGGTAATGGCAAATCGTGAGCGCATTGGCGCAAACCGCCTGGTAGTGGGTGCCCACTACGGTACCTTGGACTTTCTGGCACAGCGTGTCACCGCAGTCATCATGGCCATCTACACCTTGGTCATCATCGGCGGCATCCTGTTTAGCAGTGAACTGAATTTCGAGACCTGGCGCGGCCTGTTCTCGTTCACGGTCGGCTCCCTGCCTTTGGGTCAGTTGCTGGCAACCTTGTTCTTCCTGTCTTTGTCCTGGCACGCCTGGATTGGTGTGCGTGACATCTGGATGGACTACGTCAAGCCCGCTGGTCTGCGCTTGTTCCTGCAAGTGTTGACCTTGCTGTGGCTGGTTGCCAGTGTCGTCTTTTTTGCAAAAATTATCTGGAGTCTCTAAACCGTGGCTTCCATCACAAAATCTTTGCCCCGCCGTCAGTTTGACGTAGTGGTGGTCGGTGCCGGTGGCGCCGGTATGCGTTGTTCCCTGCAATTGGCTCAGGCTGGCTTGTCCGTGGCCGTGCTCAGCAAGGTGTTCCCAACCCGCTCCCACACCGTGGCGGCTCAAGGTGGCGTCAGTGCTTCCCTGGGTAACATGAGCGAGGATCACTGGTACTGGCACATGTACGACACCGTTAAGGGTTCGGACTGGCTGGGCGACCAGGACGCCATCGAATTCATGTGCCGTGAAGCTCCACACGCTGTGTACGAGCTCGAGCACTTCGGTATGCCGTTTGACCGTAACCAGGACGGTACGATTTACCAGCGTCCATTTGGTGGTCACACTGCCAACTTTGGTGAAAAGCCTGTTCAACGTGCCTGTGCCGCTGCTGACCGTACCGGCCACGCCATGTTGCACACCCTGTACCAGCGTAACGTTGCAGCCCGCACCCAGTTCTTCGTGGAATGGATGGCACTGGACCTGCTGCGTAACGAAGCGGGCGACGTTCTGGGCGTAACCGCTCTGGAAATGGAAACCGGCGAAATCTACGTTCTGGAAGGCAAGCGCGTGGTGCTGGCTACCGGTGGTGCTGGCCGTATCTGGGCTGCTTCCACCAACGCCTTCATTAACACGGGTGACGGCCTGGGTATGGCTGCTCGTGCTGGTCTGCCTTTGCAGGACATGGAATTCTGGCAATTCCACCCCACTGGCGTAGCCGGTGCTGGCGTGCTGATTACCGAAGGCGTGCGCGGTGAAGGCGGTATCTTGCTCAATAAAGACGGCGAGCGCTTCATGGAGCGTTATGCTCCCACCCTGAAAGACTTGGCCCCACGTGACTTCGTGTCCCGTTCCATGGACCAGGAAATCAAGGAAGGTCGTGGTTGTGGCGACGGCAGCTACGTGGTTCTGAAACTGGATCACCTGGGCGCTGACGTCATCAAGAAACGTCTGCCTTCGATTCGCGAAATCGCGATCAAGTTCGGTAACGTGGACCCGATCAAGGATCCGATCCCCGTGGTTCCAACCATCCACTACCAGATGGGCGGTATCCCCACGAACTACTACGGTCAGGTTGTGACTCAAACGCCAACGGGCGAGAACAAGATCGTCAACGGTCTGTACGCCATCGGTGAATGTGCCGCTACTTCCGTGCACGGTGCCAACCGTCTGGGTACGAACTCCCTGCTGGACCTGATCGTGTTCGGTCGCGCTGCGGGCAACCACATTGTGGATTCGCACCCCGAGAAAACGCACGCTCACCAGGAAATCAACGAGTCCTCCATCGAGTACTCGCTGGACCGCGTCAACCGTCTGGAATCCCGCACATCGGGCGAAAAGGCACAGGACGTGGGCAACAAGATTCGTGTGGCCATGCAGGCTCACTGCGGTGTGTTCCGTACCCTGGATCTGCTGCACAAGGGTGTCGACCAGATCGAATCCCTGGTTCCCGAAGTCAAGGATATTTACTTCAAAGACAAGTCCAAGGTGTTCAATACCGCCCGTATTGAAGCTCTGGAAGTGGCCAACATGATCGAAGTGGCTCGCGCTACGACGAAGTCGGCCGCCAATCGTACTGAAAGTCGCGGTGCTCATGCCCTGAACGACCACCCAGAACGTGACGACGAAAACTGGCTGCGTCACACCTTGTGGTTCTCGGAAGGCAGCCGTCTGGAGTACAAGCCTGTCCAGATGAAGCCTCTGACAGCCGAAACGATTCCGCCCAAGGCCCGGACTTTCTAAGCAGGATACTGACATGAGCCAAAAACGTAAGGTCAAATTTGAAATCTACCGCTACGATCCTGACAAGGACGAGCGTCCCTACATGCAGAAGATCGAAGTCGAGCTGGAGCCCACCGACAAGATGCTGCTCGATGCGATCCTGCGCATTAAAAACGACATGGACGACAGCCTGGCGCTGCGTCGCTCCTGCCGTGAAGGTGTGTGCGGTTCCGATGCCATGAACATCAATGGCAAGAACGGTCTGGCCTGCACCACCAATATGCGCGACTTGAAAGAGCCTGTGGTTCTGCGCCCACTGCCAGGTCTGCCGGTTATCCGTGACCTGATCGTGGACATGACCCACTTCTTCGATCAGTACCATTCGGTCAAGCCGTTCCTGATCAACGATGCTCCTCCTCCCGAGAAAGAGCGTTTGCAAACGCCCGAAGCCCGTGAAGAGCTCGATGGTCTGTACGAGTGCATTCTGTGCGCCTGCTGCTCGACCTCTTGCCCATCGTTCTGGTGGAACCCCGACAAGTTCGTCGGTCCTGCTGGTTTGTTGCAAGCCTATCGTTTCATTGCCGACTCGCGTGACGAAGCAACGGGCGAGCGTCTGGACAATCTGGAAGATCCATACCGCTTGTTCCGCTGCCACACGATCATGAATTGCACGGACGTCTGTCCAAAAGGACTGAACCCGTCGCATGCCATCGGCAAGATCAAAGAAATGCTGGTGCGTCGCAGTATCTAAAAAGGTGGGTATGTACCGATGAGAACATTGACGGAATTGGAGCGTGCGCGCCTGCGCTGGCGTGCGCGCCGGGGCTTGCTTGAAAACGACTTGATGATCACCCGTTTTCTGGATCAATACGAAAACGAGCTGACTGATCAGGACGTCTCGGCCCTGACCCGCTTGTTCGAAATGGACGATACAGTTTTGCTGGATGTCCTTCTGGCTCGCTCCGAGCCAGAAGGGCAGTACGCCACACCGGACATTCAGCGACTAGTAGACATTATGCGAAAGCTATAACCATTGAGGAAAAAAGTGATGGAATTGTCAGATAAAAAAGCCACGCTATCCTTCTCCGACGGTAGCCCTTCGGTTGAGTTCCCTGTACACAAGGGCACCGTAGGTCCGGACGTGATCGATATCCGTAAGCTCTACGGTCAGACAGGTATGTTTACCTATGACCCGGGCTTTATGGCAACGGCGGCTTGCGAATCCGGTATCACCTACATTGACGGCGACAAGGGCCAGTTGATGTACCGTGGTTACCCGATCGACCAGTTGGCACAAAAGTGCGATTTCATGGATGTGTGCTACCTGATCCTGAACGGCGAGTTGCCCAACGCAGATCAGAAGCAGGAATTTGACTCCCTGGTCACGAACCACACCATGGTTCAGGAACAGATGCAGCACTTCCTGCGCGGCTTCCGTCCGGACGCTCACCCCATGGCAATACTGACCGGCCTGGTCGGTGCCCTGTCGGCGTTCTACCATGATTCCACGGACATCACGAATCCTCATCACCGTCATGTGTCGGCTATCCGCTTGATCGCCAAGCTGCCTACTCTGGTTGCGATGGCGTACAAGTATTCTTTGGGACAGCCTTTCATCTATCCCAAGAATGATTTGTCCTACACCGGCAACTTCTTGCGCATGATGTTCGCTACCCCTTGCGAAGACTACAAGGTCAACGAAGTGGTTGAGCGCGCTCTGGACCGTATCTTCATCCTGCATGCAGATCACGAACAAAACGCCTCCACCTCCACCGTGCGTCTGTGCGGTTCGTCGGGTACCAATCCTTTCGCTGCGATCGCTGCGGGTGTTGCTTGCTTGTGGGGTCCTGCCCACGGTGGTGCAAACGAAGCGTGCCTGAACATGCTGGAAGAGTTGCAAGCCAACGGCGGCATCGACAAGGTTGGCGAGTTCATGGAGAAGGTCAAGGACAAGAACTCGGGCGTGCGCCTGATGGGCTTTGGTCACCGTGTCTACAAGAACTACGACCCACGCGCCAAGCTGATGCAAGAAACCTGCAAGGAAGTTCTGGAAGCCCTGGGCCTGGAGAACGATCCTCTGTTCAAGCTGGCCATGGAACTGGAGCGTATTGCTCTGGAAGATCCATACTTCGTCGAACGCAAGCTGTACCCCAACGTAGACTTCTACTCGGGTATCGTTCAGCGCGCTATTGGTATCCCAACATCCTTGTTCACCGCTATCTTCGCCCTGGCTCGTACCGTAGGCTGGATTGCTCAGTGGAACGAAATGCTGTCCGATCCAGATTACAAGATTGGCCGTCCACGTCAGCTGTACGTGGGCCCAACTCAGCGCGACGTACCTGCTCAACGTTAATGCTTTCGGGCTGCGATCCCTGGGGCGTGCCCCGGGTCTTCATGTAGCCCGTAGCGTTATGAAGCAGTAGCTGGAAGGTCAAGTGCACCATTGGGTGCACTTTTTTTTGCCTGTTATCTTTGTATTGTTATGGCTACAGCCACAGCGATGACCAACACTGCCCGCATCGCCAGAGTCGCTGGCATTGCTGTTGGCATTGTCACCACCATATGCACGTCAACATGCAGCAGCTCCAATGCCTGACAGGCTAGGCTTCAAGGCTGAGACAGGTGGTTGTTGAAGCGGAAAATCCGCTGTTCACGAGCTTTGTTCTCTTCAGAAAATCGGACTTTGGCCTGGACATGATCCAGGTGGTGCCCGATCAGCTCGCGAGCCCGTTCTGCATCACCATCCAAAATAGCTTTCATGACTCCTGCGTGCTGTTCGGTCAAAATTTCCACTTCCCGTGCATTGTCGAACTCGAACATGGCGCGCCGGTTCTCTTTCACTGTAGAGAACACTAACTGGAACAAGCCATTCATCAGTTGTACCAGCACGACATTATGAGAAGCCATGGCAATTGCCAGATGAAATTGGGCGTCTGCACGTGCCGACAGGTCTGCATCCTGGTTTTGTTGATGTCGAACCATCACTTGGAAACACTGTTCAATGCGCTTTTTGTCCGCATCTGTTGCGCGTTGTGCCGCATGCCAGGCTGTGCTGGCTTCCAAGGCCCGACGTGCCTCCAGGACATCATAGCGATACAAGGGGTCTTCATTGATCAGCTCCTCCAGAGGCGCAATGCTCTGGGCTGGCCAGTTGATCAACTCGCTGTCTTGAACATAAGTACCCCCACCACGGCGGGTAACCAGCAAGCCTTCAGAGCTTAGCGAGCGCAAGGCCTCCCGTATCGGTACACGCGACACATCCAGCCGTTCAGCCAATTGACGCTCGGACGGGATTCGGTCACCGGGTTGCAACTGTTCATCCTGTATAAGTTGCCGGATTTTTTCAGCAACCAGGTCCGATAGGCGAGTGCTGGGATTCATAGTCATATAAGACGCTTCTTTAAATTTGGTATTACCACTTTCTTGGTTTTTTAATCATATTAAGGCCTTGGGGCGCCAAACTAGTCAGGGTTTCTGCTGGTAATGCAAAGGTGGTAATACCGCTATGATGCTCAAAAATACAAAACGGGAAGTGGTTGCGCTGCCCAGGGCCGGGCTCCTAGCCGCATTTTGTTCACCAACAAAACCTCTTCCTCCTATATGTGCAGTCACACAAAGGAGAATTCGGGATGAGTCTTTTATACACCTTGTTGGCTCTGACGCCATTATTGGTTGTTTTTCTATTGATGGTGGTGATGGGGCGATCAGCCAAACTATCGATGGGGGCCGCGTATCTGGTTACGGCGATTCTCGCTTTATTTGTATGGGGGAGCCAGGCCGAAGTTATTGCTGCAGCCACGATCAACGGCATTGTTACCGCATTGACCCTGCTGTTCATTGTATTTGGTGCCGTGCTGCTTTTGAATACGCTCAAGGTGGGCGGAGCATTAAGTGCGATTCGCCAGGGCTTTATGGATGTATCGCCGGATCGTCGCATTCAGGTCATTATTGTTGCCTGGTTGTTCGGCTCCCTGATCGAGGGCTCGTCGGGTTTCGGTACGCCTTCCGCTGTTGGGGCTCCCTTGCTGCTGGCTCTGGGCTTTCCTGCCATGGCCGCGGTGATGGCTGTGTTGGTTATCCAGTCCACGCCTGTGTCTTTCGGGGCGGTTGGTACGCCCATGCTGGTTGGAGTGCGTTCGGGTATTGATAACAAGGTTGATGTTGCAGCTGCCATTTCGCCCCTGCAGCCGCTTGAGTATTTGCAGCAGATCGTCGAGAACGTCGCCTTGATTCATGCCATGACCGGCTTTGTGATTCCACTGTTGCTCTGCGGTTTGTTGACTCGCTTTTTCGGTGAACGCCGCTCCTTTGCCGAGGGACTGGGGGCATGGAAGTTTGCTTTGTTTGCCGGTTTGGCCTTTACCGTTCCGTACTACCTGATTGCCATTACCCTGGGCCCTGAGTTCCCCTCCATGCTGGGTTCGATGGTCGGACTGGTAATTATGGTGAGCGCAGCTCGAAAGGGCTGGTTTGCACCTCGCAAAACCTTTGATTTCCCGGATCGCAGTCAATGGCCGTCCCACTGGCTGGGCACAGTGGCGATGGATAACACGGAATCGCAGCAACGCTTTTCGGTATTGCGGGCTTTCTCTCCGTATGTGCTGGTGGTTGCACTTTTGATCTTTACTCGTACTGTTCCTGCCGTAAAAGCCTGGTTGACGGGGCCGTCGGCCACAATCAAGGTGGAAGGTATTTTGGGCACTGGTATTTCTACGTCGGCTCAGTTGCTGTTCTCGCCAGGGGCCATCTTGATTCTGGTCTCACTGGCCTGCATTGCGATTTTTCGCATGAACAGTCAGCAGTATGTCGTCGGTGTGAAAGCATCGCTGCGTACCATGGGCAGCGCAGCTCCTGCTTTGTTGTTGGCCGTGCCTATGGTGCAGGTGTTTATCAACTCGGCAGCGGCTGACGGTTCCATTGCCAGCATGCCGCTGGTGCTGGCTCAAGGGGCCGCGTCGGCGGTTGGGCAGGCATGGCCTACGGTTTCACCCTGGGTGGGCAGTCTGGGGGCATTTATTGCGGGCTCCAATACTGTCAGCAACATGATGTTTTCGTACTTCCAGTTCTCTACCGCTCAGCAAATTGGCTTGAGTGTGGACCAGTCCGCTATCGTGGTTGCATTGCAGGCGGTAGGTGGAGCAGCTGGCAATATGATTTGCGTCCATAACGTGGTGGCTGCCGGTGCGGTTGTCGGCATGTTGGGACGTGAGGGCGAGATTGTTCGCAAGACCTTGATACCCATGGTGTATTACGTCATTCAGGCAGGCCTGATCGGCCAGGCCTTGATTACTGGTGCCATGGGCTGGTGGATAGCTGCCGCAGTCTTTCTGGCACTGACCATAGGGGGCTTGAGCCTGTCCCGGGGCCGTCAGATGACACCGGCCATGGCTTGAAAATTTTGCTCTGTTTATTTGCGGCTTAAAGGAGTCGTTGTACAATTTCTTCCTGGAGATGACGTTCCTCCTTTAACCGCCGTTTCGTTCTGAAGCAGCTGATGACGTCTACAGTGACCTGACCACCGTCGGGGCTGTAGGCGTCTGCGTTTACATCTTCTGTTTGTGGTCAGCCCGATTCCATTGAGCTTACAACCCATGAACAGACTCAAAACCTCACTCTCGCTAAACCTGCTGGCCTATTACGGCAAATGGTTGGTGCTCGCTTGCCTGATTGCCGTGCTGGCAGGCAGCGCTTCCGCTTTTTTCCTTTTTTCACTCGAGCAGGCTACCTCCTGGCGGATACAGCATGCCTGGCTGATTTGGCTACTGCCGCTGGCAGGCTTGGCCGTAGGCTGGGTGTATGAACGCGTAGGGCAGTCTGTTAGTGCAGGTAATAACCTGCTGATCGAGGAAATTCACGACCCCAAGAAAGTGGTGCCTTTGCGCATGGCGCCTTTGGTGCTTGGCGGAACCGTGATTTCCCATTTGTTCGGTGCATCGGTAGGCCGAGAGGGCACCGCCGTACAAATGGGTGCCGCCTTGTCGGACCAGCTAACCCATGTGTTTCGCCTGGGCCGGGAGGATCGACGCATTCTGTTGATGGCAGGTATGAGTGCCGGCTTTTCATCTGTCTTTGGCACGCCTTTAGCCGGAGCCGTGTTTGGCATGGAAGTGCTGGCGATAGGCCGTATGCGCTACAACGCCTTGTTTCCTTGTCTGATCGCTGCGATTGTTGCCGACCAGGTGGGCCTGATCTGGGGCGTGCAGCATACCCATTACGTCGTTGAGTACGTCGTGTCACTAGACAGCTGGAGCATGCTGGCTGTGTTGATCGCTGGGGTTCTGTTCGGCCTGATCGGCATGTTGTTCGCCATGCTGACTCACCAGCTTTCCGCCTGGATGAAAAAGAGCATCAAGTACGCACCCATGCGACCCTTCTGGGGCGGGCTGGTGGTGGCGATAGCTGTCTGGGCGTTGGATGCCTACCAGTACATTGGCCTGGGTGTTCCGGAAATAGTGCGCTCTTTCCACGAGCCTATGCAGCCATGGGATTTTCTGGGCAAGCTGGGGTTTACTGTCCTGTCTTTAGGCTCCGGTTTTAAAGGAGGGGAGGTCACGCCCTTGTTCTACATCGGGGCGACTCTGGGTAATGCTTTGGCTCCCTTGCTGCACATGCCTTTTTCCATGATGACGGGCTTGGGCTTTGTGGCCGTCTTTGCCGGCGCAGCCAATGTACCGATTGCGTGCACACTGATGGCGATGGAGCTGTTTGGTGCAGAACTGGGGCCTTTGGCGGCGATCGCTTGTGTAGCAGCCTATGTGTTCTCGGGGCATGCAGGGATCTATCATGCGCAACGTGTGGGTCATCGCAAGTTCAAACTTCGTTGGCCTGTTTGAGCTGGGTCAGTCGGTCAGTCGGTCAGTCAGTCAGTCAGTCAGTCAGTCAGTCAGTCAGTCAGTCAGTCAGTCGGCCACTCGGTGAGCGAGTGGCTAGGGATGCCTCATGTGCCTGCTTAAAAATAGTCTCTTTTTTACGCTGGTTTCCAGACTCCGCGTTTAGCAAACTACTATATGGCTTGATATCAAGAGACAAAGGTGAAGCGATGGCAGACTCCCAGTTCAAAGATCACTTTTCCCAAGTTGCAGCCGACTATGCCAGTTACCGCCCCAGTTATCCGCAAAAGCTGGCGGATGTGTTGGCTGAACTGAGTCCCGCACAGGATAGGGCGCTGGATTGTGCCTGCGGGACTGGGCAGCTTTCTGTGTTGCTGGCCAAGCGATTCAAGGAAGTGATTGCCACGGATGGCAGCGCCGATCAGATTGCTCAGGCGCAGCCGCAAGAGGGTGTGAGCTATCGCACGGCTTTGGCTGACAACAGCGGTCTGGCTGATAACAGCGTGGATTTGATCACCGTCGCGCAAGCGGCTCATTGGCTGGATCTGGGGCCTTTCTATGCCGAGGTTCAGCGTATCGCTCGCCCCGATGCCTTGCTGGCTTTGATCACCTATGGCGTCTTGAATGTGGAGGGTGCAGTGGATAGCGTCATGCAGCATTTCTACTATGAAACCATCGGCGCTTACTGGCCACCGGAGCGCCGTCATGTGGAAGAGGGGTATCGCAGCCTGGCCTTTCCTTTTCAGGAGCTGAGCTTGCCGCCTTTGGCCATGGAGGTGGATTGGAGTTTGCCGCAGCTCCTGGGATACATCAGAACCTGGTCGGCTGTGAAAGCGGCTGAAAAAGCGCTGGGCGCCAGTCCCTTGAGCGCAGTGGAAGTGGAGTTGCGCAAGCAGTGGGGTGATCCCGATCAGCGTCGCCGAATCAGTTGGCCTTTGTCTGTGCGAGCAGGGCGGGTGCGAAAATAGGCCGCACTTGGAGTGTGATGTCTGCTCATCTGGTTCGGACACTTCGCGGCTGACGGAGTGAACTTGCACAAGATTCCGGGCACCCGCCAACCCTGAGAGAGGATACGTGGCTGTGTTGTGTCCGTTGTGGCTAAATGAGCTGGATCCTGAGCACCGATACTCTGTTGGATCAGGCGACAGCTTTGTTCAGCGAAACTGGGTGCCAAAGTCATCATGAAATAAAAAACCGGATGCCGCTTTACGCTGCATCCGGTTTTTATTCAGCTAAACAGGATTAGCTGTTTTGCTGGGCTTCTTGCTGTGCATCCACAACAGCCAGGGCTGTCATGTTGATGATGCGACGCACCGTAGCGCTGGTGGTCAGGATGTGGATGGGGCGAGCCGCACCCAGCAGGATGGGGCCCATGGCCACACCGTTGCTGCCTGTCATCTTCAGCATGTTGTAGGTGATGTTGCCGGCGTCCAGGTTAGGAGTAATCAGCAGGTTGGCCGAACCGCGCAGCGTGCTGTCGGGGAAGGCTTTCAGGCGGATTTTCTCGGACAGGGCGGAGTCAGCGTGCATTTCGCCGTCCACTTCCAGGTCGGGAGCGCGTTCAGCCAGGATCTGACGAGCCTTGGCCATCTTGCGGGACGACTCGGTCTGGCGGCTGCCAAAGTTCGAGTGCGACAAGAGTGCGACACGAGGCACCACACCGAAGCGTTTGACTTCGTCAGCGGCCTGGATCGTCATGTCGGCGATCTGTTCGGCAGTGGGGTTCTCGTTGACGTGGGTGTCGCACACAAACAGAGTTTGTGTAGGCAGCATCAGCACGTTCATGGCGGCGAAAGTCTGGGCTTCTTTCTTCAGGCCAATGACTTGCTCAACATAGTGCAGCTGGCTGTCGTAGTTGCTGGCCACGCCGCAGATCATGCCGTCAGCATCACCACGTTGCAGCAGCATCACGCCGATCAGCGAGTTGTGCTTGCGTATCATGGCTTTGGCGATGTCTGGAGTCACGCCTTCACGTGCCTTGAGCTTGTAGTAGGCAGTCCAGGTCTCGGTGAAGCGATCGTCGTCTTCAGGATCAACGATTTGCACGTTCTTGCCCGCTTCCAGACGCAGGCCAGCTTTCTTGACGCGCATGTCGATCACGCTGGGGCGACCCACCAGAATAGGCTGGGCCAGCTTCTCGTCCACGACGGTTTGCACGGCACGCAATACGCGCTCGTCTTCGCCATCAGCGTAAATGATGCGCTTGGGCGCAGCCTTGGCCTGCATGTACAACGGACGCATCAGCGGGCCGGTGTGGTAGGTCATGGCGATCAGCTTCTGACGGTAGGCGTCCATGTCTTCGATAGGACGGGCGGCAACGCCGGAGTCCATCGCAGCTTGGGCCACGGCAGGAGCGATCTGAACAATCAGACGGGAGTCGAACGGTTTGGGGATGATGTACTCAGGACCAAAACGCAGATCCTCGCCGCCGTAAGCAGTGGCCATATCGTCGCTTTGCTCGACCTGGGCCAGCTCGGCAATGGCTTTCACGCAAGCCAGCTTCATTTCTTCGTTGATCACGCTGGCGCCAACGTCCAGGGCACCACGGAAGATGAAGGGGAAGCACAGCACGTTGTTGACCTGGTTCGGGTAGTCCGAACGGCCAGTGGCGATGATGCAGTCAGGGCGGGCAGCCTTGGCTACTTCAGGACGGATTTCAGGCTCGGGGTTGGCCAGGGCCAGAATCAGGGGCTTGTCGGCCATGGTCTTGACCATGTCGGCGGACAGGACGCCAGGAGCGGAACAACCCAGGAACACGTCAGCGCCAACCATGGCATCAGCCAGGGTGCGGGCGTCGGTTTCTTGAGCGTAGCGAGCCTTGTTGGGCTCCATGTTCTCGTCGCGACCTTTCCAGATGATGCCGCGCGAGTCGGCCACGAAAATGTTGCTCAGCTTCACGCCCAGGGCAACCAGCAAGTCCAGGCAAGCAATGGCAGCAGCGCCAGCGCCCGAGCAAACCAGCTTGATGTCGGCGATGTTCTTGTTGACGACTTTCAGGCCGTTCAGAACCGCGGAGGACGAGATGATGGCGGTACCGTGCTGGTCATCGTGGAACACGGGAATGCTCATGCGCTCGCGCAGCTTCTTCTCGATGTAGAAGCATTCGGGGGCCTTGATGTCTTCCAGGTTCACACCACCCAGGGTGGGTTCCAGTGCGGCAATGATGTCGACCAGCTTGTCCGGATCGGTTTCGTTCAGTTCGATATCGAACACGTCGATGCCGGCGAATTTCTTGAACAGGCAGCCTTTGCCTTCCATGACGGGCTTGGCGGCCAAGGGGCCGATATTGCCCAGACCCAGCACGGCGGTACCGTTGGTAACCACGGCAACCAGGTTGGCGCGCGAGGTGTACTTGGCGGCGGCTTCTTCGCCTTCGGCGTGGATGGCCATGCAAGCAGATGCGACGCCGGGGGAGTAGGCTAGCGAGAGGTCATCTTGATTGGCTAGGGTCTTGGTAGGGACCACCGAGATTTTCCCGGGAGTGGGATACGCGTGATAGTCCAGCGCAAGTTTGGCCAGATCGGCGTTGGCATCCATTTTGGTAAAGCTCCTGATAGGATTTTCTAGTGTAAAAGTGAATCTAATTTATAAGAAATACAGTCACCAGGTAGGTGCTGATTTGTTATAGGCAGCATATGTCATGGCAACGCTTGTTGCCTGCCTCAAGGTGACCAAGGGCAGGCTGGGCTCGGTTTGGTGGAAAAGGGGCCCGCGAAGCGCGTACTTGCTGCACCCGATTAGCATATCGGAATTTTTCCTTCATGTGGGGCAGCCAAGGGGCGTCAATCATGATTTGGAGCGCTTCTTTTGTAAGAATTCGCCCTCGTGATAGATCGATGTGTTTGTTAATGCCAACGGTATGACGCAGTCGCCAAGCATTTTAGATGTCATTAATTGCGCCTTTTGTGTGCGGCGTTATACTAGATCAATACGGCTTGTATAAGGCGTCCTACGTTGCCTTCTGCTCCTGCTATCCGCTAACCGGCGAGGTCCGTGTCGCGGAAGGTTTTCCTGCATCTCAACACGAGTGAAACACTCGGATAGGTGAAGCGTAATAATGTCATCGCAAAAAGAACTGCTCAGTAACTCTTATTTGTTCGGGAGCAATGCTCCTTACGTCGAAGAACTCTACGAGTCCTACCTCGACAATCCAGGCTCCGTCGCCGACCAATGGCGCGAGTACTTCGACCAGCTGCAGCACCAGCCTGCGACTGACGGCCGCGACAGCACCCGCGATCAAGCTCACGCTCCCATCGTCGAGTCCTTCGCTCAGCGTGCCAAAGCCAATGCCTTCCTGACCAGCGCCCAAGCACCGGACCTGACAGTTGCCATGAAGCAAGTGTCGATTCAGTCCATGATTGCTGCTTACCGCTCCCTGGGTGCACGCATTGCTGATCTGGATCCCCTGAAGCGCTCCGAACGCCCCAGCATCCCTGAACTGGACCCTGCTTTCTACGGTTTGACCGAAGCAGATCTGGACCAGGTCTACTCCGCCACCAACACTTACTTCACCAAAGCCGACACCATGACGCTGCGCGACATGCTCAAGGCCTTGCGTGATACGTACTCCCGTTCGGTGGGCGCAGAATTCATGTACATCTCCGACCCGGTCGTCAAGCGCTGGATTCAGCAGCGCCTGGAGTCGGTGCATGGCACAGGTTCTTTCAACGTTGACCAAAAACGCAACATCTTGCAGCAGCTGACCGAGGCCGAAGGCCTGGAGCGCTTCCTGCACACCAAATACGTCGGTCAGAAACGCTTCTCCCTGGAAGGTGGCGAGAGCTTCATCGCTTGTATGGATGAAGTGGTCAACCACGCTGGCGAGAACGGCGTTCAGGAAATCATCGTGGGTATGGCTCACCGTGGTCGTCTGAACATGCTGGTCAACATCATGGGCAAGATGCCCGGTGACCTGTTTGCCGAGTTTGAAGGCCGTCACGCTGAAGGCTTGACCGACGGCGACGTGAAGTACCACAACGGTTTCTCCAGCGACCTGTCCACTCGTGGCGGTCCGGTTCACCTGTCTCTGGCCTTTAACCCATCCCACCTGGAAATTGTTAACCCAGTGGTCGAGGGGTCGGTCCGTGCTCGTCAGGATCGTCGTAGCGACGAAGACGGCAGCCAGGTTCTGCCCGTGCTGGTTCACGGTGACGCGGCTTTTGCCGGTCAGGGTGTGGTCATGGAAACACTGAACCTGGCCCAGACCCGTGGCTACGGTACCGGTGGTACGCTGCACATCGTTATTAACAACCAGATCGGTTTCACCACCTCTGATCCTCGCGATACACGCTCCACGCTGTATTGCACGGACGTGGTCAAGATGATTGAAGCCCCTGTGTTCCACGTCAATGGCGACGATCCTGAAGCCGTGGTGTTCGTGACTCAGCTGGCTCTGGACTTCCGCCGCGAGTTCAAGCACGACGTGGTAGTTGATATTGTTTGCTTCCGCAAACTGGGCCACAACGAGCAAGACACTCCCTCGATGACCCAGCCGCTGATGTACAAGAAGATTGGTCAGCACAACGGTACGCGCAAACTGTACGCCGACAAGCTGGTTGCTCAAGGCATTCTGTCCGAGAACGAACCCGAAGATCTGGTCAAGGCTTACCGTCAACTGATGGAAGATGGCAAGCGCACGGTTGAACCTGTTCTGACAGACTACAAGAACAAGTACGCCACCGACTGGTCTGCCTTCCTGGGCGCCAAATGGACTGACCAGGCTGACACCGCCTTGCCTATGTCCGAACTGACACGCATCGGTGAAAAACTGACCACCGTGCCAGAAGGCTTTACGGTTCACCCGCTGGTCAACCGCATGCTGAATGACCGTCGTGCCATGGCACGTGGCGAAGCTCAGGTGGACTGGGGCATGGGCGAGCACTTGGCCTTTGCAACCCTGGTGAACAACGGCTACGCCATCCGTATTACCGGCCAGGACTCGGGCCGTGGTACGTTTACCCACCGTCACGCTGTGCTGCACGATCAAAAACGTGAGCGCTGGAACGACGGTACCTACATTCCTTTGCAGAACGTCTCCGAAGGGCAGGCCAACTTCACGGTGATTGACTCGGTTCTGTCCGAAGAAGCCGTGCTGGCATTTGAATACGGTTACGCTTCGGCAGAGCCCAACATTTTGACTATCTGGGAAGCTCAGTTCGGCGACTTCGCCAACGGCGCCCAGGTTGTGATCGACCAGTTCATTACGTCGGGTGAAGCCAAGTGGGGCCGTCATTGCGGTCTGACTCTGATGCTGCCACACGGCTACGAAGGTCAGGGTCCGGAGCACTCCTCGGCCCGTATCGAGCGCTTCTTGCAACTGTGCGCTGACAACAATATCCAGGTTGTTCAGCCCACCAACGGCGCCCAGATCTTCCACGTGCTGCGTCGTCAGATGATCCGTCCTTTCCGCAAGCCTTTGGTCATCATGACGCCCAAGTCCTTGCTGCGTAATAAAGACGCTACCTCGCCACTGAGCGATCTGGCTGAGGGTCACTTCATGCCGGTGATCGGCGAGACCGATCAGGCGATTGATGCAGCCGCTGTCAAACGTGTTCTGGCTTGCTCGGGCAAGGTTTACTACGATCTGGTGAACCACCGTAAAGAGCTGGAGCGCAACGATATTGCCATTATCCGTGTGGAGCAGTTGTATCCGTTTGCCCACAAGGCCTTCCAGGCAGAGCTGGCCAAGTACAGCAACGCCAAGGAAGTTATCTGGGTTCAGGACGAACCTCAAAACCAAGGTGCATGGTTCTACGTTCAGCATCACATCTACGAGAACATGACCGAAGGTCAGAAGCTGGGTTACGCCGGCCGTGCCGCGTCCGCTTCGCCTGCCGTTGGTTACCTGGCCAAACACCAGGAACAACACAAGGCGCTGCTGGAGCAGGCTTTCGGCGCTCGCAAAGGCTTCATGCTGACCAAATAACGCACCCTAAATTTTAAATACGGAAAATATAATCATGGCAATTACCGACGTTCTGGTTCCCCAACTCTCTGAATCCATCTCCGAAGCCACTTTGCTGGAGTGGAAAAAACAACCTGGCGAAATGGTCCAGGCTGATGAAATCCTGATCGAAGTCGAAACCGACAAGGTTGTGCTGGAAGTTCCCGCTCCTGCCTCGGGCGTGCTGAGCGAAATCGTCAAGGCCAACGGCAGCACCGTTACCTCCGGCGACGTGCTGGCCCGTATTGACTCCGAAGGCAAGGCCAGCGCTGCCGCTCCTGCCGCCGCTGCACAAGAAGCCGCTCCTGCTGCTGCCCCAGCCGCTGCCGCTCCTGCTGCCAGCTCCGCCGCCTCTTCGGTTGCTTCGCCTGCCGCTGCCAAGATCCTGGCTGAAAAGGGTGTGGAAGCCAGCTCCGTGGAAGGTTCCGGCCGTGGTGGTCGCATCACCAAGGGTGACGCTCTGGAAGCCAACGCCGCTGCTGCTAAACCTGCTGCCGCTCCTGTTGCCCCTCCAACCCTGTCCCTGGACGGCCGTCCAGAGCAGCGCGTGCCCATGAGCCGTCTGCGCGCTCGCATCGCCGAGCGTCTGCTGCAGTCGCAGTCCGAAAACGCCATGCTGACCACGTTCAACGAAGTCAACATGCAAGCTGTGCTGGATCTGCGCAAGAAGTACAAGGATCAGTTCGAGAAAGAGCACGGCGTGAAACTGGGCTTCATGTCCTTCTTCGTCAAGGCTGCTGTTGCCGCCCTGAAGAAATACCCCGTACTGAACGCCTCGGTTGATGGCAAAGACATCATCTACCACGGTTACTTCGACATCGGTGTGGCCGTTGGTAGCCCACGTGGTCTGGTGGTGCCTATCCTGCGTAACGCTGATCAAATGTCCATCGCTGACATCGAAAAGCAAATCGCTGACTTCGGTGCCCGTGCCCGCGACGGCAAGCTGACCCTGGAAGAAATGACAGGCGGTACCTTCTCGATCTCCAACGGTGGTGTGTTCGGCTCCATGCTGTCCACTCCCATCATCAACCCACCTCAGTCCGCCATCCTGGGCATCCACGCCACCAAGGATCGCGCTGTTGTGGAAAACGGTCAGATCGTGATTCGCCCCATGAACTACCTGGCCATGTCCTACGACCACCGTATCATCGACGGCCGCGAAGCCGTTCTGGGTCTGGTGGCCATGAAGGAAGCCTTGGAAGATCCACAGCGTCTGCTGTTGAACGTCTAAGCACGCGGTAGTTTCGGTCTAGTATGTTTACGGCCAAGTGCTTGCTTCTAAGCCTTGGCCGACTTTGTTTAAGGCCCTGGGGGTTGGCGTTCGCCACCTGATACTTTCCCGTCTGACTTCCGGGCGGTCCAGCGTGCCTTTTCACATTTATGGGATTTTTTATGGCTAAGCAATTTGATGTTGTCGTGATTGGTGCAGGCCCTGGTGGCTACATCGCCGCCATCCGTGCTGCTCAACTGGGTATGAGCGTCGCTTGCGTGGACGCATGGTCCACCGCTGAAGGCAAACCCGCTCCTGGCGGTACTTGCACCAACGTTGGTTGCATTCCTTCCAAGGCCTTGCTGCAATCTTCCGAGCACTTCGAGCACGCCAATCTGCATCTGGCTGATCACGGTGTGGACGTCAAGGGCGTATCGCTGAATCTGGACAAGCTGATCGGTCGCAAAGACGTGGTCGTCAAGCAGAACAACGACGGCATCCTGTACCTGTTCAAAAAGAACAAGGTCACTTTCTTCCACGGCACCGCTTCCTTTGGCGCCAAGGTTGACGGCGGCTGGTCGGTGAACGTGGCCGGTGCCAACGCTGAAGAGCTGGTTGCCAAGAACGTCATCATCGCTACCGGTAGCTCGGCTCGTGCCTTGCCCGGTGCCGAGTTCGACGAAGAGCAAATTCTGTCCAACGACGGCGCACTGCGTCTGCCCAAGGTTCCCAAGAAGCTGGCCGTTATCGGTGCCGGTGTGATTGGTCTGGAACTGGGTAGCGTATGGCGTCGCCTGGGTGCCGAAGTGACCATTCTGGAAGGTGCTCCCGAGTTCCTGTCCGCGGTGGATCGCGACGTTGCCAAGGAAGCCCTGAAGGCTTTCACCAAGCAAGGTCTGAAGATCAATGTGGGTGTGAAAGTTGGCGAAATCAAGAAGTCCGCCAAACAGGTCACCATCAACTACGTGGACGCCGCTGGTGCCGAGCACAAGCTGGAAGCCGACAAGCTGATCGTGTCCATCGGCCGTGTGCCTAACACTGCCGGTCTGGGTGCAGACACCATCGGTCTGAAACTGGACGAGCGCGGCTTTGTGGTTGTGGACGACGATTGCGCCACCAGCCTGCCAGGTATCTGGGCTGTGGGTGATGTGGTGCGTGGTCCTATGCTGGCTCACAAAGCCGAAGAGGAAGGTGTGGCTGTGGCCGAGCGTCTGGCTGGTCAGCAACCCCACGTCAACTTCGACACCGTGCCTTGGGTTATTTACACCTCGCCCGAAATCGCCTGGGTTGGCAAGACCGAACAGCAACTGAAGACCGAAGGCCGTGCTTACCGCGCTGGCAGCTTCCCCTTCCTGGCTAACGGCCGTGCCCGCGCACTGGGTGACACGACCGGCTTTGTGAAGGTTCTGGCGGATGCCAAGACGGACGAAGTTCTGGGCGTGCACTTTGTGGGCCCTGTGGCTTCCGAGCTGGTGGCTGAAGCTGTTGCAATCATGGAATTCCGTGGCGCGTCGGAAGATATCGCCCGTATTTGCCATGCTCACCCAACCCTGTCCGAAGCCCTGAAAGAAGCGGCCTTGGCAGTGGACAAACGCGCTCTGAACTTCTGATAGACTTTCAGGGTGTTGTTGGAAAAGGGCGGGCACGGGCTCGCCCTTTTTTTCGTCACGAAAGGCTGATCACAGCAGTCCGTAGCGGCTGCGATGCGTGAGATAATTGACCGCACAGTATGCTCAGACCCTGCATCAAAAGCGGTGCTGCTGTGGATCGCAGTGCATGCTGGCAGACCACTACCTGTCTTGGACAGGTTCTTTTATTTTCAGTGATATGAATGTTCGCGAGTATTACCATCAGGCTTTAGCGGAAAAAGGCTACCGTGCCGACCAGGCACAGGAGCAAGCTATAGACCGGCTGCAACGCTATTACGACGAGTGGGTAGAGTTTCGCAAAATGCGCTCCAGCGCCTTGCGTCGTATGTTCTCCCGCCCGGAGGTGCCGCGTGGTGTGTACCTGTGGGGTGGGGTCGGGCGCGGCAAGAGCTTCCTGATGGACGCCTTCTACCTGACGGTGCCGCTCAAGCGCAAAACTCGGATTCACTTCCATGAGTTCATGCGCGGCGTGCACAAAGAGCTGAATCAGGTCAAAGGCATGAGTGATCCCTTGGATGAGGTCGCCAAACGTATCGCCAAGCGTTATCGCCTGATCTGTTTTGACGAGTTCCACGTCTCGGATGTGGCCGATGCCATGATTTTGTACAAGCTGCTGCTGGGTCTGTTCGAGCGCGGCACGTCCTTTGTGATGACGTCCAACTACGAGCCCTCCACGCTGTATCCGGAAGGCCTGCACCGCGATCGCATTCTGCCCGCCATTGCGCTGATTCAGAAGAACATGGACATCATGAACGTGGATACGGGTGTGGATTACCGCCGCCGTGCGCTGGAACAGGTGAAAACCTATCTGACGCCATTGGGTCCGGAGACCACCGCAGAACTGCAATCCATGTTCACGGCCTTGTCGGACACGGCCCCTCAAGAGCCGGTGCTCAGTATTGAAAACCGGGATGTAAAAGCGGTCGCCTTGTCCGGTTCAGCCGTCTGGTTTGATTTCGAGACCCTGTGCGTCAGCCCACGTTCGCAAAACGACTATCTGGAACTGGCGAACCGCTTCCAGACCGTGATTTTGTCTGATGTGCCTCGCATGACAGCGCGTGATGCCTCTGCGGCGCGACGCTTCACCTGGCTGGTCGACGTTTTTTACGATCACAAGGTGAAGTTCATCATGTCCGCAGCGGTGCCTGAAGAAGAATTGTATGTGGATGGCCCTATGGCCAATGAGTTCCACCGTACTGTCTCGCGTTTGATGGAAATGCAATCGCGGGAGTACCTGGAGTCAGAACGGCGCCAGGCAGTTATTTTGTAGGATGCTGGGCGCGGCCACTGGCCACGCGTCTGATTCCTGAACCCTGACACGTAGTTTTATAAGCGTATTTTTTATCATGACGACACGAGTACTGACCGGCGTTACAACGACCGGTATTCCACACTTGGGTAATTATGCCGGGGCGATTCGTCCTGCTATCCGTGCTAGCCAGCAAGCCGATGTCGACGCATTTTTCTTCATGGCGGACTACCACGCCCTGATCAAATGTGACGATCCGGAGCGCGTAGCCATTTCGCGCCGTGCGATTGCTGCTACCTGGCTGGCCTGCGGCCTGGATGTGGAAAAAGTAACGTTCTACCGTCAATCCGATATTCCGGAAATTCCGGAGCTGTCCTGGATGCTGGGTTGCGTAACCGGCAAGGGCTTGATGAACCGTGCACACGCTTACAAGGCTTCTGTCGACAAGAATGAAGCGGCGGGTGTAGAGCCTGATGATGGCGTCACCATGGGCCTGTTCAGCTACCCCGTACTGATGGCGGCTGACATCCTGATGTTCAATGCCCACAAGGTACCCGTGGGCCGGGATCAGGTGCAGCACCTGGAAATGGCACGCGATATCGCCAAGAGCTTCAACCACCTGTATGGCCGTGGCAAGGAGCTGTTTGTATTGCCTGAAGTACAGGTGGAAGAGGACGTGGCCCTCTTGCCCGGTCTGGATGGCCGCAAGATGTCCAAGAGCTACGACAACACGATTCCTCTGTTCGAGGGTGGTGCCAAGGCACTGAAGGCGGCCATTGCCCGCATCGTGACGGACTCCAAAGGTCCCGGCGAGTCTAAAGATCCCGATGATTCGCACCTGACGGCCTTGTACAAGGCATTTGCGACACCCGAGCAGACCCAAGCCTTCCGTCAGCAGTTGATCGACGGCATGGCCTGGGGCGAGGCCAAGGATGCCTTGCATCAGTTGCTGGAAGCCATGATTGCGCCCATGCGCGATCGCTACGAAGCCTTGATGGCTCGTCCCCAGGATATTGAGGATTTGCTGCAAGTTGGCGCGCGCAAGGCTCGTGCCTACGCTACCCCCTTCATCCATGAATTGAAGGCGGCCGTGGGCCTGCGTGACCCCTTGAGCGTGGCAGTTAGCAAGACTGAAGCCAAGGCTCGTAAAGCTCGTTTTGTGAACTTCCGCGACGAAGACGGCACCTTCCGTTTTCGCCTGCAAGATGCTGCCGGACAAGAGCTGTTTCTGTCTCGCTCTTACGCAGACCCAAAACAGGCTGGTGTGGCGATCAAGGCACTGCAGACTGCGGCTTTTGCCGAAGTTGCCAAGCAGGACGGTCAGGAGTTGCAAATCCATTGTGCCGGTGAAGAAGTGGCACGAGTATCGGCAGATCTGCGTGATGCCGTTGCAGCCGCTTTGGATTCGATGCGCGACTAAGTGGTTCGTCTACTGTGGGATTGATCTGCTATTCAGGATTGATGCCGCAGTGGAGGCCGCAAGCTTCTTTGAGCAGCAGCGCTTCAGCTTGGAGATTGCTTGAAAATGAGCAGCTCCAAAAGAGAGACTTATCTCACTTTTGGAGCTGTTCTTTATTCCTTGTACCGAGCGTGTGCAGAAGATCAAGCTGGAGCTTGGCTTGACCCTGCTCGTGTAATCGGCTTTGGCCTTGAATTCATTCTTGAAATCAGGTCAGGTCAGGTCAAACCAAACCAGATCTGATCCGAACGTGAACTCTGAATTCTGAGCCCGAAATCTGGATTTGGACTTAAGACTTGGACTTAAGACCTGGACTTGAGCCTGGGCCAGTCGCTCTTAGGCTTTGGACTTCTGATCCCAGTCCTGGCTGGCCTGCTCCAATGCTGCAATATCTTCTGCGCAGATCACATCTCGCAACGCCGTGAACTTCTCTTCCGGCCAGTCGTAAATCTTCAAGGCCAATAGCCGGTCAATCGCTGCGTCTTCAAAGCGCTTGCGCACCGGCACAGCCGGGTTGCCTGCCACAATCGTATACGGGGCCACATTCTTGGTGACCAGTGCACCCGAGGCAATTACGGCGCCTTCACCAATGACCACGCCGGGCATGATCATGGCTCGCATGCCGATCCAGGCACCATCGTGAATATGGGTGTCGCCTTTACCGACGTAAGCCTCCGTAATCTTGTCCACGAAGGGGTACAGGCTGAACCAGTCCATGCGATGTGTGTGATTGCCGCCCATCAGAATGACAGCCTCGGCACCGATGCACACGTAGTCGCCAATATGCAGCTGGTCTACCGGCCATTGCGAGGTCCAGGCCTTGCGGCTGTATTCGTCCCCGTACAGGTAACGCACTACGCTTTCTTCAAAACTGTCTGTCCAGGCATGGCTGTAATAGCTGTGTGTGCCGCGTACGTGAATATTGGGATTGGATACGGTTTCGTGCAGGAGTTCGACCTGCGACCAGTGTTTTTTCTCCATGTTTTTCCTTCTGGACCTTGCCGCGCGGGAACTGACTTTGCGCCGGTCCCGGCAAAGTGGGTGTTCGTGTTTGGGCCAAGCAGCCAAGCGAGCACAAGAGGCTCGCTTGCTGATGTTGATGGTGGGACTAGTCTAATGCGCTTTGAGCTGCTTGGCATTCAGGCGGGCCAAAAGCATCAAGCCCTGCATGAATGCTCACGCAGGGCTTGGTGTGTTTGGGCCGGGATTACTGGCCTTATTCGGCTGCTTGAGCGGGAATATCCAGTTTTTCACACAGACTTAGAATTTCTTCCAGGTTCTCGCGTTTGACCACGATCAGCTGAAATTCCTCGTCATAGCTTTGGGCAAATTCCAGCAGGCAGTAGGAGGGGTGAAACTCCTGCAACTGCTCGTTCGCCCATTGGAAAAAGCCGTCCACGTCCTGAAAAGGCATGTCGTCGTAGGGAAAGGCGGGCAGATCCTGGCTTTCAAAGGCAGCCAGAATCTCTTCCCACAGTTCGTCCACGGTATCGGCCAGAGCCAGATAGTCGTCCAGCTCGTAGCTGATGGCCAGGATCAGAGCACCATCCGGATCGTGTTCCATCAAGTTCTGGGCGTGCTTGCCATACGCCTCACCCATCGCTGTCGGGCTGGCGCTGGCTGTCAGCACGGACTGGCTGATGGCTGCAATATCCTGTTCCTTCTGATCAAATCCGGTCAGCAGATTGAGCAGACGCGTCAGTTGGGAAAGGCGCTCGGTCTCAGTCATGGCTTATCTCCGAAGTTTGCTAAAGGCGGCTGCCATAGCACCTGTCGGTGCCGGTTCAGCTTGCCGGTTGGGGCGATTGTTTCCGGAACGGCGCTGGGGTGCGTTGCTGGTGTTGCTGGAACCACGCACAGGGCCGCTGTCGTCGTTCAGGCGCATGGTCAAGCCGATACGCTTACGAGCTACATCCACTTCCTGGACTTTAACCTTAACGGTCTGCCCAACGCGAACCACATCACGCGGATCTTTGACAAAAGTCTCGGACAGGGCCGAGATATGCACCAGACCGTCCTGGTGCACACCCACGTCCACAAAGGCACCAAAGTTGGCCACATTGGTGACCACGCCTTCCAGAATCATGCCGGGCGTCAAATCGTTCAGGGAGTTGATGCCTTCCTGGAACTTGGCGGTGGTGAATTCAGGGCGAGGGTCGCGACCGGGCTTTTCAATTTCATTAAAAATATCACGCACGGTGGGCAAACCAAAGCGCTCATCCGTGAAGTCGGAAGGCGACAAGCCTTTCAGTGCGCCGGATTTACCCATGACATCGCTGGCTTCGGTTTGCAGGCGCTCCAGAATGCGGGCGGCAACCGGGTAGGCTTCGGGGTGAACTGCCGAGGCATCCAGAGGGTTGGCTGCACCGGGAATACGCAAAAAGCCCGCTGCCTGTTCAAAGGCTTTTTCACCAAAGCGCGGCACCTCACGCAACTGCTTGCGGCTTTGGAAGGCACCGTTTTCGTCACGCCAAGTGACGATGTTTTTGGCCAGCGTGTTGTTCAGGCCGGAAACGCGCGCCAGCAGGGGAGCAGAGGCGGTGTTGACGTCCACACCCACGGCGTTCACACAATCCTCGACCACGGCGTCCAGGCTGCGAGCCAGTTCGCGCTGGTTCACGTCGTGCTGGTATTGGCCAACACCAATGGATTTGGGGTCGATCTTGACCAGCTCGGCCAGCGGATCTTGCAGGCGGCGGGCGATGGAAACAGCACCGCGCAGGCTGACGTCCATATCCGGGAATTCTTGTGCGGCCAGTTCAGAGGCGGAGTACACCGAAGCGCCGGCCTCCGACACGACTACGCGAGTTAAAGGCAACTGCGGGAAAGCGGATTGCAGGTCGGCAACCAGTTTCTCGGTTTCGCGTGACGCTGTGCCGTTACCAATCGCCACCAGTTCAACTTGGTAGCGAGTAGCCAGACCGGCCAGGGTACGAATGGCGCCTTCGCGGTCACGACGGGGTTCAAAGGGATAGACGGTGGCCGTATCCAGCACCTTGCCGGTTGCATCGATCACAGCGGCTTTTACGCCGGTACGAATACCTGGGTCCAGGCCCAGAACGGCTTTATTGCCAGCGGGGGCTGCCAGCAGCAAATCGCGCAGATTGGCGGCAAACACGCGGGTAGATTCTTGCTCGGCTTCTTCGCGCAGACGGCCAATCAGCTCGGATTCGAATGCTGTCAGCAACTTGACGCGCCAGGTCCAGCGGCAAACCTCGGCCAGCCAATGGTCGCGTGGGCTGGCGTCGGCGGAAAAGTCAGCGCCAATATCGGTCAGCTCGGCGACTTTCAGTACACAAGGGTGAGGCAGAAGCGCATCCTGCTCGGGGTTCAGGCCCAGGCGCAGGTCCAGTGCACCTTGCTGACGACCGCGCAACAAAGCCAGCACGCGGTGAGAAGGCAGTTGGCGCAGCGCTTCGTTAAAGTCGAACCAGTCGCGGAACTTGTCGCCTTCCTGTTCCTTGCCTTCGGCAACCTTGGAGTACAAGTGAGCGGACTTCCACAGATAGTCGCGCATGGCTTCCAGCAGGTCGGCCTGCTCGGCAAAGCGTTCGGCCAGAATGTCGCGGGCACCGTCCAGGGCGGCTTTGGCCGTGTCGATCTTGGCTTCGGCATTCAGATAGCCTTCGGCCAGCGCCACAGGGTCTGCATCCTTCTGGGCCAGAATGGCGTCCGCCAGCGGCTCCAGACCGGCTTCGCGGGCAATCTGGGCACGGGTACGACGCTTGGGCTTGTACGGCGCGTACAAGTCTTCCAGACGCTGCTTGGTGTCAGCCGCCAGAATGGCTTGCTCCAGCTCGGGCGTCAGTTTTTCCTGCTGGCGGATCGATTCCAGAATGGCATGACGACGCGATTGCATATCGCGCAAATAGATCAGGCGCACTTCCAGATCACGCAGGACATTATCGTCCAGACCGCCAGTCGCTTCCTTGCGGTAACGGGCAATAAAAGGGACCGTGGCCCCGTTGTCCAAGAGCTCAACCGTAGAGGCGGCTTGTTGGATGCGGATGTTCAGTTCAGAGGCCAGTAGCGCCAGAATCTGTTGGTGATCCTGTTGCTGGGCGAGGGTTTCCACAGTCATTTCAGTTATGGGTCCATCGTTGTAAAAGGGTCTGCAAGCGCCGCATTTTGCCATAAAGACCGGCAGCGACCCAGAATTGGCAGGTATCATCTTGTATGTATTCCACTGTGATTGTAGACAGTTCTGTCATTCGTCACCTCTCCCTGAGCGGTTTTGCCCCATGTTGTTGCAGGATTATTCCGATATCTTTTCTCCCCAAGGCCCTCTGGCAGAGTCTGTCTCGCACTATCGTCCGCGGCAGGCTCAGCTGGAGCTGGCCCAAGCCATCAGCGAGACGGTCGCCGAGTCCGGCGTACTGATTGCCGAGGCGGGCACAGGCACGGGCAAGACCTGGGCCTATCTGGTGCCCGTGTTCATGCAAGGGGGCAAAGCGCTGGTTTCGACCGGGACGCGCACCTTGCAGGACCAATTGTTCCGTCGGGATATTCCCCACCTGCGTAAAGCGCTGGCCTTGCCGGTGGATGTGGCCTTGCTCAAGGGGCGCAGCAACTACGTTTGTCATTACCATTTGGAACGATTGGGGCAGGATGACCGTGCCCTGAAGTCCCGTGCGGAAATTGCCTATCTGCGGGCCATCCAGCTTTTTACTGAACGCAGCCGTAGCGGCGACAAGGGTGAGTTGGTCGAAGTCCCGGAGGACGCGGATATTTGGCACCGAGTCACTTCCACACGCGATAACTGCCTGGGACAGGATTGCCCCTTTGTGCGCGACTGCTTTGTGATGAAGGCGCGCCGTCATGCCCAGGATGCGGATGTAGTAGTGGTGAACCATGCTCTGTTCATGGCGGACCTGGCCTTGCGCGAAGAGGGTGTGACGGATTTGCTGCCTAGCGTGGATCTGGTGGTGTTTGACGAGGCACACCAACTGCCCGACGTGGCCACCCGTTTTCTGGGTAGTAGCGTGTCCTTGTATCAATTGACGGATTTGTGTCGGCAGATAGAAGCGGCGGGTCTGGCCCAGGCACGTGAGACCGTAGACTGGAGTCAGGTGGCCCGCAAGCTGGAGCAAGCGGCTCGGGATTTGCATTTGCGTACTGCGTCGCTGGCGGCACAGGGTGGTCGCGCCACTTTCCAGGCCTTGCCCGAGCCCGAGCTGTTTGATGAAGCGTTGGAGAATTTGCTGGAGACCTTCGACAAGGTCATCAAGATGCTGGCCATGGTGGCTGAGCGCCATCCTGATCTGACGGCGGCGCATAAAAGCGCCTTGGAGTTACGTGCGCGCTTGTTCCAATGGAGCCAGCCGGATCGTCAAGGCCGTCACGCCTATTTGCCAGAAAGTGAAAAAGACGAAGACCAGCCCGACGAGTTCGTGCGTTGGGTAGAAAGTGGGCAGCATTATCTGCGCCTGCACAGTGCCCCTTTGTCGGTCGCCAAGATTTTCTCGCGCTACCGAGGCAAGGAGCAGTCCTGGGTGCTGACCTCGGCCACCTTGTCGGTGCATGGTGATTTCAATCACTTCAAGCGTCAACTGGGTTTGTTTGATGCTCGCACCGAAGCCTGGGCTTCGCCGTTCGACTATCCGAATCAGGCGCTGTTCTACGTCCCCAGCACCTTGCCGCTTCCTAGCCATCCCAACTTCAATCAGGCCTTCGTGGATGCGCTCATTCCGCTGATCAAGGCGGGTCAGGGTGGTGTGCTGGTGCTCTGTACCACCTTGCGCTCGGTCGAGCGGATTGCAGATATGCTGCGGGACCGATTTGATCGGGAAGACATCGAACGCAATGTGCTGCGCCAAGGGGAGCGTTCACGGCAAGTTCTGCTGGACGAGTTCCGTGCCCGTGGCAATGCGGTGTTGGTGGGGAGCGCCAGCTTCTGGGAAGGGATTGACCTGCCCGGTGATGCCTTGACGCTGGTGGCTATCGATAAGCTGCCCTTTGCTCCGCCGGATGATCCGGTGCTGGAAGCGCGTATCAAGGAGTGCAAGGACAGGGGCGGTAATCCCTTCATGGAATACCAGTTGCCCGAAGCCGCCATTGCCTTGAAGCAAGGGGCAGGGCGTCTGATTCGTACCGAGCGCGACTGGGGCGTGCTGATGGTGGGCGACACCCGTATTGTCGAGAAGCCCTACGGCAAACTGCTATGGCGTGGTTTGCCCCCCTTTGCCCGTACCCGTGATCCTGCTCGTGCCTTGGCGTTTCTGCGGGAGCAGAAAGCCAGGCGGCAGAGCGCTCAGGTCAGTGATGTGGAGCTGAACGACAGCTCGGAGCAGGCTTGAAAGTATTGCTTGTATTCTCCGCCTATTAAAACTAGGGTAAGGACTCGTCTGCGACGATGTCCTCTGCCACCAGGCCCCATAAGAACAGGCTGGGTGTGCCAGCGCCTTCCAGACTGCCCTCTATCTGCTGAAGAACGGACATGACGGCACTGCGATTGCTGACTGCCTCAAACGCTTCCCGAGTGATAGGCGTAAACCAGCCTTTTTTGAGCACCGCTACCGCCATTGCCAGCGCGACGGAAAACACATGCTGGCCCAGCATGGGGACCTGAACCGTCTCGCCTGCGCGATTGTGCACATCAAACATCTGCTCTTCATCAGGCAGTGCTGCACCCAGGCGCCAGGCCAGTGCCAGCCCGAAGGCTTCTGGAATCATCACGCAAAGCTTGGTCGCACGGACTTCAGACAGGCCGCTGGCTTGCAGTTGAGCGATGCACTCCTCAATGCTTTGATCCTTTGCCAGTACAGGAATGGCTTCTAGTACCCGTGTTTCTGCTTGTTCGTGGTTCATGGAGTATGGTTTATGAAAGGGGCATTCTTGGACATTGGAAAATGTCTGTTTTCATGTTCTTGTGACGTCGGGAAGCGGAGTAGTGGGTCTTACGGGCCAACAACTTAGGACAGGTTTCAGCCATTGCTTGCCACGGTGGAGTTTTGAGCTAGGTGCTGCACAGTACCAGGCACGGGGCACGACATTGTATAAAGTCGCAGCATCATAAGCTTGGACTTCAATTTCGCGTCGTTCTCCGTTCTACATCAAGGCTTTTTGGCATCGTACGTTTGACGTGATTTCTGTATACGCGGAAGGTTCTCTCTGACCCACACATTGATGCCTTTCAGCGCATCGAGCATGTTTTTCCCCATCTCCGTCAGTTCGTATTCCACACGTGGGGGCACCTCGGGAAAATAATGGCGTTCTACCAAGCCATCTCGTTCCAGGTTTCGCAGTGTTAGCGTCAGCATGCGCTGTGTGATTCCTTCCACCTCACGCTTGATCTCGGAAAACCGCAGCCTACGATCACCCGTGATGGCAAGGCGCCAGATGACCTGCACGGTCCATTTGTCACCGAGGCGTGTGCAGACTCCATTCAATGGAATTGGCTGGAATGATGAGTCGCTGTCGGGTTTCTCCTTGAGAGCATCCGACTCTGCTGGATCTATGGGTTTCATTTTTGTGCCTGAGGTTCAAAAAAGTGCCGTCTTCCGCAATTCAGATATCGAGGAAAGAATACGACATTCTCTTTTTTTTCGAGCTGAATCATGAATAAAGTACATCGTCCCATTCTGGTTTTCGGAGCCACAGGCCGGCAAGGTGGATCGGTGGCCAAAGCACTTCTGGAGGCTCACTGGCCTGTCTGCGCTTTTGTGCAATCTCCATCCAAACCGGCTTCAATCGCTCTGCGGGAAGCAGGCGCTGAACTCGTGCAAGGGTCATTGGACGATGCCAATCTTATCGCGTCGGCCATGAAGGATGTGTATGGCGTATTTAGCGTGATGCCTGCGAACCTATCAGCAGAAGAGGAGGTTTGTTATGGCACACGTCTTGCTGATCTGGCGGCAAAAAATGGCGTCGAGCATTTCATCTATTCCTCGGGGGCTAGCGCTGGGGACAAACTGACAGGTGTTGCGCGCTTTGATGCCAAGCCTCTTATTGAGGCACATATTCGCGAACTGCCGCTGACTGCAACCATCATCCGTCCCATGATCTTCATGGAGATGCTTGTGCGGCCGGGCTTTGGCCTGGAGGAAGGGCGGTTGGTGTCTCTGATACACCGTGATCATTCGATCCAACTCACTGCGGTGCAAGACATAGGGAAAATCGTTGCCGCCCTGTTTGCGGACAGGGCACGTTTTGCCGGGAGGACCTTGAAGATCGCCAGTGATCGTGTGACCGGCCAGGAGCTGGAGGCCGCCTTTTCTGAAGCCGCAGGTCGCTCTATCACTTATGCCCGATTCCCTGATGAAGTATTAGCTGCCAACGCCGATTTGGGGCATATGGCGTCAAGTCTGGAGGATGGCCCTCTTGCAGAACAGGTGGACCTCGGTCTGATGCGAGAAATCAATCCTGAACTTGTCTCGCTGCGTTCTTGGCTGATGGGAGAAGGGCGTGAAAAGCTGGAAGAAGCGTTGCGCAGAAAACAGCCAAAAGCGCTACCAAGAACCCTGCTTTCAGATCCTGTTACAAGGCTAATTTAATTATTTAAATATAAAGCTCTCCCGCCTGGAACGCAGGGTAATCCCCATCTCTCCACGCATTGACGCGTCAAATTCGGCTCATTACCATCACAACATACAACCATGTATGTTCTAAAACCACTTGTGTTTGGTGATTCACATGACAACAGAAAAAACTTTGCCGCGAGTAATACGTTTTGATGATTTGGTCTTTCAGCCCAGACAGGAAAAACCGGAGATGGCGCAGTTGGCGGAAATCGTGGGTGAGGAGGATGGGACGCCCTTGGGGGCGGGGTATGCACGCTTGAACCAGGCCCGCATTGAATGGACCGTGTTGTACGACGAGGTCGTGACGGTGATCGAGGGCAGCATGCGCATTCATACGCCGCAGGGCATTCTGGAAGCCGGTCCACGTGATTGTGTGTGGTTGCCAGCGGGCACGCCCCTGATCTATGAAGCAGAATCTGCTCTGATCCATTACTGCCTGCATCCCAGCAACTGGGCTAGCGCACGGACGGCGGCATGAGCATCAAGAAAATTACGCGTCTGCCGGAGAACGACAAGACAAATGGGTGGAGTCGGCTCCTGGCTCCCCGTACTCCCAAGCCCGCTTTGGCCAAAGACGTGCAGGCTGATTGGGTGATTGTCGGCGGTGGCCTGGCCGGTTTGGCCGCTGCCCGTCGCCTGGCAGAGAACCGCCCCGGTGACAGCATCGTGGTGCTGGAGGCCGATCTGGTGGGCGAGGGCGCTCAAGGCCGAAACTCCGGCTTTGCGATTGATAGCCCTCATAACGTCGGTAGTTCCATGGGCGAACTGGACGCCGCCCGTTCGCATGTGCGCCTGGCGCGTACGGCGATTGCTTATCTAAGAACCCAGGTCGAGCGTTACGGTATCGAGTGCGACTGGAGCCCCATCGGGAAATTCCACGCTGCGGTTTCCGAGGAAGGCGTACGCACAACCTTGAAGCCTACGCTGCAGGTGCTGGAGTCCTTGAAGGAACCGCATGAGTGGCTGGACGGCAAAGCCTTGCACGACAAGCTGGGGTTCAAGCATTTCCGCACAGGAATTTACACCCCCGGTACGGTGTTGCTGAACCCGGCGGGTCTGTCGCGTGGTCTGGCCGACAATATGCCCCCCAACGTTACCGTCTACGAAAAAACGCCCGTGCTGTCCTTGCAGCAAGGCGACGGTGTCACGCTGGAAACCCCCGGTGGCAAGGTTCGTGCAGGCAAGATGATTCTGGCCGTGAATGTGTTCGCCGAGCAGTTCGGTTTTTACAGTGGCAAGCTGATGCCGATGGCGGCTCATGCAAGCCTGACCCGTTGCCTGACAGAAAGCGAGCAGCGTGAGCTGGGTGGTTTGCCCAGTTGGGGATTGACCCCCGCCAATGCCTTTGTGGGCATTACCATGCGTCGCACCAATGACCAGCGCATTCTGATTCGTCAGCACATGACTTACGCGCCCAATTTGCGCAGTGATGATGAAAGCCGCCGCCGTGTGCGCATTGAGCACAAAGCCCTGTTTGACGAGCGTTTCCCGAATCTGAAAAACGTGGAGATGGAACACACCTGGACCGGCTTTATCTGCTTGTCCCGTAATGGTTCCCCAGGCTTTGGGCAGGTGGCACCGCATGTGTATTCCGCGGTGTGTCAGAACGGGGTTGGTCTGACCAAGGGCACGATTTCCGGCATGTTGGTCGCCGATCTGGCTTGCGGTGTGGACAATCCCTTGATTGCCGATATGCAGGCTTTGGGGCAACCCGATGCCTTGCCGCCACGTCCGTTTCTGGATGTGGGTGTCCGGGCCCGTTTGGGCTGGGAGTTATGGCGGCACCGGGCGGAAGCCTGATAGCCGAAGTTTGAACAATAAATTTAAAAGACATACCCAGGAGGAGTTATGAAGCTTTTGAGCAAGACCTTGCTGACGGTGATGTTCAGCCTGAGCGCGGCCACCGTGTCCGCACAGACCATGCGCATTGCAACGGACTCGGGCGCGCAAGGCTCGCCTAGCGGTGATGCAATCGAGAAATGGGCTGCGCTGATCAAGGAGGGTACGCAAGGCGCGGTGTCGCCACGCGTTTTTTATCAAAACCAGTTGGGAGGTCAGGAAGAGGTGTTTGACCAGCATGTAGCCGGTGATGTGCAGTTGATGCTGAACTGGCCCATGACTTCCTACGACAAGCGCATTGCGGTGATCTACACACCCTATATGTTCACCACCTGGGAAGAAGCCTTGGCCGCGTACCAGCCCGGTGGCTGGTTGAATGAAACGCTGGACGGTATCTACAAAGAGAACGGCTTGAAGTTCTTCGGTGCCTGGCCTGAAGGATTCAATGGCGTCGCCACCAAAGGTAAACATGCCGTGACGGTAGAAGACGCCAGGAACATCAAGGTACGTGTCCCCCCGATCTCCATGATGCAGCAGTCCGTGCAAGCCATGGGTTATCAGACGGCAGCCATTGACTGGGGCGAAGTGTTTACGTCCATTCAGACCGGCGTGGTGGATGGTGATGCAGCCAACGTCATTTATTACGACTACGAATATTTCCGCGACACGCTGGATTACTACGTGCGCAGCAAGCAACAGTTCATTACCGGCGTGCTGTCCATGAACCTGGAAGCCTGGGAAGCCTTGACGCCCGAGCAGCAGGAAGTGATCCAGACCTCGGCCATCACCATCATGCAAGATCAGTTTTCCAAGGCCCAGGTAGCGGACGCGGCCATTGTGGAGAAGTGGAAAGCGCTGGGTAAAACCTACCTTGAGCTCGACAAGGATCAACTGGCTGCTTTGGGCACCCATGTGCGTGCCAAGGTCTGGCCTGCGATGCACGCTGAAGTGGGCGACAGCATCATGGCCCATATCGAGAAAAACGCCTCGGCTCTCAAGTGAACACCTTGGAACAAGGGAGTATGAATGTGAGTGAGGACCTTCTGATCAAGCGAGGGCCGACCCTGATCGCCCTGGAATGGCTGGCCATTGCGTCCAGCGTTGTGGTGGCGGCAGGTTTGGCCTATGTGGTGGCCGCACGTTATTACCTGAATTGGCCGGCAGCCGGTGTGCACACCATTGTGATGGTGGCGGCGATCTGGCTGTATATGACGGGGGCCTTGATTGCCAGCCAGTCCCGTCAGCATCTGGTGGTGGATTACCTGTCGCATCGTTTGAAGACCCCACGGGCGCGTGCTATCCATCGTTTCATCGTGTCCGTACTGGTGCTGATCATTGTGGTGGCTTTTGCCTATTGGACCTTGCGCATGTTCATGTGGGGTTCCCGGTTCTCGACCACGATGGCTGAGCTGGGAATTCCTGTCTGGGTGCCGCAAGCTGCTATTGGTCTGAACGCCGCCGGTAGCCTGATCTATGCCTTGCGCGATGTTTATCAGTCTTTGATGGCCTTGCGCCATGGAGGCCATTGATTATGCATGCTGGATTTTCTGTTCTCTTGCTCCTGTTCCTGCTAGGTGTCGGGGTGCCAGTGGCCTGGTCCTTTGCCGGCACGCTGCTGATGTTGACGCTGGTGTATGACGTCAACTTGAACACCTTGATGCTGCAAGGTTTCCGTTCCTTGAACTCTCTGGTTCTGCTGGCTTTGCCTTTGTTCATCATGGCGGGGTACTTGATGCAGGCAGGCGGGATTGCGCACCGTTTGGTGGGTTTTGCCGAAATGCTGGTCAAGAATCGTCGTGGTGGCATGGGGGCCAGCATGGTGCTGGCTTCCGGGGTGTTCGGGGCGATTTCGGGTACGGCCTCGGCGGCGGTGGCGTCCATTGGCACCATTCTGGTCGATCCCATGGAGCAGCGCGGTTATCCGCGTCAGTACTCGGCGGCCTTGCTGGGGATTTCCTCTTTGCTGGGGATTCTGATTCCGCCGTCCATCACCATGATTCTGTTCGCGGTGGTGACGCAGCAGTCGGTAGTGGCGTGTTTTGCAGCCACGATCGGGCCAGGGATTCTGTTGATGGTCGGGCTGACGCTGTTCAACTATGTGGTGGCTGGACGCTGGTTCAAGGAGTTGCCTGCACAGCCTGCTGATGAGCAATCCCGTCGTTCTTCTCTCAAGACCTTGCTTTATGCCGTGCCCGCCTTGTGTATTCCCGCCTTGATTCTGGGTGGTATTTACGGGGGCGTATTCACACCCACGGAAGCTGCGGCGGTGGCGGTTGTGCTGGTGATTGGCATCGGCTGTTTTGTGTATCGTGAACTGACCCTGCGCAAGCTGCGTGACAGCTTCGTTCGCACGGCAGAGACTACGGGCACCGTTATCCTGATCTTGCTGTTCTCCTTTCTGATCGGCCGTATTTTGGTTGCGCAAGGTGTGCCACAGGACTTGACCGCCTTTGTGACGGGTCTGGTGGATAGCCCCATCGGCATTCTCTTGATGGTCAATGTGTTCCTGATTCTGGTGGGCATGATTATTGACGATGTGTCCTTGACCGTGGTGGTGGCTCCCTTGCTGCTGCCTTTGGTGGGCGTGGCCGATGTCAATCCGATACAGTTTGCCGCGATTGTGGCGTGTGCGGTGATTGTGGGTTCCAACAGCCCGCCGATGGCACCTGTGCTGTACATGTCCTGCCGTATCAGCAAGGTGACGGTACATCGTTCCTTTGGCCCGGCCATCGCCATGATCGTGTTTGTGGCTATTCCGATTCAATTGATCACCACCTTCGTGCCCGCTGTTTCCTTGGCGTTTCCACGAATGCTGGGCCTGTTATAAGAGGAGCGCCGGTATACTTTGGCGACTAAAGCGACTCTACAAGCAGGCGATATGAGCGATAAGGAATTGATTGAACGTGTGGCCCAGGCCGGCGCGCTGACCGAGCCCAATGTGCATTTGACGCGGGCGGACTGGCTGGAAGCGGCCATTCGCCTGTTTATGCAGGAAGGCGTGGAGGCGGTGCGCATCACTCGCCTTGCGCAGGTCATGGCCGTCACGCGAGGCAGTTTTTATTGGCATTTCAAGGACAGGGACGATCTGCTGGATGGGTTGGTCGGTTTCTGGGAACAAAAGAATATGCGCTCCACCATGTTGGCGCTGGAGAATGTGGACAATCTGCAAGATGGCATGTTGTCCCTGTTCTCCACTTGGCTGGATGTGTCCCGTTTTGAGCCGGGCCTGGATATGGCCATGCGGGATTGGGCAAGGCGCTCCGAGCGAGTGCGTCAGGCCGTCGCGCGGGCGGACAAGGCCTGCATGAATGCCTTGGCCAATTTCTTTCAGCGTATGGGTCTGGAAGAGATTGAAGCCCAGACCCGAGCCCGGACGACGTACTTTTGTCAGATTGGCTATTACCTGATTGGCCTGCAGGAAGAGCTGGAAGACCGCATGGTGTATCTGGACGACACCATGAAGATTCTGGGAGGCCAGCCCCTGGACCCAGCCAAGGCCAAGGCTTTTGCAGAGCGTATGTACAGCGTGCAGAAGGACAATGCCAAGAAGGTGGGGTGATATTCAGGAGGCTCTGGAGCCTGTGGGGGCGGGGTGTGTTTAGATGGCTGCAGGCTAAGGAGCTACCTGACTTGTCGTTACTGTTTTGATGAGCAGGGCAGAGCAGACTGGTAAGGAATATCAGCTTGAAGCCGGAAAACTGAAAAGGCCGAATCCTGTATGGGATTCGGCCTTTTTTGACTGCGTTCTGTGAGACGTTTTATTGTCGCTTCACAAAGGCAGCCTGTGTTTTATGCTGCTTTGCCTCAAGGTTTAGAACCAGTTAATCGGGTTCCAGTAGTTAACCTTGGCATCCAGACCGTCCTTGAAGTAAGTGGAGTCCGGGAAGTTCTGATCCATCACGCGTTTGGTGGTGTCACGCAGCTCGGTTTGACCCATCTTGTCGTAGGACAGGTACATCAAGTACAGCGCGCGTTCAGCAATAGGCACGCCCTTGAAGTCCGTAATCACGGTTTGCGCACGGTTCACAGCAGCCACGTAAGCGCCACGCTTGTAGTAGTACTCGGCTACGTGCACTTCGTTCTGGGCGATGGTGCTGACCAGCCAGGTCAAGCGCTTGGCGGCATCCGGTGCGTAACGGCTATTGGGGTAGCGTTGCAGCAGATCGTTAAAGGCTTCGTAGGATTCACGCAGACCTTTGGGGTCACGCTCGCTGGGGTCCTGTTGGGTAATGTTGGACAGGGCAGCGCTAGGAGGCGTAAAGGAGATCAGCCCTTTCAGGTACAGCATGTAGTCGGTACCGGGGTGGCTGGGGTACTGCTTCTGGAAGCGGTCGATAGCGGCCAGGGCTTTGGCAGGCTCTTCGTCTTTCCAGTTGATATAGGCTTGGTCGATCAGCGATTGCTGTGCGTAAGTGCCAAAGGGGTAGCGGGACTCGACGGCTTCCAGGCGGGTACGCGCGTCTTTCCAGTTGCCGGCGGACATTTCTTCACGGGCGTCTTTATACAGGCGCTCGGCGGTCCAACCCGAGGTGGGGTCAACTTCTTTTTTGGTAGTGCCGCAGCCAGCAAGCAAAGTGGCAGCCAGCATTAATGCGGCTACGTGGGCCAGCTTGGTACCACGAATACGTGGCAAGTTCAGGTTCAGGCGAGTCACAAAAGCGTCCTTGGTGTTAGCATTGCTGCTCAATTATATGATTTGTCGCCATGCCTGACACAGATACTGAAAAAGATAGTGTTGTTTCTTCCGACGCACTGCGTTTTATCCTTCCCATCACTGCGTCTCCCGACCGTCTGGACAAGACCTTAGCGCGTTTACTGCCACAGCATTCGCGCAGCCGTCTACAGTCCTGGGTCGAGAGTGGGCATGTTCTCGTCAACGGCCAGGCCGTCAAGGTCAAGCATACGGTTTACCCCGGTGATACCGTGCTGGTCTGGGAGCAACAGGCCCCAGAAGACATGGCCTTCGAACCTGATGACGTGGACTTCGAGATTGTGGCTCAAAGCGACTCCTGGCTGGTGGTTAACAAGCCAGTAGGTCTGGTCACGCATCCTGGCGCGGGTAACTGGCGTGGCACCTTGCTCAATGGTTTGCTGTTTCGCTTCCCCAATCTGCGTCAGGTACCCCGTGCCGGTGTTGTACACCGGCTGGACAAAGACACTTCCGGCTTGCTGGTCGTGGCCCGCACGGAAGTCGCACAAACTCACTTTGTCCGACAACTGCAAGAGCGTAGCATGGGACGCCAGTATCTGGCGTTGGTCCATGGCGTCTTGCCGGGCCAGGGCTCGGTCGATGAGCCGATTGGACGCGATTTGCGCGTGCCAGTGCGCATGAGTACTGGGCCGTCCGTCGCTCCCAAGCATGCTGTAACGCATTATCAAATGTTGCGTCAGGGTTATGCAGGCGAGGAAGCGGTGACCGAGGTGGCTTGCCGACTGGAGACAGGGCGTACCCACCAGATTCGTGTCCACCTGAGTTCAATCAAGCATCCTCTGCTGGCCGATACCTTATATGGTGGCCGCGTTGTCGCGGGGGCGCAGCGCCAAATGCTGCATGCCCATGTGCTGGAGTTTGATGATCCCGATACGGGCGAGCGCCGTCGCTTCTCGGCGGAGCCACCGTCTGACTATCAGTCTGTTGCAGAGGCGATTGAATGGCACACTCAAAGCTGATTCCTGGTGTTAGCGGCCCCGAACAAGCGGGGCTGCTTTATTTCTGTACGACTCGGGCTGGGGGCGTCAGCCAGGACGAGCGTGACAGCCTGAATCTGGGCCTGAATACCGGTGACGATCCGGAGCGGGTGCAGGTAAATCGCCAGCGGCTGGCGGACTTCCTGGGCTTGGAGCCAGTCTGGCTGGCACAGATACACGGCACAGATGTGCTGGATGCAGATCAGGATGTGTTGCCTGCCATGCCCAGACAGTTTGATGCTGCCATCACTACACGCCGGGATCGTACCCTGGCCATTCTGACCGCCGATTGCCTGCCGGTGGTGATCTGGGACGAGCAATCTCAGGTATTGGGTGTGGCCCATGCCGGTTGGCGTGGTCTGCAAGCCGGAGTCCTGGAGCGTACCTGGCAGGCGATGGCCGCCCGTTGTCCCCAAGCGCAATCCTGGCAAGCCTGGATTGGTCCGGCAATCAGTCAGGAGCACTTCGAAGTCGGGCAGGAGGTCTTTGATGCCTATGTTCAGGATGAGCCGGAATTGGCCGCCTTTTTTATTCAGGGAAAGCGTCCTGGAAAATGGCAGGCGGATTTGCCCGGTATTGCCCGCCACCGTTTGGAAAAATTAAGCCCTGGAAAAATGACCGTGCACTTAAGTGGCTTGTGTACGTTTCAAGAGAATGGATTGTTTTATTCCTACCGCCGCTCGCCCTTGACCGGCCGACAGGCCACCATTGCTCGCTTGAACCTGCTTTAACGGTTTTTTGATCGTATTAAATACGATATGGAATCTTTAATTCCGTCTATTGGCGTGCCAGCCTAATTAATTACCCCAATTGACTGCTTTTGTTACGAACGTCATGCTCTAAGCGTATTTGCAATTCGTTTACAGGTGGCAGATGTCGAGTAACAACAGAGCTTTTCAAGGTTTTGGCAAACCGATCGATGCCACCCGCTGTGCTGAACTGCAAGCTCGTTATATGCAACAGTGGCAGGAGTTGTGGGACCAGGCCCAGCGCGGTGCCTTGCCACCTCCCCAGGATCGCCGGTTTGCGGATGCCGCCTGGCAGAGCAATCCCACCGCCTTGTTCAATGCCCATATCTGGCAGCTTAGCGTTCAGGCCATGAACGAGATGCTGGACTCGATGGAGCTGGAAGCCGCGCAGCGTGAGCGCCTGAGCTTTTCCATGATGCAGTGGGCTGAGGCCATGTCGCCCAGCAACTATTTGATGCTCAACCCCCAGGCCCTGCAAACCATGATGGATACGGGCGGCCAGTCCGTGCTGGAAGGGATGTCCAATTTTATGGACGACTGGCAAAAAGGCCGTCTGACACAAACGGATGAAAGCCAGTTTCAACTGGGGCAAAACGTGGGAACCACCCCCGGTGCCGTGGTGTTCCAGAACGATATTTTTCAACTGATTCAATACGCACCTACTACCAGCATGGTCCATACCGTGCCCTTGCTGATCGTGCCGCCTTGCATTAACAAGTTCTACATTCTGGACCTGCAGCCGGAGAATTCCTTTGTACGCCACGCTCTGGATCAGGGGCTGACGGTATACCTGATGTCCTGGCGCAATCCCCAGCCGAATGACGCGGCCCATATCCATGCACTGAGTTGGCAGGATTATCTGGAGCAGGGCGTGCTGGAGGCGATTCGTGTCAGCCAGGAGCTGTCGGGCCAGGAAAAAATCAATACGCTGGGCTTTTGTATCGGTGGCACCTTGCTGGCCAGCGCTTTGGCACTGGCACGCGATAAAGGTCAGGACCCAGCCGCTTCCATGACCTTGCTGACCACCATGTTGGATTTCACCGACGTGGGCATGCTGAATGTCTTTATCGATGAAGCACAGGTTGCGTTTCGGGAGTGGCAGTTGGGGCAGGGCGGATTGCTCAATGCCCGTGAGCTGGCCAGTACCTTTTCTTTCCTGCGCCCCGCCGAGCTGGTTTGGAACTATGTGAACAGTAACTACTTGCAGGGTAAAAAACCACCTGCCTTTGACTTGCTGTACTGGAACTCCGACGGCACCCATTTGCCCGGTCCTTTCTTTACCTGGTATTTGCGCAACACCTATCTGGAAAATCGTCTGGTTCAAAAAGGTGGTGTCCCCGTGGGGGCGCACCGCGCCGATCTGAGCCAACTGGATTTGCCTGTGTACCTGTATGGCTCCAAAGAAGACCATATCGTGCCCTGGCAGTCGGCCTATGCGTCCTTGCAGGCACTGCCTGCGGCTCAGCATCGTTTTGTGCTGGGAGCTTCGGGCCATATCGCAGGCGTGATCAATCCGCCTGCCAAGCACCGCCGTAATTACTGGGTGCTGCAAGATGGCGAGCCAGTCGCCACGCTGGATGCCCAGCAGTATATGGAGCGGGCTCAGTCCGTACCTGGTAGCTGGTGGTCCGATTGGATTGCGTGGCTTGCACCCTTGTCGGGTACGCGGCGTCGCGCAAAACGTCGTCTGGGCCATGCGCGTTATCCCGTGCTGGAGGATGCGCCCGGCAGTTATGTGAAAGTGCGCGCCAGTTAATTTTCAATTTTTCAGGTTTCGGGAGCAGGGCGGTTTGCCTGTTTCCATTATCCCGACGCCAGGCTTTTTCATTGCCCGGGCCGGCCCAGGGATCGAGCTTTGTCACCCCTTTCAGGAGAAGTATATGAGCAGCAAAGTAGCTTACGTCACTGGTGGTATGGGAGGGATAGGGACAGTCATTTGTCAGCGTCTGGCCAAAGACGGTTTTACCGTTATTGCAGGCTGCGGCCCCAACCGTGATTTTCAGAAATGGTTGGGCGAGCAGGCCGAGCTGGGCTACACATTTCATGCTTCGGTGGGCAACGTAGCAGACTGGGACTCGACCGTTGAAACCTTTAAAAAGGTCTTTGCCGAGTTTGGTCGTGTGGATGTTCTGGTCAATAATGCCGGGATTACACGCGACGGTACCTTCCGTAAAATGAGCCAGGAAGACTGGCGTGCGGTAATCGACACCAACCTGAACAGCCTGTTCAACGTGACCAAACAAGTTATTGATGGCATGGTAGAGCGCCAATGGGGCCGCATCATCAACATCAGTTCAGTAAACGGGCAGAAAGGGCAGTTTGGCCAGACCAACTACTCCACGGCTAAAGCCGGGATCCACGGCTTTACCATGGCTCTTGCCCAGGAGGTTGCCAATAAGGGGGTGACGGTCAATACTATTTCCCCCGGTTATATTGGTACGGACATGGTGCGTGCGATTCGCCCCGACGTTCTGGAGAAAATCGTGGCGACCATTCCAGTGGGCCGTTTGGGTACACCGGATGAAATTGGCTCCATGGTGGCTTGGCTGGCCTCGGGTGATTCCGGCTTTGCCACGGGTGCGGATTTCTCCTTGAACGGTGGCTTGCACATGAGCTAAGGCTTGTTGCAGTGCATAGCGCGTGTTTTTGATTTATTGATTAGGAAGTAAGCACCAGCATGGGATCCCCTCGACTCATCAAGAAATACCCCAATCGTCGCTTGTACGACACGCAGGCCAGCGCTTACATCACTATGGTCGATGTCAAGCAACTGGTCCTGTCAGGAGAGGAGTTCGCGGTCGTCGATGCCAAAAGCGGCGAGGACCTGACGCGCAGTATTCTGTTGCAGATTATTCTTGAGGAAGAAAGCGGGGGTATCCCCATGTTCTCCACTCCGGTGCTGATGCAGATCATCCGCTTTTATGGCAATGCCATGCAGGGGGTGATGGGCTCGTATCTGGAAAAGAACATTCAGGCCTTCATGGAAATCCAGGAGCGCATGACCGAACAGTCCAAAGGCGTCTACGGCGGTCAGTTCGGCCCGGAAGCCTGGGCGCAATTCATGAGCATACAGGCGCCTGTGATGCAAACCGTCATGAACAGCTATATCGATCAAAGCAAGAATCTGTTCGTCCAAATGCAGGACCAGATGCAGGATCAGACCCGGCAAATGTTCTCGGTCTTTCCCTTTGCGCCACCAGGCAAAGACAAGAAAGACTGATTTTTAGCCTGCCAGCGTTTTAAACGGGGTATGGCTGCTTAATGCTTCCTGATAGCGGGCCACATGGCCCGCTTCTTCATGCAGGAACTCTTCAATGGCGTGGGCAAAGCGGGGGTCAGCAATCCAGTGCGCCGAGCTGGTGGGAGTGGGCAGCAAACCTCGCGAGAGCTTGTGCTCCCCTTGAGCACCGCCTTCAAAGAAACGCAGTTGCTGCGCAATGCAGAACTGAATTGCCTGGTTGTAGCAGGTCTCGAAATGCAGGCCTGGCACGTATCGAGTACAGCCCCAGTAACGTCCATAAAGTGTGTGCCCGTCCCGCAGCGACAGGGCGCAGGCTACATCTTGCCCATCTTGTTGTGCCAGAATCAGTACCAGAGAGTCGGGTAGCTGTTCGTGCAGGCGCGCAAAGAAATCCTGATTCAGATAGGGGCGTTGTCCGCGCTCCTGATAGGTATTGGCATAGCACTGGTAAAAGTAGTCCAGGTTCTGCTCGCTAATCTCCTGACCCTGTTTGTGTTCAAAGGACAGCCCCTGCTCGTAAACCTTGCGGCTGTCCTGTCGCATTTTTTTGCGCTTTTGTTGGGTCAGGGAAGCCAGGAAGTCTTCGTAGCTGGCGTAGTTCTGGTTTTGCCAGTGAAACTGCACATCGTGGCGAATCATGAAGCCCGCCTGCTCCAGAGCTTGCCTGTCCTCTGGATTCGGGAACAGGACATGCACAGAGGACAGCTGATTACTTTGCGTCAGCTGGATCAGTTGCCTGGCCAGCAGGATGCGATCCTCTTGTGTGTGCGCCAGCAGACGTGGGCCGCTAACGGGCGTAAAGGGGACGGCACTGAGCAGCTTGGGGTAATAGTCCAGCCCATGGCGTTGATAAGCCTGAGCCCAGCCCTGATCAAACACATACTCGCCGCGCGAATGGTGCTTCAGATACAGGGGCACGGCACCAGACAGCGTCTGTCCACGATGCATCAAGAGGTAATGTGGCGACCAGCCTGTCTGTGGAATGGCGCAGCCAGCTTCGTCCAATGACGTCAGAAAAGCATGACTGAGCAACAGGTGATGGCCAGAGAGCGCGTCCCAGTGTGCTGCGTCGAGCTGACTCAGCTGTGTGCAAAGTGAAAATTGGATCGGTTCAGTGCTGACCATGGCAAGGAGTACGTCGGTAAGCTCAACTTGAAACAGGGCTAGGGCATAGACCCTGACGGCTTTGTATACTAGCCAGCGTTTCATACAAAGGGAAGGCTTGATTGGTATTGTTGCCAGCGCTTGCCCAATAAGAGGAATTCATGAAGAAAATTACCTTGGCGCTGGGTACGTGGATGGTGCTGGCAGGTTCGGCTCAAGCGGGTCCTGCTTGTGAGTATTTGCGTAATTATGTCGCTTTACAGCCGCAATCCGGCGACGAGCTGCAGATGCAGGATCAGGAGGGGGCTTGTCTGGTTCGGAATGGACAATGGTCGGCCGGTTTTTCGTCAATGCTGCTGGCCTTTGATGAGCTGGTCTTGCGTGATGAAGGCTTGGCATCCTTGTCCGAGCGGCAAGTTATTCCAGACTCCATGGATCTACAAGTTAGCGGGATCTATGTTCTGACGGGACGTTTGCCAGGGCAGGACTACGTAATGCGCCTGCAAGCCAAGCCTATGGATTTTACTTTCAAGTACAAGTGGGACTCGGCCTTGGCACAATTGAATTTGGAGCAGGTTCGACTGCGTAGTCAGTACCTGCGTGAGGTTCGTGCTCAGGCGCAATTCGGGATTAGGTCGGCCGCAGGACGCCCCTTGGGTGCCGATGATCTTGAGCAGGTAGAGCTTAAAAGTCTGAATCTGTACCTGGATAATCAGAATCTGATCCAGTCCATGATCATGCCAGCCCTGGTCATGAACATGAGCATGTACGAAGACCCGCGCCCCGGTATTGAGAAGGCCTTGTTGGCAGCACGCACTTCCGTGCAGTTGATGCCTGACTCGGTGGCGGATCGGGACAGCCGCGATGCCTTGCTGGCATTTATTGCTCAGCTACCCGCGCCCCAGGGGCGCTTGTCGTTGAATATGACAATGGATCCCCCTTGGCCAGCGGCACGTCTGGAGTCTGGCTTGTCTGTGGATCAGGTGCGTAAATTGATGTCTGGCATGAAGGTGCAAGCCAGATACCATACGGGGCAAGAAGTCCCCTCTGTCTATGTCTGGCTGCGTGATCGCCTGCGCGATGGTTTGCAGTTTTTCGGTCTTCGCAAGGATGACGCGGCGCGCTAATGAGCGTTTGGCCCTGGTGGCGGGAGGCCCTGTAATACCGGATCAACCCCATCTTGCTTGGGGTCTGCCATTGCCAGTGCGCAGGCTGCGCTCTCCTGCTTACGGAAAACGCAGCCCTTAGCCTGGTTTCGTCAGGCGTCGGGTAGCATGTTGTAGTTTCTGATCATGCTGTTGTAGTCGTTCTCCAGCTTGGAGAGCTGGTACTCCACATTGGCTTGCTTTGCGTCCGATGCCAGGGCTCGGCGCAGATCCTTCAAGCCCACCAGGAAGGTATTGAAGTTGCTGGACAGGGCAAACCACTTGGGCGCGTTGCCCAGCTGCGTTTTGGTGTCGGGATGTGCTTTGGCAAAGGCATCAGCCTTGTCGAAGGCGGCTTGATACGCTTGCTCGATTTTCTCGATGGACTGGCCAGTGAGCTGCTCGGACTCTGCCAACGTGCTGATGGCATCAACGGCGCGGCGGGCGGCCAGAGAGACATTCAGCGTGTGCCAAGCAAAGTTCTCGGTGCCGTAAGCCTCTTCAATCGCTACCAGCTGTTTTTCCCGCAGACTGTGATTGCGCTCCGAGACTGTTTGTCTGAGCGTGTCTTCCGCATCAAAGAAGCTGATGAACAGAGGCATGATCTGCTCGTCCAGCTCGCGGCCTTTCTTCATCTGGTCGTCAATATTGTCCTTGCGACTGTAATAGAGATCCGCTTCATTCATGACGGGAATCAGCTTTTCCAGCGTGTCAGCAAACACTTGACCAGGCTTGTCCAGTCCAGCGTCTGCTGGCGGCATGGCGATGGCATTGCGCATTTGGGTGATGCATTCGCGCGAGATGGAGTTGTTCTGCTCGTACACCTTGATCTTGAAGCTGGCGGCAATGCGGGTGGAGCCGGGGGTAGCGACAAGGTTCTGATATTCCTTGATGTATTTCTGGGCATGCTGGCTCAAGGGGCTGGCGACGTCATTCAGGCAGGCAATTACTGGCTGCAGTTTCTCGGCCAGTTGCATATCCTGTTTTTGCAGGTTGACCTCACCATTACCCAGAAGGGAGCTGCTGGAGGTGCCGACCTTCATTTCCTGTGGCAGCCAGGTATTGAATTGGCCACTGGCGTAGGCCCCGACGGCAATACCGATCGCGCCCAGGATCACAATACTTGTAAGTTTCTTCATTTTCGCGCTGTAGAGATAAGCTGCGCTGCCCCTGGAGAGGGGGCAGAGACATGTCTTTTTTGGGGAGAGGGGGATTACTGCTCGAAGCCGCTGCGTTCGGCGGAAATGGCGCTGCAACTGCCCTGATCTTTCTCGCCTACCATGCGGCGATCACGGATGATGGTGCCGCTTGCCAGGTCAATTTCCCAAGCAATCGCGCCTTCATTCAGGCTGGCCTTGTTGTCGGCAAAGGTGCCTCGTTCCATTCTTTCGCTGCCCGAAGCAGGAACGTACACCCCAAAGGTGCCAGCCTCTTGATCCAGGGCGAAATTGAAGACCTGGGGCTTGCCAGAGGGGTCGGCAAACTCGCAAGTCAAATAGGTGGTGGCGGCAAAGGTGCTGGTGCTGGCCATCAGCAAGGCCAGGGCGGTACCTGCGGTTGCTGGTACTAGTTTCATGTCTTGATCCTTTAGTCGGCTGTCTCCAGCCAGTTCCGGTTGTTTTTGATTGACTGCAGAAAAAGTACGACTTGTCCCAGGATCACGCAGGCACGCGCTTGCTCCAGCGCTGGAGAAGAGGCGGCCTGGCTTTCATAAGGGATGTCGTCTTTCTTGAAACTCAGCTTGGCTGTGGATCGTGCACGTACAGCGTTGGCGGCATCCACGGGATGCCACTGTGTTCACGCACAGATAAGCTGATTGACGGGTTTTGAAGCACGATTAGAGGGGCTGGAGCTGACTTGTTATTCTGTGTTCTGGTCATGCTTAAGCTGGCTAATCACCCGCACGGGAAGGTTTATCGCACGGTGAGACTGCGGCCGTCAAGAAAATTTCGTGCTTGAAGTAGATGGGGGCGTACTAGCGGGGTGGGAGTTACTGCAGGAAGAGGGCTTGTCGTGGGTACGCCGTGTTTATTGTTTTGAGGAAACCAGACTATTTAAAAACAACGGGCATAAAAAAAACCGGAATAAATCCGGTTTTTTCAAATTTATCTGCAAGAGGCCGATAAATGAATTTGGTTGCGGGGGCAGGATTTGAACCTACGACCTTCGGGTTATGAGCCCGACGAGCTACCATGCTGCTCCACCCCGCGTCAGAAAAGTAACTATAACATAGTTTTTGATTATGTACATAGTGTGGCGTGTTTATTTCATTAATATTTGGCGATTGCCGCTGGAAGGGGCATAAAGGCTGGATAAAACGATCCTCAATTTTCTTGCGTCTTGCTGGTCGCAATGGTGTAATACGAACTGTGCTTACAGGTTCAGCCGGACTGGCATTTCAAAAAGTTCAAACGCGCAAGCGGCTTCCTGTATAGCGACCAGTTCTTGATGGCTGGCATCTGGCTTTGATAGCAGTCGGCTCCCCTACTAGGCGGGATGTCCCGGCAAAACGAATTTCTCTGTTTCTGGCTTTGCTTCAGGTTTAGGCAATCGATAAGCCCTGCGGTGGTCTGTTGGTGCCTTGATGTTGGCATTTGACAATGTAGACCTGTCGCCCCGATCAGTTATTGCCCCAAACGTTGTTGTGCTGTTTTCGCGTTCCGCCAATCAGGAGCGCCAATTCAAATCCAGTCCGATAGGGCTTGCGGACATACTCATCATCAGCATGTGTGCTTACACAACATTTTTAATTGCTTTTAAAGCGGCTGTTTCTGGTTTGAGCCTGGGCGGCGGGCTTGCGTGCGCTTCCGGCCCGATGCAAAAAAGCCCGATGATGGCGACGATGGTGATTCGGATGCGTGCTGCGGCTGCTGTGGTGGCCTTTGTTTGGGCTGGGGTTGTTGCCACATTGCTGATGGCTGGCCTGCGTGTTCTGACTGTGGGCTGCGCCGCGCGCAAGATTGCAGATCAAAACAGCGGGCAACAAAAAAGCCAGCACAAATTGGCTGGCTTGTTTGGTTCTGCTGAGCAGTTCCGGGTGATGGTTGCGGGGGCAGGATTTGAACCTACGACCTTCGGGTTATGAGCCCGACGAGCTACCATGCTGCTCCACCCCGCGCCGGAAAAGATAAATACTAACATGGAATTTTTGCTTTATGCAAGTATCGCCAGAAAGTGAGGCTTCCCAGCAGTGACTGAAAGTGAAATAATCCGAGTCCTGGAGACGGCTTTGCTGTGTGCACAGCAGCCCATGAACAGCGCCGAGTTGCGCAAAATGTTTGTCTCCCCGCCGCTGAGCGCGGATGATCTGCGCCGTTATCTGGCTATCTTGCAATTGGATTGGAAAGAGCGTGGCCTGGAATTGGTTCAGGTTGCCTCGGGTTGGCGCTTTCAAAGTCGCCCGGCCATGCAAGTGTTTTTGTCCCGTCTTAGTCTGGAGCGCGCGCCCAAGTATTCGCGGGCCGTGCTGGAAACCTTGGCGATTATTGCTTGGCGGCAACCTGTTACCCGTGGGGATATTGAGGACATACGTGGTGTGAGCGTATCGACTCAAATTGTGCGTACCCTGGAGGATCGGGGCTGGATTGAAGTGCTGGGCTATCGTGATGCGCCCGGACGCCCGGCATTGCTGGGAACGACCCGTCAGTTTCTGAATGATCTGGGTCTGCGCTCTTTGGATGAGTTGCCTTCGGTTGAAACTCTGGACTCCCTGGATGCCTTGGCTTCCTTGCCAAACGGGCAAGCAACTGCGTCGGCTGATCAGGAGCAGAACAAAGAATCGGATCAAGAACGGGATCAGCAACAGGATCAACAGCAAGATCAACAGCAGGGCGGGGATCATCAGGATCAGAGCCAGGAGCAAGCGGCAGAGCAGGGTGCAGAGCAAGAGTCTGCATCTGTGGCTGGGCAGCAAACTGGTTCCGAAGCAGGGCAAGAAATAGAACTAGAAGCAGAGCAAGACGCTGCTTTGGAAGTGAGCATGGAGCCGCTACAGGCCTCTGTTGCTCAGCTTGAGCTGGAGTCCGAACCGGATTTCGAGCCAGGCAGTCAGGACGATTTGCTTGAGGCAGTTTCAGAAGCGGAGCTGCCACAAACCGAACAAGCTGAAGTGAATACGACACCGGACCCCGTGGATGAGGCCCAGGCTGCGGCTGGCCTATCGGATATACAGGTACCGGACGAAATAAAAAACTCTGGAGTAAATGATTAAAAATGACTGATTCGCACGAGACGAACACAGCCTCCATGTCGGACGCCTCTGGCGCGGCCGACCCCAAGAATCCCCGCGCGAAGGGCCAAGGGCGCAAGCTGCGCACCCCGTTTCGCCGCCGTCGTGGCGATGCCACGCAAGAGTCGGCTCCTCGTCAGAATGAAGAGACCCAGGCGGCTGCTCCTGGCGAAGCCAAGGCCCGTCCGGCTCGCCCACAAAACAATCGACGCAAACCAGCGGCTGCTGGCCGTCGTCAAGATACACGCGGTGGTGCCAACAAGCGTCCGGGCAACACCCAGGCCGCTCGTTACTCGAACCCTGCTGATGACGCTCCTGTCGTGATTCTGGATGGTGATGATGACATCGCATTCAGTCATCTGGACAAGCAAAGCCGTTTGTCGCAGCGTCTGGGCAAATACATGGGCAGCGACTTGGTGCAGCCTAAATTGCACAAGGTGCTGGCCGAAGCCGGTATCGGCTCGCGCCGCGATATGGAAGAGCTGATCGTTGCAGGTCGTGTCTCCGTGAATGGCGAACCTGCCCATATCGGTCAACGTGTCAGTGCCGATGACAAGGTGCGTATCAATGGTCAATTGATCAATCGTGCGAACACCAAGCGTCCTCCGCGCGTGATTCTGTATCACAAGCCGGCTGGCGAAATTGTCACGCACGACGATCCCGAAGGCCGTGCCACCGTGTTTGGTCGCCTGCCTTCCCTGAAAGTGGGCAAGTGGTTGTCGGTCGGTCGACTGGATTTGAATACCGAGGGTTTGCTGATCTTCACGACATCGGGTGATATTGCCAACCGCATGATGCATCCGCGCTACGGTGCCGAGCGTGAATACGCTGTACGTGTTCTGGGTGAGCTGAGCGAAGAGCAAATGCAATCCATGCGCGATGGCGTGCAGTTGGAGGACGGTGTGGCCAAGTTCGGCATGATCGAATTTTTGGGTGGCGAAGGCAGCAACCGTTGGTATCGCGTCACTATTCATGAAGGCCGTAACCGTGAAGTGCGCCGTATGTTTGAAGCGATGGGTGTGACGGTCAGCCGTCTGATTCGCACTCGTTTTGGGGATGTGGGTCTGCCTAAAAATCTGCGCCGTGGCCGTTGGGAAGAATTGGATGCTGATGTGGTGATGGCATTCATGCTGCGCCTGGGGCTGGTGAAAGAGTCGGATGACGAAGGCACCCACCAGCGTCGCGAACGTCAACCTCTGTCCCACGACAGCGCTTTGCCTCCCGGTTTCGGTACGCTGGAGCACAACGGTCTGAGTGGTGCTCGCATGGGGCGTGGTGGTCGTGTGGCAGGTCGCGGTCGCTCCTCAAATAATGTGCGTGTAAACGAATCCGTCAGCGGTGCCTTGTTCATTAGCGGTGGTCTGGCCAATGGCCATCCTGATGGTGGTCGTCGTGAACACGGTGGTCAAGGGCGTGGTGCTCCACGTAGCGGTCAGGGTGTACGTGGTGGCCAGCAACGCGGTCGTTCGGCGGAAGGGCGTTCTTCGGAAGGACGCGCGCATGAAGGTCGCAGTCGCGAGGGGCGTTCGCAGGAAGGTGCGCGTGTGCACAATGGCCGCCGTCCAGTGCGTGGCGACCAGGCGCGCGGTGAGCAGGGGCGTGGTGATCAGGCCCGTGGTGGTCACGCTCGCGGTGCTCAGGAAGGACGTGCGCCTTCGGCCCGTCGCGGCGCTTCCGATCGTGCCGGAGCCGGGCAAACGCCCAAGGCTCATGTGAAGAAAACAACGGTGGTGCGCCGTGTCAGCCGTCGTGATGATGACTGGCAACCAGCCAGCTCGGCGGCCCATGAATCCCACCTGGGACGCGGGCGCCGGTAAAGCCAGGACGCACGGACTTTGAGTTTGTGGCCCGAACCCTGCGGTTTGGGCCTGTAAGGCCGTGTGAATGCACGTATTTTCCGGTTTTCTGGTAGAATATAGAACTTGGCTCAGAGACGTTTGTGTCGGCTGGGTCTTTTTTGATGCTGCGCGCCAGCGAATAGGGCGGTCTTTCAAGGCAGAGACCGCGTGGATCATCCGGTTCGGTTGCGCCTGCAACTATCCCGATTTGACGTTGGCAATGCGCAAGACCAGGGCCCGCTTGATTCTCAAGCGTGCATGGTGACCATGGGCTGGCGTACAGCCCATTTTTTTTGGATTTTATGGCAGACATTCTAGCTTTGGCACAAGAGACCCTGGCGGGTACCGAGTACGAACTGGTGGACGTGGAGCGTGCGCCGCTAGGCTTGTTACGCATCGTCATCGATCACCCGGAAGGGGTGCGTATCGAACACTGTGAATGGGTGTCTAAACAATTATCACGCGTTTTCGAAGTGGAAAACGTGGATTACAAGCGTATGGAAGTGGCCTCGCCGGGGATAGATCGCCCCTTGTTGCGTATTGGCGATTACGTGCGCTTTGCGGGCAGTCGGGTGCAGGTGCGCCTGCACGAGGCGCTCGACAATCGGAAAGTGTTTGTGGGTACGCTCCACGCTCCTGAAGGGGCGCTACCGGCTAGTGTTCCGCTGGATACCGTTTTTAGGCTGGAACTGGACGAAGCATCGGGCAAGCTGACGCAGGTCGAATTCACCTATGACCAGGTGGATCGTGCCAAATTGGATCCCGTTCTTGATTTCAAGGGTAAGAAGCGATGAGTCGCGAAATTCTATTGCTGGTCGATGCGCTGGCGCGTGAAAAATCCGTAGCGCGTGATGTCGTGTTCACCGCGCTCGAGAGCGCCTTGGCCTCGGCCATGAAAAAGCGCTTCAAGGAAGATGTCGATATCCGTGTGGAAATCGACAGGGAAACCGGCGCCCACGAAGGCTTCCGGCGCTGGCTGGTCGTGCCCGACGAGGCCGGTCTGCAAGAGCCCGACAAGCAGGAGATGCTGTCGGACGCCCAGGAGATCGATCCCGAGCTGCAAGTGGACGATTACATCGAAGAGCCACTCGAGCCTATCGAGTTTGGCCGTATCGGTGCCCAGGCTGCCAAGCAGGCCATCCTGCAAAAAATCCGTGATGCCGAGCGCGAGCAAGTGCTCAACGACTTCCTGGAGCGTGGTGAGACCATTGTTTCCGGTACGGTCAAGCGCATGGACAAGGGCGATGCCATTATCGAAATGGGCAAGATCGAAGCACGTTTGCCTCGTTCGGAAATGATCCCCAAGGAAAATATCCGCGTGGGCGACCGTGTCCGCGCCTGGGTACAGAAGGTGGACTACGCAGCACGTGGCCAGCAGGTCATCTTGTCGCGTACAGCACCTGAATTCATTAAAGAACTGTTCGAGAACGAAGTACCCGAGATCGAACAGGGCCTGCTGGAAATCAAGGCCGCTGCCCGTGATGCGGGTGTGCGCGCCAAGATCGCTGTTATTGCTTACGACAAGCGTATCGATCCTATCGGTACTTGTGTGGGCATGCGAGGTTCGCGCGTTACTGCGGTGCGTAACGAACTGGGCGGCGAGCAGGTCGATATCGTGTTGTGGGCCGATGATCCGGCCGAATTCGTGATCGGTGCTCTGGCACCGGCACACGTCGAATCCATTCTGGTGGACGAAGACAAGCACGCCATGGATGTGGTGGTAGACGAGGAAAACCTGCCCAAGGCGATTGGTTCGCGTGGTCAGAACGTGCGTCTGGCATCGGAATTGACGGGCTGGCAGATCAACATCATGACACCGGAAGAAAGCCGCAACCGTCAGGACGAAGAGCGCGAAGAATTGCGTGCTACCTTCATGTCCCGTCTGGATGTGGACGAAGCCGTGGCCGATATTCTGATCGACGAAGGGTTTACCGGTCTGGAAGAAATCGCTTATGTGCCTCTGCAGGAATTGCAGGACATCGAAGCCTTTGACGAAGAAACCGTCAACGAGCTGCGTGCCCGCGCCCGCAATGCGCTGCTGAGCGAGGCCATCGCCAAGGAAGAATTGGTACAGACCGCGGTCAAGGAACTGGCAGGAGTCGAGGGCATGACGCCTGAGCTGATCGCCGTACTGGCCGAAAACGAGATTACAACGCTGGATGAACTGGCGGAACTGGCAACGGACGAACTGTCCGAGATGACCGGCCTGGCGCAAGATGCGGCCAGCGAACTGATCATGCGTGCCCGTGCCCACTGGTTTGACGACGAGGCCTGATATGTCTAGCTAGGTCCCGCGCGTTGTATTCATTAAGAATAGTTGTAGTAAAGCAAGAGAGAGTCGAATGTCGAGTAACACTGTCGCCCAGTTCGCTCAAGAACTGAAAATGCCTGCGAATGTTCTGCTGGAGCAGTTGCGTAGCGCAGGTATTGAGCTCAAATCAGTTGATGACGCCATCACTGATTCGGATAAGGCGAAGCTGCTTGAATCGTTGCGCCGCTCGCACGGCAGTCAGGAAGGCAACAAGATCACCCTGACTCGCCGTCAAACATCGGAGATCCGTCAGGATGACGGATCGGGTCGCTCCCGCACGATTCAGGTGGAAACACGCAAAAAACGCGTGTTTGTAAAGCGTGATCCCTCCGAGCTGGTGGCAGAAGCCAATGCGGCATTGGCACAGGAAAATGCAAAGGAGCAAGCTGCTCAGGCCCAGGCGGCCAGTCAGGAAAAGCAAGCTGTTGAACAGGCGCCTGCCGCGCCTGTCAGCAAGCCCGTAGATCCTGTGTCAGCAACTCCTGAAGCTCCTGTGAAAGAGCAAGCCCCTGTCGAGCCCAAGCCTGAGCCCAAGCCAGAGCCAGAGCCCGAAGTGGTCGCTGCTCCCGAGCCGACTCCTGTTGCCGAGCCTGCGCCCGAACCTGCAGCTCCTGCACAGCCCGTTGAGGCTGCTCAGGAAGATACAAAGAAACCCGAGCCTCAGCCTCAGGAACAAGCACCTGCTGCAACGGAGCCATCCGAAGCCGCGGCAGCGCCTGTTCAGGAAAAGGCCGAATCGGCTCCCTCTCCTACGGCCCAAGAAAAGCCCGTGGAACCTACTAAATCTGTAAACGACGCCCGTCAAGCTAACTCTGTGAATAAAAATCAGCACCCTCAAGGGACTAAAACGCCCACTTCGACTGGAAAACCTCGGGATATGGCCGCTACTGGTCAGCGCCGTGCAGTGCGTGGCCCGGTGATTCCTCCTGTTGCCGCCGATGTGGAGCAAGACCAGGATCGTGATCGCGCCCGTAAGGCCGCAGAGGCCGAAGCCGCTGCGTTGCGCGATATGTTGAACCGTCCTCGTAAGGTCTTGCGTGCTCCCGAGCCAGAGGCTGATAGCAAGGCAGGTGCCAAGGGCGCTCAGAAGAAAGACGCCAAAGGCTCCAAGACCGAGAAGGCCCCGGGCAAACCCGTCAAGACTGACAGCACCCCTGGCTGGACCAGCGATGCCAGCCGCAAGAAGCAGCCTTCCAAGGCTGATGTGGCTTCCGCCGGTGCCGGTGGTGGTCGTGAAGGCTGGAAAGCCAATGCCAAGGCGGGTCGTGGCAAGGGTGGTCGTGGTGGCCGCAACGCTCAGGCCGAGCGCCGTGAACCACAAGTGGCAGAATTCATTGCCCGTGAAGTGCACGTGCCGGAAACCATTTCGGTCAGCGATCTGGCTCACCGGATGGCCGTCAAGGCTGCCGAGGTGATCAAGCACCTGATGAAGCTGGGTCAGATGGTTACCATCAACCAGGTTCTGGATCAGGAAACAGCCATGATTCTGGTCGAAGAACTGGGTCACAAGGCGATTGCTGCCAAGCTGGACGATCCTGAAGCCTTCCTGGTCGATACCGATGCTCAGAACGACGCCGAACTGAAGCCCCGTGCTCCAGTGGTAACTGTCATGGGTCACGTTGACCACGGTAAGACTTCGCTGCTGGACTACATCCGTCGTGCCAAGATCGCCTCGGGCGAGGCCGGTGGTATTACACAGCACATCGGTGCGTACAACGTCAAGACAGAACGTGGCACGGCTACGTTCCTGGACACCCCCGGTCACGAAGCCTTTACGGCCATGCGTGCTCGCGGTACCAAAGCCACTGACGTGGTGATTCTGGTGGTGGCCTCCGATGACGGTGTGATGCCCCAGACCCGTGAAGCCATTCACCATGCTCGCGCCGCTGGCGTGCCGCTGGTGGTGGCGATCAACAAGATTGATAAACCTGAAGCTAATCCAGAGCGCGTCAAGCAGGAACTGGTAGCCGAAGAAGTGGTGCCTGAAGAATACGGTGGCGATGTGCCCTTTATTCCTGTGTCGGCCAAAACCGGCCAGGGCATCGACGAATTGCTGGAAAACGTGCTGCTGCAGGCCGAAATGCTGGAGTTGAAAGCTCCGGTTGACGCACCTGCCAAGGGTACGGTTATTGAAGCCCGTCTGGACAAGGGCCGCGGTCCTGTGGCCACCATCCTGGTTCAAAGCGGTACCTTGAACCGTGGTGACAGCGTGCTGGTCGGCGCCTCCTTCGGTCGCGTTCGCGCCATGCTGAACGAAACCGGCAAGTCGCTGAATTCGGCTGGTCCGTCGATTCCTGTAGAAATCCAGGGTCTGACTGAAGTGCCCGCTGCGGGTGATGAACTGGTTGTGATGGCTGACGAACGTAAAGCTCGTGAGATCGCGCTGTTCCGTCAAGGCAAGTTCCGTGATGTGAAACTGTCGCGTCAACAGGCCGCCAAGCTGGAGTCCATGTTCGACAACCTGGGCGAAGGCATGCAAACCCTGTCGCTCATCATCAAGACCGACGTTCAGGGCTCGCAAGAAGCGCTGGTACAGTCGCTGGTCAAGCTGTCTACCGACGAAGTGCGTGTGGTGGTTGTACACGCCGCCGTGGGTGGTATTTCCGAGAGCGACGTCAACCTGGCGATTGCCTCCAACGCGGTAGTGATCGGCTTTAACGTCCGTGCCGAGCAAAGCGCCAAGAAACTGGCTGAAGCCAACGGCATTGATCTGCGTTACTACAACATCATTTACGATGCGGTTGACGAGGTCAAAGCAGCCCTGTCCGGCATGCTGGCTCCCGAGCAGCGCGAAGAAGTCATCGGTATGGTTGAAATCCGCGAAGTCTACAACGTGTCGCGTATTGGCAATATCGCCGGTTGTATGGTTACCGAAGGCGTGGTCCGTCGCGATTCGCAAGTTCGCTTGCTGCGCAACAACGTCGTGCACTGGAGTGGCTACCTGGATTCCCTGCGCCGCTTCAAGGACGACGTCAAGGAAGTGCGTTCCGGCTTCGATTGCGGTATCACGCTGCGTGGCAACAACGACATCCAAGTGGGCGACCAGCTTGAGATCTTCGAGATCAAAGAGATCGCCCGGACACTGTAATTTATGGCACGACACAAGTCCAAACCAAACCCAGGGCGCAACCTGCGCCTGGCCGACCAGATCCAGAAGGATCTGGCGGTTCTGATCCAGCGCGAGATCGACATGACCCGCGCTGGTCTGATTACCTTGACCGGCGTGGAGCTGTCTCCAGACTACGCACACGCCAAAGTGTATTACTCGGTGCTGGGCGCCGAGCCCGAAGTCGCTCAGGCGGCTTTGACCGAGAAGGCCGGTTGGTTGCACTCGCTGTTGTTCAAGCTGCTGCACATCCACACGGTTCCTACTCTGCATTTTCATCACGACCGACAGTTGGAACGCGGCATGGAGCTCTCCAAGCTCATCGACAGCGCCAACCAGGCCGATAGCGAATTGACTGGCTCTGCTTCCAAATCGGACGAGCCAGACGAACAGCCCTGACGCGGCTGTTGTTTCTTCACGGATTGACACACGATGGCTACGCGAAAACGCGGGCAGTTGATTGATGGTGTGCTGCTACTGGACAAGTCCGACGGAATGTCCAGCAACCACGCTTTGCAGCGTGCCCGCCGCACTCTGGATGCCCGCAAAGCTGGCCATACTGGAACCCTGGACCCGTTTGCAACGGGCCTGCTGGTTTGCTGTTTTGGCCGGGCTACCAAGATTTCCGCCACGATGCTGGAAGCAGACAAAGCCTATGAAGCTACCTTGCAGTTTGGGCAGGAAACCGATTCAGGTGACTTGACCGGCAATGTGGTGTCCCAGGCTCCGGCAGATTTTGCCGGTGTCACCCTCGAGGCGCTGGAAGCAGTTCTACCTGCTTTCCGAGGACCCATTACCCAGGTGCCGCCCATGTATTCCGCGCTCAAGCGCGATGGCAAGCCCCTGTATGAATATGCCCGTCAGGGTATAGAGCTGGAACGTGAGGCACGACATCTCGTGATTCACGATTTGCAGGTGCAAGACTTTACGCCGCAATCGGCGCGTTTGTTTGTACGTTGCAGCAAGGGAACCTATATTCGGACCCTGGCGCAAGACATTGGACGTGCTCTGGGGTGTTTTGCCCATCTGACGGCCTTGCGCCGGACAGAATTAGGACCTTTTCATATCGACGACGCCTACACCCTGGACGGGTTGCAGGCGATGGAAGACCCGATGTCGGCCTTGCTGGCCATCGAGAGCTTGCCTACCGAGATTTTGCCCAAAAAACTTCAATCAGAAGGATGAGTTATGAGACGCGCATTGCGCAATGTGGCCATTATTGCCCACGTTGACCACGGGAAGACCACCCTGGTCGATCAATTGTTGAGACAGGCAGGTACGTTCCGTGACAACGAACATATCTCCGAACGTGTCATGGACTCGGGCGATATCGAGAAAGAACGCGGTATTACCATTCTGGCGAAGAACTGTGCCGTTGAATACGAAGGCACCCACATCAACATTATCGACACCCCCGGTCACGCTGACTTTGGTGGTGAGGTCGAACGCGTGCTGTCCATGGTTGACGGCGTGTTGTTGCTGGTGGATGCGGTTGAAGGCCCCATGCCTCAAACCCGTTTTGTGACTCGCAAAGCTCTGGAACTGGGCCTGCGTCCGATTGTGGTGGTCAACAAGGTTGACCGTCCCGGCGCCCGTCCTGACTTCGCGATCAACGCCACGTTCGACTTGTTCGACAAACTGGGCGCGACCGACGAACAGCTGGATTTTCCCATCATTTACGCATCGGGTCTGTCGGGCTACGCCGGTTTGACCGAAGACGTGCGTGAAGGCGATATGCGTCCTTTGTTCGACGCTATCCTGGAGCATGTGCCTCAGCGTGAGGACGACGTCAACGCACCGTTGCAGTTGCAGATCTGTTCGCTGGACTACAGCTCCTACGTGGGCAAGATCGGTGTAGGCCGTGTGAACCGTGGCCGCGTGCGCGCTGCCCAGGACGTGGTCGTGAAATTTGGTCCTGATGGCGAAGTCATCAAAGGCCGTATCAATCAGGTTCTGAAGTTCAAGGGCCTGGAGCGTGTATCGGTGGACGAAGCTGAAGCCGGCGACATCGTGCTGATCAACGGTATTGAAGAGCTGGGCATTGGTTGCACGGTGACCGATCCTGCTCACCAGGAAGCTCTGCCTTTGCTACGCATTGACGAGCCTACGCTGACCATGAACTTCATGGTGAACACCTCGCCTCTGGCAGGCCGTGAAGGCAAGTTCGTGACCAGCCGTCAGTTGCGTGACCGTCTGGACCGCGAACTGAAATCCAACGTGGCTCTGCGCGTTAACGAAACTGACGACGACACCGTGTTTGAAGTGTGCGGTCGCGGTGAATTGCACCTGACCATTCTGATCGAAAACATGCGTCGTGAAGGCTATGAAATGGCCGTGTCGCGTCCACGCGTGCTGATTCGTGAAGAGAACGGCGTCAAGATGGAGCCCTACGAGCAGCTGACCGTGGACGTCGAAGACGGCCACCAAGGCGGCGTGATGGAAGAACTGGGTCGCCGTCGTGGTGACTTGCAGGATATGGTTGCTGATGGCCGTGGTCGTACACGTCTGGAGTACCGTATTCCCGCCCGTGGCCTGATCGGTTTCCAGGGCGAGTTCATGACGCTGACACGCGGTACCGGCTTGATGAGCCACACCTTTGACGAGTTCCGCCCCATGCGCGAAGGCACGGTTGGCGAGCGTCGTAACGGCGTGCTGATCAGCCAGGACGACGGTGATGCCGTGGCCTACGCCTTGTGGAAGCTGCAGGATCGTGGTCGCATGTTCGTGTCCCCGGGTGATGCTCTGTACGAAGGCATGATCATCGGTATTCACAGCCGCGACAATGACCTGGTGGTTAACCCCATCAAGGAAAAGAAACTGACCAACGTGCGTGCTTCCGGCAAGGACGAGCATATTGATCTGGTTCCACCTATTCGTCTGACTCTTGAATACGCTGTGGACTTCCTGGATGACGACGAGCTGGTTGAAGTGACTCCCAAGTCCATTCGCCTGCGCAAGCGTTACCTGAAAGAACACGAGCGCCGTCGCAGCCAACGCGAAAGTTAATATTTCGGGTTTAGCGATACGAGAAAACGCCTGCTTGATGCAGGCGTTTTTTTTGTCTTACTATGGTTGGCGTCAGCCGGATTTAGAACGCGGTATTAAAAAGCTGGGGTGTGTGCATAAGCACCCCAGCTTGATTTTTAAATTCAAGAAAGGGTGTGGGATAAATAAAATTGATTAAGTGGCTTATTGAGTCTGATGAGTTGCTTTAATTTCTGCTTAATACCTGCCTGATACAAACTGGCTGGACACATTACCAAGCTCGCTTTGCAAAGTCTCAGTTGTAGCTGGGCATCTTCTTGTTTTTGAAAAGATTTTTTCATTGCAAGAGCCGGTGCGCAGTTTCCCCCATTAAGGAGAATACTGATGGTGCAGCATATTGTGATTGTAGGTGGTGGTATTGGCGGTACGATGACTGCCAATCATTTAGTGACCAAGCTATACCCGGAAATTCGCTCTGGTAAAGTCCGCATTACCATGCTGTCCAACTCTCCCTGGCATTATTACAAGCCCGCTTTTATGTACGTGGCGTTTGATGCTTTTTTTCGGGATGAGTTGCGACGTCCGCAAATTTCACTTTTGCGCCCCGAAATTGATTTTCAGCTAGAGGAAGTCAGTGGTTTTGACTTCAAGGCCAGCCGTCTGCACTGCGCCAGTGGTAAGAAGATCGACTATGACTACCTGGTTCTGTCTACCGGCTGCGTCCCCTCACCGGAAAAAATCGAAGGCCTGAAAGAGGGCGGTGATCATTTCTATCAGCATGCGCCCGCGCGCCAATTGGCGGACCGCCTGAGCAAGCTGGAAAAGGGCCGTGTGCTGGTAACGGTCACCTTCCCCAAAACTCATAACGTCCCTCACCAGTGCGGTATTGCACCGGTAGAAACAACCTTGATGCTGGACGAGTACCTGCGTCGTCGTGGTGTACGCGACAAGGTAGAGATTGCTTATACCTATCCCACGACCTCCCAGCTTTTGCGTAACTGCCTGTTCATGCAGAACGAGGTTTGTCAGGTCTTGCCTCCCATTTTTGAGGATCGTGACATCAAGCATCAACGCGGTTTCACCCTGAGCCGTGTGGACCCTGAACGCAAGATTGCCTATTCCGAAGAAGGCGCAGAAGAGCCGTTCGACCTCCTGATGGCGACTCCTCCCATTACGGCGGTGCCTGCTATACGTGACTCGGGGATTTCTCAAGCCGCCGACAACGAAGGCTGGGTCCCCACCGATCACCAAACCATGAAGGTGCTGGGGCTGGACAATGTATACGTGCTGGGTGACACGGTGGACCTGCCTATCAGTAAAGCGGGCGGCTCCTGCCATAACCAATCGCCCGTAGTGGTCAACAACCTGTCCTCAGAGTTGCGATTTGGGCGCACCAGCGACGAATACGATGGCCGGGTGGTGGCGGTAGCCCAAATGGGTCTGGAGGGCGGTATGCCGCTCTGGTACGACTACAAGGAGGATGTGCATCCCACGCCGCCCACCAAACTGGGTGGACTGTTGCGCAAGGGTTTTAACCGGGGTATTTACTGGGCCGTGGCCCGTGGCTTGGTCTAATTCAGGAGAGACAGATGAATTCGGTATCGGATAAATCCTTGAATCCCGGTGATGCGGGCGCTGCTCAGAAGTCTCCTTCTGCCCTGGAAAGCCTGCTTGGAGAGGATCCGGGCATCAAGGGCCTGGATGAACTGATCGGCAAGATCGAACCTTTGCTGGCCGGTGGTCGCCTTAATCGGGTGGTGGATGCGGTGTCCCTGCTGGCCGATCTGGTGGATATGACGGACGACTATATGCTCGAAAAGCTTATGAAGGGCTTTGAGGAGGGCATAGGGGCCGCCTGGTCGGTTGGAAATGCGGCACGTATGGCTTCGGATCAGGTGCGGGCCACGGAGACCACACCGACCCTGATGGGCCTGATACGACTGGCCAAGGAGCCGGAAGTGCGTCGCGGCCTGACTTTCTTTTTGATGATGGCCGGTGTGATGGGGCGCCAGATGCGTTATCAGAACCTGGATCACACGGGGGACTGACACGGCCGCTGTATCGCTAAAGAAAAAAAGGGCGGCTTGTGAAAGCGGCCCTTTTTTCTTGTTCGGCACCTCAGCACCTCAGCACCTCAGCACTCAGTGATTCAAGAATGCCATTTGGCGCTTTTCCACGATACGGAAAATGCCCACCAGAATGAAGGACACGCACAGGTAAATCAGTGCAGCAATCCCGTAGGAGGTGAAGGTTTGGTAGGTGGCCGCATTGGCATCGCGCGCGATCTTGAGCAGGTCAGGAACGGTAGCGGTAAAAGCCAGCGAGGTGGCATGCAGCATCAGCACCACTTCATTGCTGTAAGCAGGCAGCACACGACGCAGGGCTTGCGGCAGAATCACGCGGCGGTACAAGGTCCAGCCGGACATGCCATACGCACGGGCCGACTCCACTTCACCGGGAGGCATGGAGCGGATGGCTCCGGCAAAAATCTCGGTGGTGTAGCCAACAGTGTTCAAGGTCAGTGCCAGAATCATGCAATTGAAGCCGCTCATGAAGAAGGCTTCCAGTGCAGGTACGGATTTGACGATGGCCAGCTTGTACATGGCGGTGTAGATCAGCAGGATCTGCACGTACAAGGGGGTGCCACGGAAAAAGTAGGTGAAGGCACCGATAGGGCGCGATAGCCAGGCCTTGCCAGAGACACGGCCAATGGCCATGAAAATCGACAGGAAAAAGCCGATGGCAACCGAGATCACCAGCAGCCAAAGTGTCATGGCCAGACCTGAGAGCTGACCATTGCTTTGGTACAGATAGGCGCGCCAGAATTCGTTCAGAACATCCATTAGAACTGTGCTCCTTTCACGCCAATGTTGTAGCGTCGTTCCAGGTAGCCCAGTCCAATATTGCTGACGGCGGTCAGGCCCAGATAGATCAGGGCAGTGATGCCCACAAAGAGGAAGGAGTTGAAGGTCGCGTTACCGGCATTTTGCGCAATCTTGACCACATCGCTCAGGCCGATCAGGGACACCAGCGCGGTGGATTTGAGCAGGATTTGCCAGTTATTGCCCAGTCCGGGCAGGGCGTAGCGCATCATCTGAGGAATCTGGATGCGATGCAGAACTTGCCAGGCGCTCCAGCCACAGGCTTTGCCCGCTTCCATTTGGCCCTTGGGGATAGCCATCAGGGCGCCACGGAAGGTTTCGGCAAAGTAAGCACCATAAATAAAGCCCAGCGTGACCACACCGGCTCCGAAGGGATCGATCTCGATCATGTCCCATTCCAGCCAGTCAGTCAGTTCGTTCAGCCAGATTTGCAAGCTGAAAAAGAACAACATCAAAAGCACCAGATCCGGGACGCCCCGGATCAAGGTGGTATACAAACCGCCCACCCATCGCAGCAGCGAGGTGCGGGACAGTTTCATCAGGGCAGCGACCAGACCCAGCACCAGGGAAACCAGCAGCGAGAGCACTGCCAGTTTGATGGTTTCCCAGGTGCCGACCAGCAACTGCGGCCCATAACCGTAAAGCAACATGGTTCAGGTATCCAGGTCAGGGCGCGATGCGAATGTTTTCTTTTTGGAAGTATTTGTCGGCAAAGGTCTGCATGGTGCCATCGGCCTTCATTTCACGCAGAACTTCATCAACGGTTTTCTTGAGTTTCTTGTTGCCCTTGCGAATACCCATGGCGATAGGCTCGTTCAGGATGGGGCTGTCGTCCACGGTGCTGCCAGTCAGCTCAAAGTCGGCACCGGCAGGCTTGGTCAAAAAGCCTTCAACGGCGTTCTGGGCTTCCTGGAAGGTGGCGTCCACGCGGCCACCGGCCAGGTCATTGAAGGCGTCGGTGTAGCTGGGGTAAGCCACGATGGTGACACCGTTGTTGGCCCAGTTCTGGCGCGCATAGGTTTCCATGGTGGTGCCTTGCTGCACACCGACACGCTTGCCTTTCAGGGATTCGGCGGTGGGCTCCAGACCGCTGCCTTTGCGGGCGGCCAGGCGAACCGGCACGATATACATGGGCTCGCTAAAGTCGATCACCTTGGCGCGTGCCTCGGTGGCGGTCATGGTGGAGTTGGCCAGATCGAATTTGCGCGCTTGCAGGCCGGGGATCAAGCTGTCAAAGGACTGATCGATCCACACGCACTTGGCTTGCAGGCGCTTACAGATTTCGTTGCCGATGTCGATGTCAAAGCCTTGCAGCTCGCCACTGGGGTCCAGAAACTCGAAGGGGGGATAACCCGCTTCAGTGGCAAAACGGATTTCGGACGGCCCGGCTGCATGGGCAGCAGCGGGCACCAAGGCACTGCAAAAAGCCACCATCAGGAGGCGGGCAAGCATTTTGTTCATGTGGAGGACTCCGGCAAATATCGACTAGCTTGTGGCATTCAATACAAATTCGGCCCTGCTGATGGAGGGCCGAAGAAAGACTGCAAATTTAACCCGTACGCCTTACTGGGGCAATGCGGGTTCCGCCCTAGGCAGTACGCAGCACTGGTTGATGTAGCCCATGACCTCGTCCAGATCGTCGGTCAGGACCAGCAAATTCAGGTCTTTGGGACCAATCAGGCCCATCTCCATCAATTGGTCACCAATCCATTCGATCAGGCCGGACCAAAAGGAAGTGCCGATCAGTACAATGGGTGCGGGTGGGACTTTGCCTGTTTGAACCAGGGTCATGACTTCAAACAGCTCGTCCAGGGTACCGAAACCGCCAGGCAGGGCAATGTAGGCCCAGCTGTGCATGAAAAAGGTGGCCTTGCGCGAGTAGAAGTACTCGAACTGCAGACTTTGTGTCTGGTAAGGGTTGTTGGTGGTTTCGTGAGGCAAGCGTATATTCAGGCCAATACTTTGCCCGCCTGCTTCGTACGCGCCTTTATTGGCGGCTTCCATCAGGCCAGGGCCACCACCAGCAATCAGGGTGACGCCCGCTTCGGCCAGACGACGGCCCAGCTCCTGGGCCAGTTCGTAGTAAGGATGACCGGGTTTGATGCGTGCGCTGCCGAAAACACTAACGCCAGCACCCATTTCTTTTAATGTATCGACCGCAGTTTGCAGCTCCTTCATGATGGTAGGAATCTGCTCAGAGGCCGGTAAACGGACGATTTTATTGTTAGACATGAAAAAAACCTTGTTGCTCGTTGATGGTTCCAGCTATCTGTACCGAGCGTACCATGCGATGCCCGATCTGCGAAACGCGCAAGGCCAGCCCACAGGCGCCTTGTACGGGGTCATCAATATGCTGCGCCGTCTGCTACAGGATTATCAAGCGGACTATATGGTATGCGTATTTGATGCCAAAGGCCGCACATTCCGGGACGATCTGTACGATCAATACAAGGCTAACCGGCCCTCCATGCCCGAAGATATGGCGGTGCAAATAGAGCCTATTCATAAAGCGGTACGCGCCATGGGCTGGCATCTGATTTGTCAGCCTGGTGTAGAGGCCGACGATATCATCGGCACGCTTTCCCGTCTGGCGGCAGAAAATGGCATCGAGACCGTGGTGTCTACCGGGGACAAGGACCTGGCCCAACTGGTCAATGAGCATGTGCAGCTGGTCAATACCATGAGTAACGAGAAGCTGGATGTAGAAGGCGTTACCAGCAAGTATGGGGTACGCCCAGATCAGATTATCGATTATTTAATGCTGATTGGCGACACTTCGGACAATATTCCCGGCGTTCCCAAGGTGGGGCCCAAGACGGCCGCCAAGTGGTTGGGCGAATATGGCAGTCTGGATGAACTGTTGCAGCATGCCGACAAAATCAAGGGGGTGGCCGGCCAGAATCTGCGCGACTTCAGCTCCAACTTTGAAATGACGCGCAAACTGGTCACCGTCAAACTTGATTGCGAAGTGCCTGGGTTTACCGGGGATTTCGAGGCGCTGGAGCCAGAGCCCCGCGACAACGCCGTGTTGCAGGATATCTACGAGACCTTCGGTTTCCGTACCTGGTTGCGTGAATTGACGGATGATCCCAAGCGCGTTCCCGCTCAGGATGCCCGTGTCGAGGCTGAAACACCTGCTGCGCCTGCCGAGCTGGATTACCAGACCGTCACGACGAAAGAACAACTACAGACCCTGCTAGGCCTGCTGGAAAAGGCCGAGCTGGTGGCCTTGGATACTGAAACCACCTCCCTGGACCCCTTGATGGCGCGTCTGGTGGGTTTGTCGGTGTCGGTCAAGGCGGGGCAGGCTTTTTATGTGCCGGTGGCTCATCGTGGCTCGCTGGATGTAGAACAGCTGGATAAAGACTATGTGCTGGAAACGCTGCGCCCCTGGTTGGAAAGCGCAGAGGCGGCCAAGGTCCTGCATAACGCCAAATACGATACCCATGTCTTGCTGAATGAAAAAGTCAGCCTGCGCGGTATTCGCGAGGACACTATGTTGCAGGCTTATGTTCTGCAATCGCACAAGCGTGTCGGCATGGAAGAGCTGGCCTTGCAATGGCTGGGTCTGAAAGGCGCCTCTTACGAGGATATTTGCGGCAAGGGGGCCAAGCAGATCGGCTTTGACGAGGTGGATATTCCCGTGGCCTCGCAATACGCTTGTGAAGACGCGGATTACACCTTGCGTCTGCATCAGTGCCTGCGCCCTCAAGTGGCCAAGGAAGAGGGGCTGGAGCGTATCTATTTGCTGGAAGTGCAGGCGTCGGACGTGCTGACCATTGTGGAGCGCAATGGCGTCAAGATTGATGTGCCTACTCTGGCGCGCCAAAGCCACGAGCTGGGCCAGAAAATGTTGGAACTGGAAAACAAGGCTTACGAGCTGGCCGACCAACCTTTCAATATGAACTCCCCCAAGCAAGTGGGCGAGATTCTGTTCGGCAAGCTGGGTATTCCGGTGGTTCGTAAAACCGCCAGCGGTGCCCCCTCTACTGATGAGGATGTGCTGACCCGTTTGGCTCAGGATTACCCCTTGCCCCAGGTACTGCTGGAATATCGTGGCCTGGCCAAGCTCAAGTCCACCTATACGGACAAACTGCCCAAAATGGTGAACCCGGACAGTGGCCGTGTGCATACCCGTTATGCACAGGCTGCCGTCATTACCGGACGTCTGGCTTCCTCCGATCCCAACTTGCAGAACATTCCAGTGCGTACCGCAGAAGGCCGCCGTGTTCGCGCCGCTTTCGTGTCTGAACTGGGCAAAGTGGTGTCGGCTGACTATTCCCAGATCGAATTGCGTGTCATGGCCCATGTATCGGGCGACGAGAATCTGCAGCAGGTGTTTGAGCAGGGTGGGGACGTGCACACGGCAACCGCTGCCGAGATCTTCGGTGTGGATGCCAAGGACGTCAGCTCGGACCAGCGTCGTGCGGCCAAGGCGATCAACTTTGGTCTGATCTACGGCATGGGCGAATTTGGTCTGGCCAGCAATCTGGGCATTACTCGTGATGCAGCCCGTGCCTATATTGATCGCTACTTCGCCCGCTATCCTGGCGTGGCCAGCTACATGACGCGCATCAAGGCGCAGGCGCATGAGCAGGGTTATGTGGAAACCGTGTTCGGTCGCCGTCTGTGGCTACCTGAACTGAAGGGCGCGAAAGGGCCACGCATGGCCGGTGCAGAGCGTGCCGCCATTAACGCGCCGATGCAGGGCACGTCGGCCGACCTGATCAAGATGGCCATGGTGGCTGTGCAGCGCTGGCTGGAAGAAAAAAAGCTGCGCACGCAGATGGTGATGCAGGTACATGACGAGCTGGTATTCGATGTACCCGAAGACGAGCTGGATGTCCTGCGTGAAAACCTGCCGGGCCTGATGTGCAATGTAGCCAAGCTGGATGTGCCGCTGGTGGCTGAAGTCGGCGTGGGTGATAACTGGGAACAGGCTCACTAAGGCTTCCTGGCAAGCTAAAGGAAAAGGCGACCTGATGGTCGCCTTTTTTTTAAGTAGCAGAGCGGCTTGTTTTCACCGCCTGGCTGCAGTCTGTTTATTCCTCGTTGGAGCGCACTCGGTTGGGCAGCAACTCGTCGTGCTTGGCCAGAATTGGATAGGCGGCGGCGCTGACCAGATAGGAGTTGATGGTACGCACGTCGCGCAAAATCTCCAGGTACAAGGAGCCCTGCTCGGCGGAGTCCAGCTGACCGGCCTTGATCTTGCGAATATGACGGTCTCCCGCCGCCACTTCCAGTTCGCGGAAGAAGTCTTTTTCAAAGGCCAGGAAGCGGGCGGTTTTTACATCTTCGGCCACAAACAGGGCTGCTGCCTGACGCTGGTTGCGAATCAGCCTGTCCATGACTTTGCCGATTTCGGCTTGTTCTTCCGATTGCAGTATCCAGCCTTGTTTACGCAGCTTGGCCGTGTGGCTGAGCAAGCCATTGACGCTGATCGTGGCGGCGTGCGAGATATTGGTGGAGAACGTCAGAATATCGTTCAGACGACGGGTATCTTTCTTGCTGAGGTTTTCCTGGTCCATACTGGCCAGATAGGTGGTGATCAGCGGCTCCAGACGGTTGACGGCATTACTGATATAGCGCGCATGGTTAATGCTTTGGGCGCTATTGTTCAGCATGTTCTGACGGGCCGTATCCAGGATTTCCTGCAACATATCGGACAGACGCAACGCCTCACGCGCTGCATTGCCCAAGGCCACGGCAGGCACTTCCTGAGCGGACTGGTCCAGATACAAGGGCAGGCCGGGATCATCCGGGTCGGTGCGGCGGGGCAGATAACGGCTCAGCAGACGCGAATAGGGGTTGAGTAAAGGCAGGAACAAGGCTGCCACGGCCAGGTTGAAGAAGGTATGGAAGTTGGCCACAGCACGAGCTGGGTCATTGGTGAACCAGCTCATCAAATCCGGAATCCAGGGCAGCAAAATCATGCCGACCAGACAACCAAACACACGTGTGCCCAAGTTGCCGATGGGCAGACGTTTGTTGGCTGGGTCCTTGGAGCCGCCAGCCCCTTCCAGAATCGGGTTGATAGCGGTACCCACATTGGCACCCAGCACCAATGCGTAGGTCAGTTGCGGGTCCATATGCTGGTGACTGGCCAGCGAGATGATCAGCACCACAATGGCCACACTGGAGTGTGCGGCCCAGGTCAGCAGAGCGGCCAGCAGCATGCCCGTCATGGGACTGCCTGCCAGCGCTTCCAGAATGGTTTGCAGCAGGGGGGCGTCCTGAATGGGGGAGAACAAGCCCACCAGTTCATGCAGGGACAGCAGCAAGAGGCCCAGACCAATAAAGACGCGACCCAAGTCACGACGGCGTCCAGGCTCCTGCGAGCGGAACAGCCAGACGCCCAGAAGAATCAGGGCCGGGGCCAGCGCGGTCATTTTGAAGGACAGCAGCTGCACGATCAGCGTCGTACCCACATTGGCGCCCAGCATGGCGGCCAGGGCCGGAACCAGGGCGACCATGCCGGTGGCGGCAAAGCTGGTAATCATCAGCCCGGTGGCGGTACTGCTTTGGATGGCGGCCGTAATGGCCGCTCCGGCAACAAAAGCACGGCGGGGACGCCCCAGGGCATGACCCATCCAGATGCCTAGTTCGGCACCGAAGGCGCGTTGCACACCGCTTTGCACCATGTGGATACCCCACAGGAGCAAGGCGATATAACCCCCGAAATCGAGAAGTGCGAAGATTTCTTTCATTGCTAAATAATAGCCCAGCGCCTCTTACAAGCGTGAGCCTCAGGTATCAGTTAGACACATCTAGGTGTTGGAGGATTGCCGCGCTTGTCGGGCAGCCTGATCCAGCCCGTGTGCAAACTGCGTTTGTTCCTGATCGGAAAAGGCCGACAGAAACAGTTCCTGCACAGCGCTTTGGTAGATCTGCCACATCTGTTTGCGCAAGGCCCGGCCTTCATCCGTGATGCTGGCAAAGGCGGCCCGACCATCTTCCGAGGAGCGACTGCGCTGGACCAGCCCCTGGGCTTCCAGCCGGTCGATCAGTCGCGTCAGGTTATAGCGTTCTATGACCAGTCGATCGGCCAGTTCATGCATGCGTCGGGTTCCCTCCGGCCCGCTTTCCAGTCCCCACAACACGTCGTACCAGGCATAGGGTGGCAACTTTTCGGCAGCCAGTCTGCGTTCGATTTCTTTCAGGATGCTGCGGTGCGCGCGCACAAAGGAAAACCACAGATCAGTGTCGGAGCGACTCATCGTTCTTTCCCCCAGGAATTTATTTTTTAGTTGCAAATGCAATTATACGCGGATAAGATGCGCTCATAAAGTAGTTGCAATTGCAATCGTATGGGTGAGGGTCTGTCCTGCCCTGCGTCTTGTTCAGGCCGTGAGGACGTCGCGTGGCGGATCCGGCCTATCCACCTGGAGATTGTTATGAATCACGCTTTGCAGATCGCGGATGTGGACCCGCAAGAGACGACCGAGTGGCTGGATGCCCTGGAATCGGTCACGGCGGCAGTAGGACGCCCCCGTGCCCACTATCTGATTGATCAATTGCTGGATTTCGATGCGCGTCATCACGGTGACCTGTACACACGCGTGACCACCTCGTATGTGAATACCATTCCGGTGCATCAGCAAACCCCGTATCCCGGTGACAAGGAACTGGAGCGCAAGCTCAATGCCTATGTGCGCTGGAACGCCATGGTCATGGTGCTGCGTGCCGGTCGGCACTCCAATGTGGGCGGACACATTGCTACTTATCAGTCCGCGGCCGTTCTGTACGACGTGGGCTTTGACCATTTTTTCCGGGGCCGCACAGAAAGCTTTGATGGTGACCTGGTCTATATACAGGGTCACTCCGCCCCCGGTATTTATGGCCGTGCTTATGTGGAAGGGCGTCTGGATGATGAACAGATGGACAACTTCCGTCGTGAGGCGGGGCGTCGTGGCTTGTCGTCTTACCCGCATCCACGCCTGATGCCCGAGTTCTGGCAATTTCCCACGGTGTCCATGGGCCTGGGGCCTTTGATGGCTGCCTATCAGGCACGCTATATGCGCTATCTGGATTTCCGTGGTTTGAAGCCTATGGATGGTCGCAAGGTCTGGGCGTTCCTGGGGGATGGAGAAATGGATCAAGCCGAGTCCCTGTCCGCCATTGCCGTGGGTGGGCGTGAGAAGCTGGATAACCTGATCTTCGTGGTCAACTGCAATTTGCAACGTCTGGACGGCCCTGTGCGTGGCAATAGCAAAGTCATTCAGGAACTGGAAGCGAACTTCCGTGCGGCAGGCTGGAATGTCATCAAGGTAATTTGGGGCGCGGGCTGGGACGATTTGCTGGCCAAAGATAAAACCGGCTTGCTGCGCAAACGCATGATGGAATGCGTGGACGGGGATTATCAGACCTTCAAGTCCCAAAGTGGCGCTTATGTACGTGAGCATTTCTTTGGTAAGTATCCCGAGCTGCTGGAACTGGTAGCGGATTTGTCGGACGACGACATCTGGGCCCTGGCCCGTGGTGGTCACGATCCCGATAAGGTCTACGCCGCGTATGCCCAAGCCGCACGTAACAGCCATGGCGGGCCGACCGCAATTCTGGTGAAAACCGTGAAGGGTTTTGGTATGGGCGAGGCTGGTGAAGGCCAGAACATCAATCACCAGCTCAAGAAAATGAGCGCAGATGCAGTGCGTGCCTTCCGGGATCGTTTCCAGCTACCCGTTACGGATGAACAACTGGAAGAGCTGCCTTATCTGCGCCCCGAGCCAGGCAGCCCGGAAGCGGTTTACTTGCAGCAACGTCGTGCTGCTCTGGGCGGCTTTGTGCCATCGCGAAGAACCTCTGTTCCGGCCTTGACGGTGCCCACGCTGGACAGCTTTGCGGCCCAGTTGAAAGGCACAGGGGAGCGTGGTTTGTCCACGACCATGGCCTTTGTGCGTATTTTGAGCACCTTGTTGAAAGACCCGGTACTGGGCAAATTGATTGTGCCCATCGTGCCGGATGAGTCGCGCACCTTTGGTATGGAAGGTCTGTTCCGCCAGATTGGTATTCACTCGTACTTGGGGCAGTTGTACACGCCACAGGATGCTGGCCAGTTGAGCTATTACAAAGAAGCCAAGGACGGGCAGATCTTGCAGGAAGGCCTGAATGAGTCCGGGGCAATCTCCTCCTGGATTGCAGCAGGCACGGCCTACAGCAATCACGGTGTGCCCACGATTCCGCTCTTTATCTTCTACTCCATGTTCGGTTTTCAGCGAGTAGGGGACTTTATCTGGGCTGCGGCGGATGCACGGACACGAGGCTTTTTGTTTGGTGCAACGTCGGGTCGCACCACCTTGATGGGCGAAGGTTTGCAGCACGATGATGGTCATAGCCATGTGCTCTCCAGCGTGGTGCCTAGCTGCTGCTCTTATGACCCCACCTTCTCCTATGAGCTGGCCGTGATCATGCAGGATGGTATTCGTCGCATGTATCAGGATCAGGAGGACGTGTTCTATTACATTACCGTGCTCAATGAAAACTACCCGCATCCCGAGATGCCGGAAGGGGTGGAGCAGGGCATTATCAAAGGGCTGTATCTCTTGCAGGCGGGACCGCAGCAAAAAGCCAAGGCCCCGCGTGTGCAGTTGATGGGCAGTGGCTCTATCTTGATGGAGGTGCTGGCTGCCGCACAATTGCTGCAAGAGGACTTTGGTGTGGCCAGCGATGTGTGGAGTGCGCCCAGCCTGAACCAACTGCGTCGTGATGGCCTGGATACGGAGCGCTGGAACACCTTGCACCCGGAAAGCGAGCCGCGTATCCCTTATGTGCAGTCTTGCCTGGAAGGGCATGCAGGCCCGATTGTGGTTGCCACGGATTATATGAAGATTGTGGGCGAGCAGATCCGGCCCTTTGTGCCGGAGCGTCGTTTGCTGGTTTTGGGGACGGACGGCTTTGGGCGTTCCGACACACGGGCCTCGCTGCGCGAGTTCTTTGAAGTGGACCGGCACTTCATCGTGGTCTCGGCCTTGAAGGCCTTGGCCGACGAAGGTTCGGTGCCTCGCTCGTTGGTCAGCGATGCTTTGCAGCGCTATCAAATCAATCCAGAAAAGACCAATCCCATGAAGCCTTGAGTCTTGCCAGTCCGGTCGTCTTTTTGGGCAAATGGCGACCGGCGGCGGGACACCAGCCAGCAAAGGGTGTGATGGCTTGATGTCTCCCCCGGTCAGGTCAGCTCTTTGCTGGCTGGTCCCTTTTCATGGCGGCGAGTCCGCCATTTTTCTCCATCAAATCTTCATCATTCTGTGCCACAGTGCGGCATGGATTATTCAATTTCTCTGGCCCGTCTGGCGGGCCTTGCTATCTCTGGGGTCGTGGGCAGCCAGGCTTATGCTCAAGCGCAGCCACATGAATTGGCGCGTGCAGATGGCAGCACCATTCATTATTACGTCCAGCCTGCCATCGCCCCTCAAGAAGGTGTGCATGAGCTGCTTCTGATTGTGCAAGGCTCGGATTGCAATAGCGTGGCGCACAAGAAAGTTGTTTGGGAAACCCTGGCCAAGGCTCGTCCACAAGCCCAGGTGCTGGCGGTGGAAAAATATGCGCTGACGGCCGCGCTGCCTGATAGCGACGATCCCGAGCGTAGCGACTGCCCGACAGACTATATTCAGCGCGACCAGCCCCAACAGCGTGTGGCTGATCTGGATGCGGTTTTAAAACAGCTGCAAAGTCAGACCCGCTATGACAAGCTTTTTGCCTTGGGTGGCAGCGAGGGAGCGGTGATTGTTCATTTGCTGGCGGCCCAGACTTCGCATCTGGATGCGGCCATCAGTTTTAATGGCGGCGGGCGCTGGTTCCAGGATGATGTGCTCTATAGCGCCTCAATCCAAGAGATGCCGGCTGCCGACAAGCAAAACATGCTTGATGGCTTGGGCGAATTTTTGAGGCAGGCCAGGGCCGGCCTGGATACTCGGATGAGCGGACATGGACGCGATTGGTGGCAGCAGATGCTGAATCTGGATCAGGCCGAGGTGCTGCGACGGATTGCTATCCCCACTCTGGTGATTCAGTCCGGGCGCGATACCTCGGTCTCGCCGCAAGCCGCTGCCCAGATGGTGGCACAGGTGGATAACCCGCATGTGGTGTGGCGCAGCTATCCCGATCTGGATCACGTCATGACGCAGGCCGATGGCAGCTCGGCCATGCCCCAGGTCGTGGGCGACATTGCCCAGTGGTTGAGCCAACTTAACACTGACACCCCTTAAGTCTTTTGTATGGTCGATGACGTGATGATTTGCCGTCATTGCCCTTTTTATATTGGAGTAGTGAATGAGCAAGATAGTCTTGCGCGCTGCAGTGCCTGATGACGCCCGCGAATGCCTGCGTATCCGGGGACTGACTCGTGAAAATGCTTTTTCTGAAGAGGATCTGGCCGCCTTGGGAGTTACCGCAGAAAGCTGGGCCGCAGGTATTGAGGATGGTAGTTGCCCCGGCTATGTGGCCCTGGTCGATGAGCAGATGGCTGGCTATTGCTTCGGTGATAGCGAGAGCGGCGAGATCATGGTGTTGGCGCTATTGCCCGACTATGAAAGCCTGGGTCTGGGCCGCCGTTTGCTGACACAGATGATGCAGGACTTGCAGGGGCGTGGTTTTACGCGCCTGTTCCTGGCTTGTAATAGTGATCCTCAGGTGCGCTCCTATGGTTTCTATCGTCATTTAGGCTGGACCGAAAGCGGCCAGCGTGATGAGTTCGGTGACGATATTTTGGAATATCACTTTGCTGATTAGGTTTGGAGTTAGGTGAGACCTTTTTATGGCTTACGAAAACATGATCGATTTAAGCCAGGATATCCCAGCCCTGAAGATGTTGTATGCGCCTTTGCAGCACCATTTTCGGGTGCTGGATGTGCCCACTTTGCCGTTTGCCATTCTGGATGGCAAAGGTGCTCCCGAGCCTGTTGCGGTGGGGGCGGCTATCAAGACCTTGCAGCTTGCTATTGAGCCTATCCGTCGAGAGGCACGCCAACGCATGGGGCGTGACTTTATGGAAGCGCCGGTCGAAGTTCTGTACTGGGCTGCGGATCCGAAAGATGTGGAAGCAGGGCGGCGGGAAAACTGGCAGTGGCGTGTACAAGTGACCTTGCCTGTATGGACCGATAAGGCGGGTCTGGAAGGCGCGGTGGCCCAGATGCGTGCTCAGTTGGGGAACGCTCCAGCTCCCAGGTGGGAAGCCGTGACGGAGGGCAAGTGCGTGCAGGTGATGCATGTGGGCTCCCCAGCCGATCTGTCAGCTTTGTTGTCGCAGCTCTATACGAAGTTCCTGCCGCAGGAAGGGTTGGAGCCTTTGGGCGTGTATCACGAGATCTATCTGAGTGATTGGAGCAAAGCGTCGTCGAGTCGGCACAAGATGATTGTCCGGCAGCCCATACGCTAACTTTGCGCCAAGGCATAAAAAATGCCCCAAAAGCCTGTGTGCTTTTGGGGCATTTTATTTGGCTGTGCCGTTCAGGCCGCCTGGGATCTTAGACGGATTGAGCGCTTTGCAAAGCCTGAATACGTGCAGCGATAGGAGGGTGGGAGGCGAAGATCGCACTGATCGAACGACCACCCGAAATACCGGAGGCTTCAAAGTTCTTGGGCAGTTCGCCAGGAGCCATGCCGCCCAGACGGGCCAGCGCGTGAATCATGGGCTGACGCGAACCCAGCAACTGAGCGGAACCGGCATCGGCACGGTATTCACGCTGACGCGAGAACCAGGCCACGATGATGGAGGCCAGCACGCCAAAAATCAGCTCAAACACAAAGACCGAGGCGTAGTAACCCATGCCCACGTCGCGATCATTGCGCAGTAGCACGCGGTCAACAAAGTAGCCGGCCAGACGGGCCAGAAAGATCACAAAGGTGTTCACCACGCCTTGGATCAGGGTCAGGGTGACCATGTCGCCATTGGCAATGTGGGCAACTTCGTGGCCGAGCACCGCCATGACTTCTTCTTCGGTCATGCCGCGCAGCAAGCCGGTGGACACGGCGACCAGAGCATCATTCTTGAAAGCGCCGGTGGCAAAGGCATTGGGCTCGCCTTCGTAAATGGCCACTTCGGGGCGGCCAATACCGGCACGGTCGGCCAGTTGGTGCACGGTATCGACCAGCCAGGCCTCTTCGGCATTGGCGGGGGCATTCGGGTCAATGACACGGGCGTTCACGCTTTGCTTGGCCATCCATTTGCTCATCAGCAAGGAGATAATGGCGCCGGTAAAACCGACCAAAGCCGAGAAGATCAGCAATTGAGTCAGGTCCAGACCTTGCGCGTTCAGGTAACGTCCCACACCCAAAATATTCATGGAGGCGCTGAGCACCAGCATGACGGCCAGGTTGGTGATTAAGAAAAGGACAATTCGTTTCATGAATGCGGATTCCGGTGTAACAGAAAAAATCGTGATCGTGAGAACACGATCTGCGCGAATTTTAGCCTTGATTCCAGGCGTGAAAATAAAATATTCAGCTTTTAGTCAGCTTCCGGGCAAGATAGTTTCTTGCGCCGAGGTTCTTGCTGTTGCGTAAGTGGTCTGGATATGGGGTTACCGGTCCACTTTTACAAGGTGGGGAGTATAGTAATGGCTTTCGTGCGACACGTAGATGTCGCTTCTGCGTCGGTTCAACCCTTGAGAACCGAACGACCTACTCCCCCAAGGAGCAGGTTCAGGGTATTACTTCACTGCTATCAGTCAACGCACTACGGTGCCTGACACAAGTCAATGACCCAGCCTTGGCTGGCGTCTCAAACGACAGAGACACTTCTACGGAAGAGACTCTGCCTTACGGCAACGTTTATCAAACGCTCGTCCGTATTCTTACGCCCCTAGACTGCCCAACAGGGCAACTAGACACTCCAAACCCGAGCAATCCATGCGGCATCCTCGCGATACCAAATGGAACTCTTTGTGTGCGTAAAACTAGTTGACTTGGATAACGTGAAACCGCAGAGCGCAAGCTCTGATCTGCCTTGTTATGCCTTCTGAAAGGAAGTGCCATAACCGTGTGTACGACCACACGTAGCCTACGGTGACGTGCTCGACCAGTAATGGGCGGGTGCGAAGCTCACCAGACAACGTACCCCCGCGTAAGCGGCACTTCTGACCTGTGAGGGTTAGGGTGGATACTGCCAGCAGAAAGGCGGTTAAGGGGCTAGGCTAGTTCCGTATGGGCAATGTAATGTGAATCATCGTTGGAACCTGGGTAATTACTGAATGGCTGAATCTGCTGTTAGGCCATAACCAAAAAGGTGTGCTGTTGGCTGTGTGAGTGGAAGCTTCACACACGTCGTCACTAAAACAGTCCCAGGAGAGATGAGTCCTAAACGGAGAGTCTGAGTACGATGCAAATCGTAATCAGTCGGTAGATCAGGGAACGTGGTAAGCCCCACTATCCGCCAAGGTGTGTAAGCACCTCTGGCAGGCAAACCGCAAGGCAAGCTGTTGGATGAGGGGGTATGGGAGAGTGGAAAAAGCGAATGGCCGCCTGTAATGGGTGGCATAGGGCTCTGCTCCGGTGCGAAAGCACGCCCACTTCCACTAGGTGCAACCGTCGCAAGACGACTGCAAACGTTCAAACCACCCCGAGGGGATGTACACCATCCCTTCGGGGACGTTGTGCGTCCTTTCAACGGGATAACCGGAAAGAGGAAAGCATGAGAAAGACCACTCCCCGTGGTTCTGCGTCCTCACACGAGCCGCAAGACTGGCACACCATTGACTGGCGTCGAGTCGAGCAATTCGTGCGAACAACGCAGCAACGTATCGCGAAGGCGACGCGGGATAATGATTGGCGCAGGGTCAAGGCCCTGCAACGGTCTTTAACCCACTCGTTTTCCGCCAGAGCCTTGGCGGTAAGACGGGTTACTGAAAACCAAGGCAAGCGAACGGCCGGTGTCGATCGCCAGCTTTGGGAAACTCCTGCCCTGAAACGGGCGGCGATAGGTAGGTTAAGGCAGCAAAGAGGTTACAAGCCTCTTCCCTTGCGGCGGGTTTACATCCCCAAAGCGAACGGTAAAGAACGCCCCTTGGGCATTCCCACGCTGTTCGACCGGGCGATGCAGGCTTTGCATTTGCTGGGGCTTGAACCCGTAGCAGAAACCACGAGCGACCCGAACAGCTACGGCTTTCGGAAACAACGCTCAACGGCGGACGCAATGGGACAGATATTTGTCTGCACATCCAGAAAAGTTGCGGCTCAATGGGTGTTGGAGGCGGATATACAAGGCTGTTTTGACCACATTAACCACCAATGGCTGGTTGACCACGTTCCCATGAACAAGGTTGTCCTGCGTAAGTGGTTGAAAGCCGGGGTAGTCCACAAGGGCCGCCTCTCGCCAACCGAAAAAGGGACGCCGCAAGGCGGAATCATCTCGCCCACGCTGGCGAATGTGTGTTTGAACGGGCTCGAATCAGACCTGAAAGCGTATCTTGGTACGCGATACGGAAAGACGAAAGCCGTGAAGCTGAAAGTCAATGTGGTCCGGTACGCCGACGATTTTGTGATCACCGGCAATTCGCAAGAATTGTTGGAGGCTGAAATCAGGCCGTGGATAGAAGCCTTCCTTGCACAACGAGGACTGCGACTATCGCCGGAAAAGACGAAAGTCGTACATATAGACAAAGGCTTTGACTTTCTGGGATGGAACTTTCGCAAGTACAAAGGAAAGTTGCTCATCAAGCCTAGCAAGAAGAACGTGCAAACGTTCTATCGCAAGGTCAGAGAGATCGTAAAAACGCACTTAACGGTGAAACAGGAGGATCTCATTGCCAAGCTCAACTCTGTTTTACGGGGCTGGGCGCAGTACCACCAACCGGTGGTGGCGAAAGAAACCTTTAGTCGGATGGATAATCTGATCTACTGGCGCCTCGTGCGGTGGTCGAGACGACGGCATCCGAATAAGTCCCGACCGTGGTGCCATCGCCGTTACTGGCAATGCATCGCAGGTCGGAACGAGTTTGCTGCAACAATATGGACGGAAGAAGGTTCCTTCCCGATCACCCTGTTGAAGCTCGCTGATACAGAGATCGTGAGGCACGAGAAAATCAAGGGGGATTACAACCCGTTTGATTCGTCGTGGGAGGTCTATGGTGAACAGTTAAGGACGAAGCGGCTGCTTAAACGCATCGCTTATCGAACCGAGGCTGCAAAATTATATGTATCCCAAGCAGGGCGCTGCGCCTTGTGCGGGGAACCTCTGGACTACGAGAGCGGATGGCATGACCACCACCTGGTTTATCGGATGGATGGTGGGTCAGATGCCCTCTCGAACCGAGTGCTTTTGCATCCGGTCTGTCACATACGGGTGCATACCCTTGGTTTGCAGGTAGCGAAACCGGCCCGATAAGGGCTTCGAGTCCAGACGGCAAAGGTGATCAGAGATATAATCTGAAACTCCTTTTCTACTGGACGTGTTGTGCTTGAGCCGGATGCGGTGAAAGTCGCAAGTCCGGTTCTTAGGGGGGGATGGTTCAGTAATGAACCGTTCCTACCCTACCCTTATTACTGAATCTGGTTTGATCACATGCAGTCATTATGGATGCTGGTAGCCTGCGCCATGTTTGCCATTATGGGGGCCTGTGTCAAAGTGTCCGCCGATGCCGGGGCGTCGATGGCGCAAATTGTTTTGTTCCGGGGTGTGCCCTCGGTTCTTCTTCTGGTGTTCTGGGCTAAAAGCCGTGGTTTGAGGCTGGCTCCTCAAAGCTGGAAACTGCATGTCCGGCGTAATGTCTCCGGGGTCAGTTCCATGTGGCTGGGCTTTCTGGCTCTGGCTAATCTGCCCTTGTCCACCGCGGTCAGCCTGAACTACACCGCTCCCTTGTTTATTGCTTTCTGGATGCTTGCCTGGGGTGGCACCCAGCGTGACCCTGTGCGTCTGATTGCCGTGTTGCTGGGCTTTATGGGCGTGATCGGTGTCCTGCGCCCCAGCATTACGCCAGACCAATGGTGGGCCGCCATGCTGGGCCTGTGTGCTGGCGCCTTGAGCGCGGTGGCCATGATGCAGGTACGTGCCCTGGGGCGCTCTGGCGAGCCGGAATGGCGCACCGTGCTGCTGTTCTCCTGTTTTGTCGTCTGTTCCAGCCTGGTTGGACTTTTGTGGGAAGGCTGGCGCGAGCTGAGCTGGCGCGCGTGGCTGGCCTTGCTGGGCGTGGGCCTGTCCGGCTTGTTCGGGCAATTGACCATGACGCGTGCTTTTGGCTTGGGCTCGGCCTTGTTGACCGCAGCCCTGCAATACACCACCATTATTTTCGCCGCCCTGATTGGCATTGCTTTCTGGGGGGATGTGCCTGACTGGTTAGCCTGGGCAGGTATGGCATTGATTATTGGGTCTGGTCTGTTGTCGGCCTGGCGTACCTACAGCGAGGATCGTATCTTGCGAGGTCAGGCCGCGACAGCGGAGCAGGCTCCCGTCAAGGAGGCAGAACGTGTTTGAATTTCTGATTAGCGCAGAGCAGGTCCAGGCCAATCTGAATAATTCGGAGTGGCTGATTCTGGATGTACGCCATGATTTGGCCGACCATCAGGCAGGACGACGCGCTTACGAACAGGGGCATATTCCGGGTGCCGTGTTTCTGGATCACGAGCTGGATCTGGCGGCACCCAAGACGGGTCTGAATGGCCGTCATCCTTTGCCCAGCCGTCAGGAGCTGGCGCAGCTTTTGCAGAAAAACGGCTTGCGTGATGGTATGCAGGTCGTGGTCTACGACGCCCAAGGTTCTTTATTCGCCAGCCATATGTGGTGGATGCTGCGCTGGTTGGGGCATCCTCAAGTCGCCATTCTGGATGGGGGCTGGCAGGCCTGGCAGCAGTTGGGCGGAGCCGAAGAAAGCGGCCCGGCCAAGCCTGTACCAGCAACTGCTAAATTGAGTGTGCCTGAGCAGGCTGCCATGCCTACTGTGCAGACCGAGCAGGTACTGAAAAACCTGTCCAAACCTATCTTTACCGTATTGGACGCACGTGCTGCCGAGCGATATCGCGGTGACGTGGAACCGATGGACCCGGTCGCAGGTCATATCCCCGATGCGCTTAATCGGTCGCACCTGAATAATCTGGGTGAACAGGGGCGTTTCAAACCGGCCGATCAGCTGCGCCAGGAGTTTCAGGACTTGCTGGGAGCGATTTCGGCAGAGATGGTTGTGCACCAGTGTGGTTCCGGTATTACAGCTTGTCACAATCTTTTTGCCATGGAGTTGGCCGGTTTGTCTGGCTCCAGCATTTATCCCGGCTCCTGGAGTGAATGGGTGAGTGACGCCAGCCGACCTGTTGCGCGCAGCTAGTTCAATGCCCTGAGTTTCTGGTGCTGAGAAAGCCGCTCCGGAGCGGCTTTTTTGCTGTGGAGCGGTCCCAAAGTAGAAAGTACTCCTTGGGAAGGGCAGCAAGCCGCCGCCTCCCGTACAATGCCACTTCCAATTGGGTCTCAGCCAGTCCTGACGGCCCTCATTGATCAGGAATAGTTATGGTTAAATCTCGCGATGATAATCAAAGCGCCCAGGCGCCAGCCCAGCAGGATTTCGAGTCCGCTCTGGCACAACTGGAAGCGCTGGTCGCTCGCATGGAAAGCGGGGCATTGCCGCTGGAGCAGGCTTTGCAGGCTTACGAGCAGGGCGTGGAGTTAGCCCAATTGTGTCAGCGCAAGCTGGACCTTGCACAAGAACAAGTCAGCGTATTGCAAGGCAATCTGCTGCGCCCCTTGTCCGGGGATGAAGCTGTTGGAGATAGTTAAGATGAGTTCTACCAGTTTTTCTGATTGGCTGCAGGCGCGGGTTGAGCAGACTGAGACCGTACTGGAACAATTGCTGCCCCCTGTCAGCCAGGAACCTGCTCGTTTGCACGAAGCCATGCGCTACTCGGTGCTGGGTGGCGGCAAGCGCGTGCGCGCTGCCTTGGTGTATGCCGCCGGTGAGGCTGCCTTGCAAGGCAAGCCCATGGCCGCAGCCCAATTGAAAGCATTGGAGTTGGCAGCGGCGGCGGTGGAATTGATCCACGCCTACTCGCTGGTTCACGACGATTTGCCGTGCATGGATGACGACAAATTGCGTCGTGGTCGCCCAACCACTCATGTTCAGTTTGATGAAGCTTGCGCCATGCTGGCTGGCGATGCCTTGCAACCCTTGGCCTTTGAGTTATTGGCACAAATGCCGATTGCCCCTGCGCTGATTGTGCAAGCCATTACCCAGTTGGCGCAGGCCGCCGGCAGTGCCGGTATGGCCGGTGGTCAGGCTATTGATTGCGCCAGCGTGGGCATTGCCCTGGACCGTGATCAGTTGCAAGAGATGCACAGCATGAAAACCGGCGCCATGTTGCAAGCCAGCGTTTTGCTGGGTGGTATTGTGGCGGGTGCTTCCTCTACCGTGCGTAATGGTTTGGAAGAGTACGCCCAGGCTGTGGGTCTGGCCTTCCAGGTCGTGGACGATATTCTGGATGTGACGGCTGACACCGCCACGCTGGGCAAGACGGCTGGCAAAGACGCCGCCGATAACAAGCCCACCTATGTCTCCATCCTGGGTATGGACGGATCGCGCGAGTTGCTCGGTGCTCTGAATGAGCAGGCCCAGTTGGCCTTGCGTCCTTTGGGACCTGCTGCGGCACGTCTGACACAACTGGCTGATTACATCGTGGGTCGCAATCATTAAGCGACGCGGGCCTGTGCTACTTTGGCACAGGCCGCGAAGCGTTTTACAATAGCCGATTGGCGATTGTTTTTAGACAGTCGTTTCACTTATTTGCCCGGATAGACGTCTTTAGTATGACAACCGTTTCCCTAGAGCAGATCCAGTCTCCCGCCGACTTGCGCCAGCTTGATCAACGTGATCTTCCCGAGCTGGCACGACAACTGCGCGAGTTTGTTCTGCAATCCGTATCCAAAACCGGTGGGCATTTGTCGTCCAATCTGGGCACGGTTGAATTGACCACTGCCTTGCACTATGTGTTCGAGACTCCCCACGACCGTATCGTGTGGGATGTGGGTCACCAGTCCTATCCGCACAAGATTCTGACAGGCCGCCGCGATCAGATGAGTGGTTTGCGTCAGCAAGATGGCATCTCCGGTTTTCCCAAGCGCTCCGAGTCCGAGTACGACGACTTTGGTACGGCGCATTCCTCAACCTCGATTTCCGCGGTACTGGGGATGGCCGTGGCCTCGCGCAATGCCGGGATCGAGCGTCAGCACATTGCCGTGATCGGTGATGGCGCGATGACGGCCGGTATGGCGTTTGAAGCCCTGAACAATGCTGGTGTAACGCCCGATGTAAATGTGCTGGTGGTGTTGAACGACAACGACATGTCGATCTCGCCGCCGGTGGGCGCCTTGAATCATTATCTGGCTCGCCTGATGTCGGGCCGGTTCTACGCCGCTGCCAAGAATGTAGGCCGTACTGTCTTGCAGCATGTCCCGCCTGTGCTGGAACTGGCGCGCAAGTTTGAAGGCCACGCCAAGGGGATTCTGTCTCCGGCCACGCTGTTTGAAGAGCTGGGTTTTAACTACGTGGGCCCGATTGATGGTCACGATCTGGATGCGCTGGTCTCTACCTTGAGCAATCTGCGTGATCTGGGTGGTTTGCAGTTCCTGCATGTGGTGACCCGTAAAGGGCAGGGCTACAAGCTGGCTGAAGCCGATCCGGTGCTCTACCACGGTCCAGGCAAATTCGATCCTTCTGTGGGTTTGGTCACGCCTACGACCAAGCCGCGCCCTACCTTTACACAGATTTTCGGTCAGTGGTTGTGCGATATGGCCAGGCAGGATCAACGTCTGTACGGTATTACTCCCGCCATGCGTGAAGGCAGTGGCATGGTGGAGTTCGAGCAACAATTCCCCCGTCGTTATTTTGATGTGGGCATTGCCGAACAGCACGCCGTGACCTTTGCCGGTGGCTTGGCCTGTGAAGGGCAGAAGCCGGTTGTGGCGATTTACTCTACCTTTTTGCAGCGCGGCTACGATCAACTGATTCATGATGTAGCCCTGCAGAATCTGGATGTCACTTTTGCGCTGGATCGCGCCGGTATTGTGGGCGCAGACGGGGCAACGCATGCCGGTAATTACGACATCGCCTTTTTGCGCTGCATTCCGAACATGGTGGTGGCCACGCCGTCGGACGAAAACGAAACCCGCTTGTTGCTGACCTGTTGCTATCAGCACCCAGGGCCCAGCTCGGTGCGCTATCCGCGCGGAGCGGGTATCGGTGCTGAAGTGGATCAGGAGCTCCATACCGTGCCGCTGGGCAAGGCCAATCTGCGCCGTCAGGGCAAGAATCTGGCCATTCTGGCTTTTGGTCCCGTGTTGCACGAGGCGCTGAAAGCAGCCGAGGTTCTGGATGCCACCGTGGTAGACATGCGTTTTGTAAAACCTATGGACGAAGCCTTGCTGCAAGAGCTGGCACAAGGCCATCAGGCATTTGTTACCGTGGAAGAGGGCTGTTTGATGGGGGGCGCAGGCAGTGCGGTGCTGGAGTTTGTCAGTCGTGAAGCGCTGGTGATGCCGGTATTGCAACTGGGCTACCCCGACGAATTCATCGACCACGGCGATCAGAAGAAAATTGCTCAGGATCTGGGTCTGGATGCCGCCGGCATCGAGCGCTCCATTCGTGCACGTTTCTCAAGTTTGCTTGAGGCGTGAGGCAATTTCTGCACAGTTTAGGGTTTAAATACCCCAATATGCGCGTTCTTGTTAAGGTTATCGAACCTCGTGTGCGATAAGCGTAAGATAATAATTCATTATTGTTTTTATTTACGGTTGCGGCTCTGTCGTAGCTGAACCTGATGGATATGAATACAGTGTCGGAATCGCCTTTGGCCATGCCAGATGTGCAAAGCAGCACGGATACACGCCGTGTTGCGATTCAGCGCGTGGGTGTGCGCGGGGTGCGGCATCCGATGATGCTGGACCTGCAGGGGCAGGCCGTGCCCACCGTGGCGCAATGGGAGTTGACGGTGGCCTTGCCGCCCGAAGAAAAAGGCACCCATATGTCGCGCTTTGTCGCTTTGCTGGAAGAGTACCGCCGTCAAGCCATGACGCCCGCCGGTTTTGTGCAGATGGCCCAGGCCATGTTGCCTTTGCTCAATGCCGGACGTGGCGACATGACAGCCACCTTCCCCGTTTTCCTGGAAAAAGTGGCGCCCGTATCCGGTGTGGCCAGCCTGATGGATTACACCGTCAGCTGGACAGCACGTGTCGGTGTGGATGCCCAGCCCGAATTTGAGTTGTCCGTACTGGTTCCGGTTACCAGCCTTTGCCCGTGCTCCAAGGCCATTTCGGAGTACGGTGCGCATAATCAGCGCTCGCACGTTACCGTGCAGGCCGTGTTTGCGGATCCGGCTACGCTGGACTTGCCTACGCTGATCAAATCGGTTGAAGAGCAGGCGTCCTGTCAGCTGTGGGGCTTGCTCAAGCGCACTGACGAAAAGTACGTTACCGAATACGCGTACGACAATCCCAAATTCGTCGAAGATCTGGTGCGTGATGTAGCCGTCAGCGTGCGCAGCTTGCCCGGAGTGTTGCGTTATAGCATCGAAGCCGAGAATTTTGAGTCGATTCATAATCACTCTGCCTACGCAAGCGTGCAGGGCTAAGGCTTTTGGCTTGTCAGTCAGCCTTTCTTGGTGCTAGTATCTATGGTTTCTTGCTCGACCCGGATTGAATGGGCGGGCTGTCGCGCTTGGTGCCTGACTGGTTTTACAGCGGGTAGTAGGCGATATCCACAAGGAGTTGTTCCATGCGTCACTACGAAGTAGTGTTCATTGTGCATCCCGATCAAAGCGAGCAAGTGCCCGCCATGATCGAGCGCTATTCGGCGATTGTTACTTCCGAAGGCGGTGCTATTCATCGTCTGGAAGACTGGGGCCGCCGTCAACTGGCTTACCCAATCCAGAAACTGGTCAAGGCTCACTACGTGTGCCTGAACATCGAATGCGGTCAGTCCACCCTGGACGAGCTGGAGCATTCCTTCCGCTACAACGACGCTATCTTGCGTTACCTCATCGCTGGCACGAAGAAAGCCCCTGAAGGCGCTTCGGTCATGATGAAGTCCGTCGAACGCGAAGAAGCACGTAAAGCAAGTACTGAAGCCAGCGCTCCTGCAGCCGCTGAAGCCGAAGCTCAAGCTGAAGAGTAATAGCTCCGACTACGTGAACCAGTTCTCTCTTGCCGGTCAGCTTGTCGACATCAAGCCCTTGCGTTATACGCCGGCTGGTGTCCCAGCTCTGGAATTGGTCCTGGAACACGAATCTTCCGTAATGGAAGCCGGTCACTCCCGGCAAATCGCTTTGACGATGCAGGTAGTGGCTTTGGGAAATAATGCATTGGGTCTGGCAGACACTCCTTTGGGAGCCCGTTTGCAGCTACAAGGTTTTATTGCCCCAGCCCGTAAAGGTTCGACGCGTCTGGTGCTGCATGTACAGCAATATCAGCGTCACTTTCCGGGACAAGGCTCTGTTACGGTTTGACTGGTCTGGCTCGATCGTCGCGAAGTGTTCAACACCTCGCTTCACACTGAATTCTTCCGGGTATAGCCCGGTTACTAACGAGGCACAAAATGGCTTTCCGTAGAGGCAAAGACAAAAAACGCAAATTTGCACAACAGAACCCACTGTTCAAGCGCCGCAAATTCTGCCGCTTCACCGTCGCTGGCGTTGAAGAAATTGATTACAAAGATCTGGACACCCTGCGTGATTTCATCCAGGAAAATGGCAAGATCATCCCTGCACGTTTGACGGGCACCAAAGCTCACTACCAGCGTCAGCTGGACACCGCTGTCAAGCGCGCTCGTTTCCTGGCGCTGTTGCCGTACACCGACAACCACAAATAATCCAGAGGAACCTTAGTCATGCAAGTTATTTTGCTCGAAAAAGTCGCCAACCTGGGTAATCTGGGTGACGTTGTGCGCGTACGTGATGGTTACGCCCGTAATTTCCTGCTGCCACGCAAAGTTGCTCGCCGTGCTACGGCTGCCGCTCTGCAAGAGTTCGAAGCACGCCGTGCCGAACTGGAAAAGCTGCAAGCTGAAAAGCTGGCCGCTGCTCAGGCTCAGAACGAAAAGTTGAACGGCCAAGCTTTCACCCTGGTTCAAAAAGCCGGCGTGGACGGTCGTTTGTTTGGTTCCGTGACCACCATGGACATCGCCAATGCATTGCAAAATGCCGGCTTTGCCGACCTGGTCAAGACTCAGGTTCGTCTGCCAGACGGTCACCTGAAAGCCATTGGCGAGTACCCCGTTCAGGTTGTTCTGCACCCTGACGTGATCGCTGAAATCAACGTTGTGGTTCAAGGCGACGTAGCCTAAGCCTAGCGCGTTGACGCATGGTACATTCTTTCATGGAGTGTATCTGCCAAGCTCAAAAAAGCCGGTGCAAGCCGGCTTTTTTGTTTTCTCTTCATTCTGTTTGAAGAGAGCCAGCACGCCTGCGGCGTGACTGTATTGCCGCATTCGGTCCTGTCAGCCCAGCACGCTGTTGAGCCTGACTGTTCTGACCCCAGATACACATACTGTTCAAGCCCGCACAACACATTCTGTTGGCTGCGGCGTCGATTTTTTTCCTTGATTTGAAGGTATATGCATGGAAAGCAAGTCAGCCAAATCCGATTCAACGCTGGATTACCTCAGGGTCCCGCCTCATTCCATTGAGGCGGAGCAGTCGGTGCTCGGTGGCTTGTTGCTCGATAATGCCGCGTTTGACCGGGTGGCCGATATTGTCACCGACGAGGATTTTTATCGGTTTGATCACAAGCTGATCTGGCAACACATTACCCGCTTGATTGGTCTGGCCCGTCCTGCTGACGTCGTCACGGTCTTTGAGTCCCTGTCGGTTGCAGGCAAGCAGGAAGAGGTGGGTGGGCTGGCCTATTTGAATGCGCTGGCTCACAACACGCCATCGGCTGCTAACATTCGTCGCTACGCCGAAATCGTGCGCGAGCGTTCCACTCTGCGCAAGCTGGTCACCGTTGCTGATGATATTTCCTCGGCCGCCTTCAATCCGCAGGGCAAGGAGGCCCGGCAGATTCTGGACGAGGCGGAAACCCGTGTGTTTCAGATTGCCCAGGAAGGGGCGCGTGGCTCGCAAGGCTTTCTGGAAATCCAGCCCCTGCTAAGCCAGGTGGTGGAACGTATTGACGAGCTGTATCACCGCGAAGGCGATTCGGAAGTAACCGGGGTCCCAACTGGCTTTATTGACCTGGACAAGATGACGTCAGGCTTGCAGCCAGGCGACCTGGTGATTGTGGCGGGTCGTCCTTCCATGGGTAAAACTTCGTTCTCCATGAATATTGGCGAGCACGTTGCGATTGCCCAAGGTTTGCCCGTTGCCGTGTTCTCCATGGAAATGGGCGCGGTACAGTTGGCCATGCGTATGGTCGGTTCGGTCGGTTTGCTGGACCAGCACCGTATGCGTACTGGCAAGCTGACAGCCGACGATTGGCCACGTCTGACACATGCCGTGCAGCAGGTGCAGGAGGCCCAGATTTACATTGATGAAACGCCCGGCCTGTCGTCCATGGAAGTGCGTGCACGGGCTCGACGTCTGGCACGACAGTGTGGCCAACTGGGCTTGATCATTATCGACTACTTGCAGCTGATGTCCTCAAGCGGTGGCGAGAACCGGGCAACGGAAATTTCTGAAATCAGTCGTTCCTTGAAAGGTCTGGCCAAAGAATTGAACTGTCCCTTGATTGCTTTGTCGCAGTTGAACCGAAGCCTGGAGCAACGGCCCAACAAGCGCCCAGTGATGAGTGACTTGCGCGAATCCGGTGCTATTGAGCAGGATGCTGACTTGATCTTGTTTATTTACCGTGACGAGGTCTACAACCCGGACTCGCCCGATAAAGGCACGGCTGAAATTATTATTGGTAAACAGCGTAACGGTCCTATTGGTTCGGTTCGCTTGACCTTCGCCGGAGCCAGCACGCGCTTTCTGGATTACATGCCCAATTAAAAAGCACAGTGGCTGCTTCAGTGCGCGGGCTTGTGAGGCCGTTTGCCAGATGTCAGGACAAAAAAGAGGCATACCTTGGTATGCCTCTTTTTTATTCATCGTTCAGCGTGTATGGGTAGTCAGGCAAGGTGGTTCGCCGTCCTCTTAGTTTTCACTCCGAGCCGCCAGTCTTTTCGCCAGCCATGCACATACCAGTAGCTGCCACTGGTGAAATAACATGATCGGCAAGATGATAGGCCCGACCATGGCACTGGGGAAAATCACGTTGGCAATCGGGATGCCGCTGCTCAGGCTTTTATTGGAACCACACATCAGCAGGCTGACACGGTCCTCAAAGGAAAAGCCCAGCCAGCGCCCCAGGTTCCAGGCCAGCACTTGCGCCAAGGTCAGCAGAACGGCGTTGGACAGCACAATCAGTCCCAAGGCACTCAATGGGGTGGAGGACCACAGGCCGCCCACCACCGCGCCCGAAAAGGCCGTATACACCACCAGCAGAATCGATCCCTGATCCACGACTTTCAGCAGTTGCTGGCGCTTCATGACCCAGGCTCCGATCAGGGGACGCAGCATATGCCCGAAGACAAAGGGGAAAAATAGCTGCAGCATGATCTTTCCCACCGCCTCCAGCGACACGGTGGCCTGGGCGCTGGTGGCACCTGCCAGCATGATGCCGACCAGAAGGGGAGTGATGAACACGCCCAGCAAGGTGGAGGCCGAGGCGCTGCAAATTGACACCGGCACATTCCCTCTAGCCATTGCGGTCAGCGCCACCGCAGATTGCACGGTGCTGGGCAGGCAAGCCAGAAACAGAATTCCCAGGTACAGATTGTCGGTTAGCCAGGGACGCAGCACAGCCGCCACGCCACTGCCCAGAATAGGGAAGAGCACAAAGGTGACGGACAGAATCAACAGGTGCAAACGCCAGTGGGACAAGCCGCCCCAGATAGCTTCGCGTGACAGGCGGGCACCATGCAGAAAGAACAGCAGGGCAATGGCAATCTGCGTGATGTGTTGAAACAGCGGCACGCCCCAACCTTGGGCGGGCAGCAGGCTGGCAAGAGCAACCGTGGCAAACAGCTTCAGCAAAAACGGGTCAATCGGTAAGCGCTTGATCATGCTTGATGCGCGCTCATGGAAAGAGCCATACGGTAGGCATAGCCCAGGGAGGAGGCGTCGGCCTTACCCTGTCCGGCAATGTCGTACGCAGTGCCGTGGTCGACACTGGTGCGAATAAAGGGCAGACCTACCGTCACGTTCACGCCTTCGTCCAGACCCAGCAGCTTGATGGGAATCAGCCCCTGGTCATGGTACTGGGCCACCACAATATCGAACTCTCCCTGACGAGCCCGCATGAAGATCGTGTCGCCGGGCCAGGGGCCGCTGGCCTGGATGCCTTCGGCGCAGGCTTGTTCAATGGCCGGTGTGATCTGCTCAATATCCTCAGAGCCGAATTTGCCACCCTCACCGGCATGGGGGTTCAAGCCTGCCACAGCCACACGGGGCTTGGCGATCCCGGCCTGGGTGCAGGCCAACTGTGCCAGCCGGATGGTTTGCAAGACGCGTTCTGTAGTAATCAGGGAGGGGACACGGGCCAGCGGTTCGTGAATGGTGACCAGAATGGATCGCAAGTGTTCGTTAGCCAGCATCATGGCGTAGTGCTCGGTGTGGCTGCGCTCGGCCAGAATCTCGGTGTGGCCAGGGGCATCGATACCGCCTTTTTGCATGGCCAGCTTGTTCAGTGGGGCGGTGACGATGGCACGGATCAGACCGGCTTGGGCATCATCAATAGCGTGGCACAGGTATTCGTAGGCGCCGCGTCCGGCCTGAGCGTTAACTTCGCCATAGGGCAGATCGTCGGGCAGGGCTTGCCAGCGATTCAGGACGGCAATGAGCCCCTTGGGTGTGCAAACAGGCTGCTCCACCTCCTCGACGTGCCAGTCCTGGTCGGCGCCAATCAGTGTCAGGGCACGGCGCAGCGCACCCGCATCGCCATAGACTACGGCGGGGTGGGGCAGGCCTTCAACAATCAGGCGGGCAATAATTTCCGGGCCTATGCCAGCGGCATCGCCCATGGTAAGCCCGATGGGCTGTGCGGTACGTTTCATAACAGTCATTAAAAATCCTCCACGCTGCGTCTTTGCTGTGCTTGTTGGCCTTGATGCAGCCTGGCGGTAAAAAAAAACCGGGTCCAGGACCCGGTTTGAGTGAGTAGCGATTCGGTTTAGAGTGCGTCGCTGGCGTAATCGGCCAGACGGGAGCGCTCACCACGTTGCAAGGTAATGTGGCCTGCATGCGGCCAGCCTTTGAATCGGTCTACTACGTAGGTCAGCCCCGAACTGCCCTCGGTCAGGTAGGGCGTGTCGATCTGGGCAATATTGCCCAAGCAGACAATTTTAGTTCCTGGACCGGCGCGCGTCACCAGTGTTTTCATCTGCTTGGGCGTCAGGTTCTGCGCCTCGTCGATGATCAGGAACTTGTTCATGAAGGTACGACCGCGCATGAAGCTCAGGGATTTGACCTTGATCTTGGAGCGCACCAGTTCCATGGTGGAGTTGCGCGGAGCCTCGGCGCCTTGTGGGTTGTTCAGGTTGCTGGAGGACTTGCCGGTGCCTAGATGCAGCACTTCCAGGTTGTCTTCCAGCGCACCCATCCAGGGCTGCATTTTCTCTTCCTCGGTACCGGGCAGGAAGCCAATGTCATCTCCTACAGGCACGGTGGCACGGGTGATGATGATCTCGTTGTAGCGCTTGGTCTCCAGGGTTTGGGTCAACGCACTGGCCAGGGCCAGCAGCGTTTTACCGGTACCGGCATGGCCCAGCAGGGAGACGAAATCAAAATCCGGGTTCATCAACAGGTTCAGGGCAAAGTTCTGTTCGCGGTTGCGAGCCGTAATGCCCCAGACGTTGTTCTTGCCGTGACTGTAGTCGCGCAAGGTGGCCAGTACGGCGGTATTGCCAGCGGTTTCGCGTACCTGGGCATACAAGGGATCGTCGCCTTCGGTAAATACGAACTGGTTGACCATGAACTGGCTGCACAGCGGTCCGCTGATACGGTAGAAGGTGGTGCCACCCTGTTGCCAGGACTCCATGTTCTTGCCGTGCTTGGTCCAGAAATTGTCCGGCAAGGGCATGACACCGTCATACAGCAGGTCGGAGTCATCCAGAACGTGATCGTGGCGGTAGTCTTCGGCCAGCAGGCCCAGTGCCTTGGCCTTCAGACGCATATTGATGTCTTTGGACACCAGCACCACTTCGCGTTTGGGCATGCTCTGGGTCAGGGCATTGACCACGGCCAAAATGGCGTTGTCCGCCTTGCCCAGCGGCAGCTGGATAGGCAGGGTGGTATCCAGAGCGCTGGTCTGGAAGGTGACGGCGCCACGCGCTTCGGTATTGCCGATGCCATCCAGATTGATGGGCTTGTCCAGACCATGATCGCCCACCAGCCCTTCCAGGGAGCGGCTGACCTGACGCGCATTGCGGGCCACTTCGGACAGGCCCTTTTTCTGGTGATCCAGTTCTTCCAGCACCATCATGGGCAGGAAGATGTCGTGCTCTTCAAACTTGAACAGCGAATTGGAGTCGTGCAGCAAGACGTTGGTATCCAGCACAAACAATTTGCGCTGGGTGGGGGCCAGACGGGTGCGTTTGCTGGCTGCGCCGGCGACAGGCTTGGGAGCCTGGGCAGGGCTGGCGGCAGCGCTTTTGCTGGGAGCTGCTTTGGCCACACTGGCGGGCGCAGGCGCTGCTGCGGGGGCCGCGGGCGCCGTTTTGACGGGCGCAGGCTTTTTGGAGCGTGGCGTAGCAGCCGCTTTACTGGGGGCGGCTTTGGGG
>NZ_JBKQGX010000007.1:0-233966 GCF_050487245.1 Alcaligenes sp. Me129
AGCGTGATCGTGTAGGTGATCTCACCACCCTCAGCCACACTATCTGTATTCGCTGTCAGGGTCGCGGTCACAGTATCGATCGTATCTACCACTTTCGCTGTCGCTGCATCACCCAGCGTTAGATTCTCAAACGCTGCACCATCGGCGGCCTGCGCACCCTCCAGCGCCACGCTCAGGTCTGCACCGTCCTGGTAGACGTCATCACCTTGCGCTGGACGTGTGTAAGTCACTTCCGTCGTATTGGCCTTGATCGTTACGGTCTGGCCACCATCCAATGTGACCACCACATCACGACCCACGGCTTTGTCGATGCTGACCGTAAAGGTCTGAGGTTCGTTCTCCTTGAACTCTTCCTTGTCGGCCTTGATGCTGATCGTGATCGCATCACCTTGGTTACCAGGATTATCAGGATCAACCGGACCGCCAGGCGTACCAGGCTCATCGGTCACAGCAACCGTCGGTGTACCCGCAGTTTCCAGCTTCTCAAATGCCACGCCACCTGCCATCGTGGGCTCACCAACAATGCTGTTCTCAATGGTTGGCTGACCACCTATAAACTCATCATCCGCCACAGGCACTTTTACCGAACCCGTAGTCTCTCCTGCCTTGATGACAATCTCTTCACCATTGGCCAGCTTGAACGTCAACTCACCATGCTGATCCATCGGTGCGCCAGCTGCGTTGCTCAGCGTGATCGTGTAGGTGATCTCACCACCCTCAGCCACACTATCTGTATTCGCTGTCAGGGTCGCGGTCACAGTATCAACATCATCTTTAACCGTAGTCGTTGTCGTGCTGCTGGTGTCCAGACTCTCGTAGTTACCACCCTCTGTGCCTGTAATGCCCACCGTCACAGGCTCGTCACCTTGCTGGTATGCATCATCATCGCGTGGCGTGATCGTCACTTTACCTTCGCTGCTGCCCACTAAAATCGTGATCGTTTTACCGTTATCCAGTTGAATTACCAGGTCCTCACCCGTGACCGGATTATCGACGCGCGCAACAATATCGTACTCTTTGCCTTCGACAACATCAGTTGGCGACTCCAGCGTGATCGTGGTTTTGTCGCTGTCGTCTTTAACCGTCGTCGTCGTGGTACTCGTGGTATCCAGATCTTCGTAGTTACCACCTGTCGTACCGGTGATGCCCACCTTCACAGGCTCGTCACCTTGTTTGTACGCATCATCATCACGCGGTGTGATCGTGACTTTACCTTCGCTGCCACCCACTGGAATCGTGATCGTTTTACCGTTATCCAGTTGAATTACCAGGTCTTCACCCGTGACCGGATTGTCTACGCGCGCCACGATCTCGTACTCTTTGCCTTCAACCATATCGCTTGGCGACTCCAGCGTGATCGTGGTCTTGTCGTTATCGTCTTTAACCGTCGTCGTCGTGGTGCTGCTGGTATCCAGGTTCTCGTAGTTACCACCCGTTGTACCGGTGATGCCTACAGTCTCTGGGCGGTCGCCCTGACGGTAGACATCATCCAAGTATGGGTTTTCAACTGTAATACGGCCTTCTGTGCTACCGACCGGAATAGTAATGGTGCCACCATTAGTCAAGAAAATAATCAAATCCTGACCTGTGACTGGCTGCCCCACACGGGCAACGATCTCGTATGGATCACCTTCCGTAATGTGATCTGGAGTCTCCAAAGTAATGGCTGTAGTTCCAGTCACCAATGTTGGATCTTCATCACCACCGGAATATCCACCCAGACGCACGTTTTCAACGGTAGGCACGCCAGGACGTGGGTATTCCAGGGCCAGAGGGCGTGTGGTTTCCACAATGCTGACCAGGCGGGTGAAGCTGCTGCCACCGCCTTCGCCGCCACCGGTCAATACGGCAGCGGTTGGGTCAAGTTGGGAGAATGGATCATCACCAGCTTCCAGGGCGGCCAACACAGCCGTAATTGCTAGATCGTTGGGGTTAGCCAGAGCGGCGGCTACGGGGTCCACATCGGTTTCTGCGATATCGCCGCTGACCAGGAAGGAGCGGTTATCGGAAATGGTCATCGATGGGCTACCAGGGATCTCAAGCTCGACGCTGGCACCGGTCTCGGTGATGATCTCGGCATTCACAGGGACGCGCATCCCTTCTTTGACAGCTACTTTGGAGCCATCGGCGGTACGAATCCATGCCGTACCTTCAACTCGTGTCACTAAAACAGTATCCAGTGCCATGACTGTCTGATTCCTAAAAAAAGACTGCCGCCAAGCAGCAGTCAGAAATGGACTTTCTTTGATCAGAGAATAGCGAGTTGGTCCGCTAGTCGATATTGGCGTCGCCGCCAGTTCGCTGTTTTATTTATTGTTATTGACCTTACTTAACAATACGAACGGGACGGCGAGCAGGGGTTTAGGCTATGCCGTGTACTTTTAGCGCCAACATCAAACGATCTGTTACATCCAGCTTTTCAAAAACCGCCTGCAGATGGGCGCGAACCGTTCTCTCGGTGATGCCCAGGTCCTTTGCGATCAGCTGATTGGAGTGGCCCAGCGAGGCGCGTTGCGCAACCTCGACTTCACGACTGGTCAGGGTGCTTTCCCAGCCCGCCTTGGGTTCCAGACGACGGGTAACGTCGCTAAGCAAACGGCTCAGCAAGGACTCCCCAACCCAAACCTGCCCACTAGCCACGTGGTCCAGCGCCTGCACCAGCAAAGGCGACGAGCTGTAGGCGTGAATGTAACCACGAGCCCCCAGGGCCAGTACGGCCTGACCTTCGCTATCCAAAGGACGTGGGCTGGCGACAATAATCTTCATGCCCTGCACAGCCTTGGACCATTGGGGATGATTCCACAAAGCCAGGGCACTATCGACCACCACCAGATCACGCTGCTGTTGTTTCCAACGCAATAAATCGTCCATGCCCTGCCCTCTGGCGGGCAGCCAGGTGACCGAATCCAGATGACGCCAATGCTGCCACAACGCCTCATCGGCAGTCAGAAATAAAACCGAATTTACTTGTCGCATACCGCTTTTCCCTTACTGGTAACACGAGCTATATGCCATCAGCTCTTGGTCTGACTCGGGTGTTACACCTCTATCGTCAGCGCTACTCCCCCAACGGACCAATCAGCCTTAACGCTCTCTGAATGCGTTGGATCTGGCCCTGAGAATAGGTTTGAGTAAGTACTGCATAACAGTCCGCTTGCCAGTCATGATGTGCACTTCGGCCACCATACCGGGCAAGATTGGACGGTTATCGTCACCGACATACACCGTGTCCGTACGTACTTTAGCTATATAGAATGAATTGCCTTTTTCATCGGTAATGGTGTCGGCACTGGTCTGTTCCAGCACACCGGGCAAGCCGCCATAAACAGCAAAGTCATAGGCGGTGAATTTGACCTCGGCAGTCTGGCCTGAGTGCAGAAACCCGATATCACGCGGATTAATACGCACCTCCAACAGCAGGGTGTCGTCAGTAGGCACGATTTCCAGAATGTCTTTACCGGGCTGCACCACACCGCCGACCGTATTGGCAGACAGGGTCTTGATGGTGCCGCGCACGGGCGAGCGCACTTCAGCCAGGCGCACACGGTCGGCCAGGGCACGTTGGCCTTGCTCCAGGGAAGCCAGCTTGGCACGTGTTTCAGCCAGTTCGGTACGGGCCTGATTGCGGAAGGTAATTTCCACTTCACCAATCCGGTTCTGGGCTTCCTGAATCGAGGCCTGAATACGGCTGATCTGTGCCGTGGCTGCTTTTTGCTCACCGCAGTAACGAGCCACATCACGCTGCAGACGCAGCAAATCCACTTCGGACACCGCCCCGCTTTTGAGCAAAGGACGTGTCATTTGCAGTTCTTGCGAGGTCAGCCCGCAACTGGACGCGGCCTGATCACGATTGGCCTGCGTCTCACGCAATTCTTGTTGACGCTGGTTCAGCTGTTCCTGAGCCACCGAAATATTGGAGCGCAGCTCTTCGGTACGAGCCTGCCAGACGCGGCGTTCCATTTCTGCCAGATCAGGGGCTTTTTCCAGCACTTCACTGGGCATATCAAAGGGCTGATCGGCAGCAATCGCTTCCAGTCGAGCTGCCTTGGCCATCAAGGACAAGGACTCGGCTTCGTTCTCGCCCAAGGAGGACGAGGCACGGGTAGGATCGATACGCAACAGCACTTCGCCCGCTTCCACGGACTGGCCAGGGCGTACCAGAATTTCTTCCACCACACCGCCGTCCAGACTTTGCACAATCTGGACCTGGCGAGATGGCACAACCTTGCCCTCGCCACGCACCACTTCATCAATGCTGGCAAAACTGGCCCAGACAATCAGCAGGCTGATGGCCAGCAAGGTCAACCAGATCAGCAGCGTGGAACCCCGTACATCTTGGTAACGAGCCGTCCACGATGCGTTTTTGAGCATATTGCTACCAGGAGGTGGGGAATTGGTGTCCTGGAGTTGCGCACGCACCCAATTGGTCAGGTTCTTTATTTTCATGCTGCACTCCGGGCCTTACCAATCTGCCCACTACGCAAGGCGGCAATGACCTGATCCTTAGGACCATCCGCCACAATACGCCCCATATCCATCACGATCAGGCGATCCACCAGCTCCAGCAAGGCGGTGCGGTGGGTCACCAGCACAACTGTCTTGCCCTCACATTCTTTATGCAGGCTGCGACGCAGGGCTGATTCGCTCTGGTTATCCATATTGCTGCTGGGTTCATCCAGCAACAGAATGGACGGGTTACCGATCAAGGCACGAGCCACAGCGATAGCCTGACGCTGACCACCCGAGAGGGATTCGCCGCGTTCGCCAATCATCATGTCGTAGCCATCAGGATGGCGTCGTGCGAAATCATCCACCCCGGCCTGACGAGCCGCTGCCAACATTTGATCGTCAGTTGCGTAAGGCGTGCCCATCAGCAAATTGTGTTTCAAAGTGCCATAGAACAGCGTGGGGTCCTGCGAGACATAGCCCATGGAGCGACGCACGTCTGCCGGGTCAATCTGCTGGCTATCAATTCCGTCCAGCACAACGGTGCCGCCCGTCGGTTTGTACAGCCCCAGGATCAGCTTGGACAAGGTGGTTTTGCCGGAGCCAATACGGCCGATAATCCCTATCTTCTCGCCAGCCTTCAAGGAAAAACTGACCTTATCCAGCACGTTCTGATTAGTGCCGGGATAGCTGAAACTAACGTTGCGGAACTCGATAGAGCCTTCCAGATAAGGGCGTGGCACAAAGTGACGCTCTTCAGGATGCTCTACCGGCATATTCATGTACGAATCCACCGAACCCAGGGAGGTACGGGCATTCTGATACTGCATCATCAAGCCAGCCACTTGCCCCAAAGGAGCCAGGCAACGGCCTGCAATCATGGAGGAAGCAATAATGCCCCCCATGGACAATTTGGTTTCCTGAACCAGATACACCCCGATAATCACCACGCTGATGGTGACCATCTGCTGTAGCATCTGCACCGTGTTCACGGTCAGGGTGGAAGTCATCTTGATGCGCGCACCCTGACGAGCCAGGTACTCGGTGGACTGCTCCCAATCGCGCTGCGCATTGCTTTGCGCATTCAGGACCTTCAAGGTTTCCATACCAGCCAGGGATTCGACCAGGCCGGCGTTACGCTGGGCAGCAGCCTGGAAGGTCTGTTTGGTCAGACGTTCCATACGTGCCTGAGCAAACCAGGAAATACCCAGGATGATCACAATGGCCACAACGGGCGGGATCAGCATCCAGGGCGAGATCCAGGCCAGCACAGCCAAAAACAGCAGCACAAATGGCAAATCGACCAGTGTCGTCAAACTGGCCGAAGCGATAAAGTCGCGCACCGATTCAAAAGAGCGCAGATTGGCAGCAAAAGAGCCCACCGACGGCGGTCGGTTCTCCATGCGCAAGTCCAGCACCCGCTCCATAATCCGCGCGGACAACTGAATATCCACCCGTTTGCTGGCAGCATCAACTACATAGGCTCGCACACTGGAGAGCACCATGTTCATGACCAGCACCAGCCCAATCCCAATCGACAGCACCCACAGGGTTTCAATCGCTTTGTTGGGAACCACCCGGTCGTACACGTTCATGGTGTAGAGCGGAATGGCCAGCGCAAACAGGTTGATCAGCAAGGCAGCGCCAATGGCGTCGCGATACAGACGCCAGTTTTGCACTACGGCTGTCCAGAACCAGTGTTTGCCCTTCATGGGGGCCACACCATCTTTGGCACGCGCTTCGACACGGAAATCCGGCTGCACCACGGCCAACAGCCCGGAGTACTGCGCTTGCAGATCTTCCAGGCTGATGTCGCTGGGGCTGCCACTTTCCGGGAAATGCACCCGGGCACGTTCTTCTTCCAGCCCCAGCAACACACATGCCCGGTTATTGTTCAGCAACAAAATAACCGGGAACAGATTGGTGTCGAGTTCGGTAAAGGCGCGACGCCATACTCGGGCCGTGCAATGACCACGCGCGGCCGCTCGACTGAGCAAGGCAGGCGTCAAACGCCCACGCTGCAAAGGCAAGCCTGCAGACAAGTGCTGCGGCGTGCAAGGATTACCGTGGATACGGGTAATCTCTGCCAGGCAGGTCAGAAGAGGATCATCATGTGTCAGATGAGGCGGGATACTGTATTGCCCGCTTGCTTGTGTCGTGCTGTCAGATGAGTGGTTCATCGTCATTAATCAAATCCAGCGAATCCCGCAGGCGTTGACGGGTACGTTTGCGCTCGTTCAATTTGGCCAAGGCCTGGGGAGGCAGATCAGTCATACGAAGCACACCGTTAGCAACCAGTGCGTCAATCAAATCCTCCAGCACTCGGATAAAACTGGCATCCGAGACTGAAAGCTCTTGTTTGTAGTCATCTTCGTTCTGACTCATACGTGCCTCCCTTCACTATCCAATAACGCCAAGAAGCAGCTACTTACAGCCCGGCTGGTTTCTCGCGCAGGACTGGCGGAGCCATACCGTCGCGGTAATCAACAGAAACCGGGGTCAGGTTGCTGGTATCTGGAACAGGCGTCATACATGCCTTGAATGCCTCTTCGGGGAAGTCCAGCTTGGCGGCTTCTTCAGGCTGCTCCGAGTAAGGCTGGGACAGGCCAACTGCCGACACCAGACGGTGCGACAAGGTCAACCAACGGTATTCGGCTTGTTGCAGGTCGTAAGTGGCATTGGCCAGAGCGCGACGCGCATCAAACAGTTCGTTTTCCGTATCCAGCAAGTCCAGCAAGGAGCGCTGACCGATCTGGAACTGCTGCATGTAAGCAACGCGAACCTTGGACGTAGCCAGTTCATGTTGTTTCAGGAATGGCAACTGAGCACGCAGGCGCTCGATGTTGTTCCAGGCCACGGCCAGATCCTGCTGTACGTTGCGGCAGGTGTAATCGCGCACGTCGCGGGCAGCGTACTGCTGAGCTGTGGTTTGACGGATGCGAGCAGCATCGGCACCACCACGGAACAGGTTGTACGACAGCATCAACTGCACGTTGCTACTTTGCGAGTTGCGGTATGCGGAACCGGGAGGATCATTCTTATCCTTGCCTGTCGCAGCACGGAATTCCAAAGTAGGCGACATGCGGCCTTGAGCCACGTGTTTGCCCGACTCAGCAGCTTGATACAAAGCCTGCTTAGCCAGAATCACGGGGCTGGTGCGCAAGGATGGCAAGAAGTCGGTGGTATTGGCAGGAATCGACTCGCTCAGGCTAGGGGCCGCTTGCATGACTTCAGGAGCAGCCACACCCACGATGCGACGGTAGCGTTGCAGCACGTCGTTCAGGTTGCCGGCCTCGGTCATCATGTTGCTTTGAGCCAGGGACTGGCGGCCATAAGCTTGTTCCAGGTCCACACCACGGCCCACGCCGGATGCCGAACGTTCCTGAATCTGGCTCAGGATGTTCATGTGCATGCCGTAGTTTTCACGGGCCAGCTTTTCCATTTCGCGGTAACGCAGCACATCAATGTGCGCGTTGGCCGCTTCCAAAGCCAGAGAATCTACCGAAGCCAGCAGCTCGTAGTAGGTAGCCAGTTTTTCGTAACCCAACTGACGAACCTGGTTGATCGAGGAGAAACCATCAAAAATCAACTGACGCAGTTGCAGGCTGTAGCCGCTGCGGGACCAGTCGGTAGACGGAGCACCGGAGGTGCTGCCACGCCACTCTTTGCCAACCCAACCCTGTGCATTGACCTCGGGCAACAAGGCGCCACGGCCAACGTTCTGACCTTCAAGCGCAGACTGGAAATCCTGGAAGCGAGCGCCAAGTTCAGGATTGGACATAATTGCCCGCTCAATACTGTCCTTGAAGCTCAAGCTGTTTTCCTGCTGGGCAAGCGCTGGTTGCGCCAGCAGTAGCGCTGTCAGCAGCGCACTTACCGTTAGAGTTTTCTTACCACGCACGTCGGCCTCCGTAAGATCCTGTGCCGCGTTCGCAACAGACGTCATTACGTCAGCGTCGCAACGCATTGCCAGATCAAATTTAAGTACAAAAATGAAAGAAGAATGGGTTCGGTGTGTCGCTCAAACAAAGCGAAAGAAACACCACCCGAGGGCCCAACACCTATGTATTGCACATGGGCTTTACATCTAAGACTGGTAAGTACATCGCCAGCCGCAGCAGTATGTTCATAATGGACCGGGGCAAGACAAGGCGGAGCTACAGGCTTCTGACCTGTATTCTTGGAGCATAACCTTGTGTCTGATTGTGACTTTTTACGTGATGCATAGTGAAACTCATCACGTAGATCACGGGACAAATTGTATCTTAGATTACAAGGGGCTTCGTGGACGACAATGTTAAAAATGATAAATAGCCCGTGATAAAAAAGGCAACAATACACTGAAATTAAACGATTTCGGGCGATTAGGCGCTTAAGCAATAACTGTTGCGCTTATCCCACGTGGCGCGATCGTTGGTAATAATCTACAAAAAACTTTCACCTTAATAAGCATTTAGGTTACATCAAGATAAATCCAGGTTATCACCAGGTGATAAAAATATTTTCATCGTTAAAAATATAACAATCGCTCACATTAAGAATGCTGCACTTGTAACGATTTCTTATTGCAGCTTGATGTCGGTTTTCATCTCTTTGTCAGGCCTTCAAAAAGAGATATGAAATCAAAAACTTATAACGGTTTCTTGAAGGGCTCCCTGTTTCGCGCCCGTTTGTAGCTTCTCTGAACAATCCGTTGCTGCAATATCCGCCGCCCACGCTTGTCCCGTTTCTGCTCGCCCGATACCATCGAACGGTACGTATTTAGTTAGCAACACAGACAACTTGGAGGCCGCTCATGTATCAACACCTGGCCCTGTATATCAATGGTCAATTTCTGGATGGACAAGGTCGCCAGACCCAGGCCGTCATCAATCCTGCCAATGGCAGCACCTTGGGCCAACTGCCGCTGGCATCCCAGGCGGATCTGGACGCGGCTCTGAACGCCGCCCAGGACGCGTTCAAAAGCTGGCGTCACAGCTCGCCCATGGATCGCAGCGCGATCCTGCGCAAGGTCGCGGAACTGTCGCGTGAACGCGCCCAGGAAATTGGCCGCAATCTGACACTGGACCAAGGCAAGCCCTTGGCCGAGGCGGTAGGCGAAATCATGTCCTGCGCGGACCATGCGGATTGGCACGCCGAGGAGTGCCGCCGTATTTATGGCCGCGTCATCCCCGCCCGCAACCCCAAAGTGCAGCAAATGGTTCTGCGCGAGCCCATCGGGGTGTGCGCCGCCTTTACGCCCTGGAACTTTCCCTACAACCAGGCCATTCGCAAGATCTGCGCGGCTATCGGTGCTGGGTGCACGATTATTCTGAAAGGCCCCGAGGACTCCCCCAGTGCGGTCATGGCTATTGCCCAAGCCTTTCATGATGCGGGCCTGCCTCCGGGTGTACTAAATATTGTCTGGGGTGTGCCACAGGAGGTGTCGGACTACCTGATCCGCTCGCCCATCGTGCGTAAAGTCTCCTTTACCGGATCTGTACCTGTAGGCAAGCAACTGGCTGCACTGGCCGGTGCCCATATGAAACGCATCACCATGGAATTGGGCGGTCACTCGCCTGTGCTGGTCCTGCCTGATGCCGATGTAGCCCGCGCTGCTCGTCAGCTGGCTCGTTTCAAAATTCGTAATGCTGGTCAGGTGTGCATTTCGCCCACGCGTTTTTATATCCACGACGATATCTACACTGCATTTGTGGACCGTTTCACCGAAGAGCTGGCCAATGTAAAAGTGGGCGATGGTCTGGACCCGGATACGCAAATGGGGCCCTTGGCTCACGAGCGCCGCCTGCCCATGATGCAAAAGTTTGTCGACAACGCCCGCTCTCTGGGTGGCAAAGTGTTGCTGGGAGGAGAACAGATCAAGCGCGATGGTTTCTTTTTCTCGCCCACAGTGCTGACGGATTTGCCCGACGATGCACTGGTCATGACCGAGGAGCCATTTGGCCCCATCGCCCCCTTGACGCGCTACAGCGATCTGGACGATGCCATCGCCCGTGCCAACAGCCTGCCCTACGGTTTGTCGGCCTATGCCTTTACACAATCCTTGCAAGACGCGCATCGACTGGGTACCGAACTGGAATCCGGTATGGTCAATATCAATCACTTCGGCAGTTCCCTGCCCGAGACTCCGTTTGGCGGCGTCAAGGACAGCGGCATTGGCAGCGAAGGCGGTGCCGAAACCTTTGACGGATACTTAGTCACCAAATTTGTGACCCAGATCTAAGACTGGCTCCTGGCCCCGCTTTGCGGGGCTAGGGTGAACCCCTACTGTACTAACTGCGCATTCCCGTTACATTATTCAAACACTCGTTTGAAATTAGGAAATAACGGTGAAACGCTCTGATCGGACACAGTCCGCCATTCTCGATGCAGCCGAATATCTTTTCGCGCTGTATGGCCACGAAAATACCTCCATGCGCCAGATTACGGCGCAAGCCAAGGTGAACCTGTCGGCTGTCAATTATCACTTTGGCAGTAAAGACGGACTGACACAGGCCGTGTTCCAGCGCCGCCTGAACAGCATCAATCAAGAGCGCCTGGAAAAACTGGCGTTTTATCGCCAGCAAGCCGGTGAAGGTCCGTTGAAAGCATCCCAGGTGGTGGATGCCTTTTTTGGCCCACTGATCCGCCTGGCAGGTTCAGGCAACGGCGCCCCACGCTCGTTCATTCCTTTGCCGGGGCAGGACCGCCCGGCGCCGCAGGATTTCATTCAGTCCATCTGTTGGGACGAACAAGTCGCCATCTTCCTGCCCTTCAAGCAGGCTTTGCATGAAGCTCTGCCTACCGTGCCTGAAGAAGAAATCATCTGGCGATTCCATTTCATGCTGGGTGCCACCTCTTATGCCTTGATGGGCACCCAATCACTGCGTCGGGCTTTGCAATTACCCCTTAGCGACAGCCCGGAAAGTGAGCAACAACTGCAACAGCGCTTGATGAGTTTCCTGCTGGGTGGATTACGAGCTCCTTTACCCGCCAGCACCTGAGCTGAACGGCCCTGACCACCAAGCTACACCACGGTGAACCGCGCCCCTCTCTTAGGGGCAGCAAGTCGAAGGTGCAGCATGAGGGGGTTTTACCGCCGGGCCGCTCCCAAAGCTCGGCGCCCCCGGTAAAAAGTGCCCCCTCGGGGGCAACAAGCCGAAGGCGCAGCGTGGGGGCCTTCTTCTTTTTTTTTCTGAGCTAGTCCGGAGTTGCTATGTTTGTGACCTTGCTATTGATAGTGCTAGTGCTTGGCTGCGTCTACGTTCTCAAAAACCGGAATCTACGCACCAAGTGGCTAAGCCGCCCAATCTACCGCGCCTTTTCCAGCGTTCTGCCTGCCATGTCCCAAACCGAGCGCGATGCGCTGGAAGCAGGTACGGTCTGGTGGGAAAGTGAGCTGTTTCGCGGCAAACCCAACTGGAATACCCTGAGCTCTTATCCGGCCTACCGGCTCACCGATGAAGAGCGCCAGTTCATGGACAATGAAGTCAATGTGGCTTGCGCCATGATTGACGACTGGCAAGTCAGCCAGGAAGACTTCGACATGCCTGCCGAGGTCTGGAACTACCTGAAAGAAAACCGCTTCTTCAGCCTGATTATTCCCAAGGAATACGGCGGTCGCGGTTTTTCGGCGCAAGCGCACTCGGCGGTTGTCGCCAAGCTCTCCACCCGTAACTCGGCCTTGTCCGTCTCGGTCATGGTGCCCAACTCGCTGGGCCCGGCAGAACTGCTGCTGCACTACGGTACCGACGAGCAGAAACAACACTATCTGCCCCGCTTGGCTGATGGCCGTGACATCCCCGCTTTCGCACTGACCAGCCCTTGGGCCGGTTCGGACGCCGCCTCCATTCCTGACGTAGGGATTGTCTGCAAAGGCGAATGGGAAGGTCAGGAAGTGCTGGGCATGCGCGTCACCTGGGACAAACGCTACATCACCCTGGCTCCGGTTTGCACCTTGTTGGGTCTGGCCTTCCGCCTATATGACCCGGACGGTTTGCTGGGTGGCGAAAAAGACATTGGCATTACCTGCGCCCTGGTTCCAAGCGACCACCCCGGCGTGGACACTGGCCGTCGTCACTTCCCCTTGAACGCCATGTTCATGAACGGCCCCACCCGTGGCAAAGACGTGTTCATGCCGCTGGAGTTCATCATTGGTGGCCCCGCCATGGCTGGCCAGGGCTGGCGCATGTTGATGGAATGTCTGGCTGCTGGCCGCTCCATCTCTTTACCCTCCTCCTTTACTGGCATGGCCAAACTGACCAGCCGCGCCGTGGGCGGTTACTCCGCCGTCCGTACCCAGTTCCGCAGCGCCATCAGTAAATTTGAAGGTGTGGAAGAAGCACTGGCTCGCATTGCCGGCCATACCTATGCGATGGATGCCGCCCGCACCATGACGGCTGCTGCCGTGGACCTGGGCGAGAAACCTTCTGTCGTCTCGGCCATCGTCAAATACCACGTCACCGAGCGTGGTCGCATTGTGGTGAACGACGGTATGGATGTGATTGGTGGTAAAGGCATTTGCCTTGGCCCCTCCAACTTCCTGGGCCGGGCTTACCAGCAAATTCCCGTCGGCATTACGGTGGAAGGCGCCAATATTCTGACGCGCAGCCTGATCATCTTTGGCCAAGGCGCGATTCGTTGCCATCCTTTCATTCTGGAAGAGATGACAGCTGCACTGAACCCTGACCGCGAAGCCGGTTTGCGTAAATTTGACCAGGCTTTCTGGGCACACATCCGCTACACACTGGCCAATACAGGCCGCTCCTTCTGGCTGGGCCTGGGTGGCTGGCGCTTGCTAAGTGGCCCTACCGGCACCTCCAAGGCCATGCACACCTACTACAGCCAGGCCAGCCGTTACAGTGCCGCCTTCTCCTTGCTGGCCGACGCGTCCATGCTGGTGCTGGGTGGTTCGCTGAAAATGCGTGAGCGTCTGTCCTCGCGTCTGGGCGATGTGTTGTCCGAGCTGTACATGCTAAGCGCCGTGCTCAAACGTTACCAGGACGAAGGCCGCCAGCAAGAAGATGCGCCTTTGGCTCACTGGGCGGCTCAAGACGCCTTGATGCGCGCTCAACATGCGCTGGACAAAGTACTGGAGAACTTCCCGAACCGTCCTTTGGCGGCCGTGCTGCGCTTCCTGGTCTTCCCTCTGGGTCTGCGCCGTCTGGGCCCTGATGACAAGCTGGACCACACTGTTGCCAAACTGTTGACCAAGCCCGGTGCCACTCGAGATCGCCTGACTTACGACACCTACTTGCCTGACGACGATATGGAACCCGTCGGTGCGATTGAAGCGGCCCTGCTGGCTTCGCTGAACACCCGCGATATTGACGCCAAAATCCGTCAGTTCGAGAAAAGCGGTCAATTGCAGGACAACCCCAAAGCCAATGTACGCGATCTGGCCGAAGCCGTCTTTCAGGCCGGTGGCATCACGGCTCAGGAATACGAGCAAATCCAGGCCCGCGACATCGTGCGCGATCGGGTTATTGCCGTTGATGATTTCCCCTTCGATTTGCGTCGGGAAAATCCTGCCGCTGAAGCCGCCAGTGGGAGCCAAGCATGAGTTTTCAACCGGTCTATATTATTGACGGCGCACGCAGCCCGTTTCTGAAAGCGCGCAATGCGCCCGGCCCCTTCTCTGCTGGAGATCTGGCCGTGCAAACGGGTCGCGAGCTGTTGCTGCGCCAACCCTTTGAGGCCCCGCAGCTAAGCGAGGTCATCTTGGGTTGCGCCGCCCCCTCGCCCGATGAAACCAATATCGGCCGGGTTCTGGGTCTGCGTCTGGGCACAGGTCACAAAGTGCCGGGCTGGACCGTGATGCGTAACTGCGCCTCGGGTATGCAGGCACTGGACTCGGGCGTACAGGCCATTCAAACCGGCCGCTCGGATCTGGTGCTGGCCGGTGGCGTAGATGCGCTGTCTCACGCCCCCATCCTGTTCAGCGACGACATGGTGCGCTGGCTGGCCACCTGGGGCAAAGCGCGTAGCCTGGGCGCACGCCTGAAAGCGCTGCGCAGTCTGCGTCTGTCCTATCTGAAACCAGTCATCGGTCTGCTTAAAGGGCTGACTGATCCCGTCGTTGGCCTGTCCATGGGGCAGACCGCTGAAATTCTGGCGCACGAGTTTGGTATCAGCCGTCAGGATATGGACGAGTTTGCGGCCCGCAGTCACCGTCTGGCTTTGCGTGCTCAACAAGAAAACGCTTTTGAAGAAATCGTGCCGTTAAGCGACACGCGCGGTAATAACTACCCACAAGATGATGGCGTACGCGAAGACTCCACGCCCGAGAAGCTGGCCAAGCTGCGCCCAGTCTTTGATCCGCCTTGGGGCAATATCACGGCCGGCAACAGCTCCCAAGTGACCGATGGCGCTGCCCTGCTGATTCTGGCCAGCGAAGCCGCCGTCAAGGAACATCAGCTCAAACCCATTGGCCGCATTGTGGATGCGCAATGGGCTGGCCTGGACCCGGCCACCATGGGCCTGGGCCCTGTTTTCGCCGCGACGCCTATTTTGGAGCGCAACCGTCTGGCCCTAAATGGCCCGGACTTGTGGGAAATCAACGAGGCTTTTGCAGCACAGGTACTAGCATGTCGTGCTGCATGGGACAACGAGGAGTGGTGCCAAAAGCATCTGGGTCGTGATGCTTTGGGTCTGCTGGATATGGACAAGCTCAATGTGGACGGCGGCGCCATTGCGATCGGCCACCCGGTGGGTGCCTCCGGAGCCCGAATTGTGCTGCATTGCTTGAATGCCCTGCGTCGTCGCAACTTGCGCTTGGGCATGGCCGCTATTTGTATTGGCGGCGGACAAGGCGGCGCCATGCTGATCGAATCGCTGCAAGGAACTGAATCATGATGCCCGTCGCTACCCTGGATTTGCAAAACTTCACGCTGTACACGGACGATCAGCAAATTGCCTGGCTGAAAATCGATTGCGTGGGCAGCTCGGTCAATAGACTCTCGGCAGCCGTTCTGCAGGAGCTGAACCAGGCGCTGGACTACCTGAGCAGTCATCCTCCTAAAGCACTGATTATTTACTCCGGCAAAGCTGCCGGTTTTGTAGCCGGTGCGGACATTGACGAGTTTTCGGAACACAACAACAACCCTGAAAAGGGCTTGGCACTGGTCACACGCGGCTGGACCGTCTTCAACAAGCTGGCCAAGCAGAGCTACCCCACGTTGGCGCTGGTGCAAGGCCACTGCCTGGGCGGTGGTCTGGAGCTGGCCCTGGCATGCCGTTATTGCCTGGCAGTAGATCAGGACGATACACGCCTGGCTCTGCCTGAAGTGATGCTGGGTATTTTTCCCGGTTGGGGCGGCATGTTGCGCCTGCCTGAATATATAGGCCCTGCCGCCGCCATGGACTTGATGCTGAGCGGCAAAAGCGTGGATGCTCGTAAGGCCGCCCGTCTGGGTATGGTCGATGCCTGCGTTCCCGTCCGTCTGGCCAAGCAAGCTGCTATCAAACAGGTGCTCAGTGGCAAGAAGCCGCGGCGCGCCAAGGGTCTGCCACGCCTGATGAATACCAAGCTGCTGCGCCCCCTGGTTGCTAATCAGGTACGCAAGCAGTTGGCAAAGCGCGATCCCTATCAGCACTATCAGGCGCCCCGTGCCATCCTGGAGATCTGGGAAAAGCACAACGGCAATGCCTTGAAGGCTCCCGAGCTGATCGAGCAAATCACCCGCTCGAACACCGCAGCCAATCTGCTGCGTGTCTTCCATTTGCAAGAGCGTCTGAAAAGCGTAGGCAAGCATTCGTCGACTCAGGAGATCAAGCATATTCACGTGGTCGGTGCGGGTGTCATGGGGGGCGATATTGCCGCCGTATGTGCGCTGAAAGGCATGCGTGTGACGCTGCAGGATCAGGACCGCAAGCGTATCGCCCAGGCTCAAGGTCGTGCCGCCAAGCTGTTCCAGCGCCGTCTCAAAGACCGCAGGCTGGTACAAGCCGCATTGGACCGATTGATCCCGGACCCGGACGGCCACGGCATCCCTTCGGCAGATCTGGTTCTGGAGGCCATCTTCGAGAACGCCGATGCCAAGCGCAGCCTGTACGCCACCATTGAGCCCTTGCTAAAGCCTGGTGCTGTGCTGGCAAGCAATACCTCCAGCCTGCCTTTATCCGAGCTCAGCCTGAACCTGATCAATCCGGAACGACTGGTAGGCATTCACTTCTTTAACCCGGTCTCTCGCATGCCCTTGGTTGAAGTGGTGGAAAGCGAGTTGCTGGCCCCGGAAGTGCGCAGCGTTGCCTACGCCTTTGTGAACCAGATTGGCAAGCTGCCCTTGCCCGTTAAAGACAGCCCCGGTTTTCTGGTCAATGCCGTGCTGGCTCCTTACATGCTGGAAGCCATGCTCTGCGTGGACGAGGGGCTGGACCCGGCCACCGTGGACAAAGCCATGCTGCAGTTCGGCATGCCGATGGGACCACTGGAATTAGCCGATACCGTAGGCCTGGATATTGCCCGTGATGCAGGTGCCCAATTAAGCCAGCAGGCGGCCATGCCAGCCTGCCTGAAAACCCATCTGGACCGCCAGGAACTGGGTCGCAAAACCGGCCAGGGTTTCTACACCTGGAAAGATGGCAAAGCCCAAAAATCTCCTGCGGGAACAGTCCCAAGCGGTCTGGCAGATCGCTTGATCAAACCACTGATCGAACAGACCGAACACCAGGTTCGCATCGGTGTTGTGGAGAACGACGATCTGGCCGATGCAGGCGTGATTTTCGGTACCGGCTTTGCGCCATTCAGAGGGGGTCCTCTGCATTACAAAGCAACACAAAAACAACGCAATTAGTTCGGATTGGCACAAATACCTATACGCCGATTGGCCTAGGTCATGCACCATAGAAAACAAACAGGTGTTTTAAAACCTGTCCCAAGCCTCTGTCAGACGTCGCACCTATACCTTGGAGAAGAGACATGAAAAAGACGGTTGTAGCTTTGCGTACCATCCCCGCCTTGCTGATTCCTCTGGGAATGAGCATGGGAATGGGTCAAGCCCATGCGGCTGGTTTTAACTTGCTCGAACAAAATGCGAGCGGCCTGGGCAATGCCTACGCAGGCTCGGCCGCCATTGGTGACAATGCCAGTACGATCTACTTCAACCCGGCTGGCATGACCTTGTTGCCCGAGACGAACTTCTCGGCCGGTTTTAACGCTATTAAACCTACCTTCAAGTTCTCCGATAAAGGCAGTACCGACCCCCTGGCCTTGACGGGTGGCGCCAGCCGTCCTGCCACCGGCGGTTCGGGTGGTGATGCCGGTAAAGTCGCCGCTGTTCCCAATATTTATCTGTCCCATCAGCTCTCGCCCAAGTGGTGGGTGGGTCTGGGTATTGGTGTCCCGTTCGGTCTGACAACTGAATACGACGAAGGCTGGATTGGCCGCTACCACTCCGAAAAATTCGCCATTGAAACCGTCAACGTCAACCCGTCGGTGGCTTACAAAGTCAACGATCAGTTGTCCTTCGGTGTGGGTGTGAACTGGCTGCACATTGATGCGGATTACCGTCTGGCGACCCCCGCTAACTATCACGCAGTACTGGGCCCACTGGACCTGGACACCCGCGTCAAGATGAAAGGCGACGCCTGGGGCTGGAACGCCGGTTTCCTGTACCAGATGACCCCAAGCACTCGTCTGGGTGTTTCCTATCGCTCACAAATCAAGGTCACGGCTGACGGCGACACCAAGCTGCGCAACCGCAACATTCCAACCGGCGCTCCCAACATCAACTGGGATGCCGAAGCCACCATCAAGCTGCCTGACACCGCCATTGTCAGCTTGGTGCACGACCTGAACTCGCGCTGGCAATTGCTGGCCGACGTGTCCTGGACCGGCTGGAGCAGCATCCCACGCCTGACCATTGAAAACAGCGGCCCCGGTGCCAAGGATTCCGGTCTGGAACTGAAATTCAAGGATGCATGGCGCGTCGCCCTGGGTGCGAACTACCACTACAACGAGCAGTGGACCTTCAAGGGTGGTATTGCTTGGGACCAATCCCCCGTTCGCGACAAGAACTACCGCCCAACCGCTCTGCCTGACAGCGATCGTTACTGGGTGTCCCTGGGTGCTCAGTATCGTGCCAGCAAGAATGCCACCTGGGATATCGGCTACACCCACTTGTTCCTGAAAAATACCGACATGAACAACAACACGGATCTGAAAGGTCGTGGTTTGACACGCGGTACTTATAAAAACAGTGGTGACATCCTGGGCGTGCAGTTCAGCTATCGCTTCTAAGGATGCACTATGGCCCGCAGTCGCCGCATGGAGCTGCTCGCACGCCTACCCCCCACATGGCGTGCGCGCTTTTTGCAGCTGGGCTTTAACTGGCACCCCGCCTTCCGGGCAACCGGCGGGCGGGTCCACAAAGTTTCAGCGAACTTGCAACACATCGTCGTACGCCTGCCATTGCGTCGTCGCACTCGCAACATCAATGGCTCTTTATTTGGCGGCTCCCTGTTTGCCATTACAGACGGCGTGCACGCCACCATGCTTCTGGCTGGGCTGCAACGCCATGTGATCGTCTGGGACAAGAATGCAGAGATTCAGTATCGCCGCCCCGGCTACCAAACTCTGTACGCCAATTTTCAAATCAATCCAGATGAACTGGACGCAATACGAGGACAGCTAGACCAATACCACGAGGCTGAAGCCACGTTTACCGTGCAGATCCAGGACCCCGAAGGCCAGATCTACACCACGGTGGAACGCACCATCTATATCGCCGACGCCCACTTCTACAAGCAGAAATCACAATCACGCTAATTTGCCGGAGGACCGCTTCATGTTTACCCCCCGCTGTGCCGCCCTGATTTTAAGTCTGTACCTGGGGCTACCCGCCGCCCAGGCCGCTACTGTTGCGAATGTCACCGTGCCAGACACGGTCACCGTCGAGCAGCAAAGCCTGAAACTGAATGGGGCAGGCCTGCGCAAGAAAGTTGTTTTTGATGTGTACGTCGCCGCCCTGTATACCGCTTCGCCTTCCCAGGATGCCGAGGCCATTATTCAATCCCCCGGACCACATCAGATCCGGCTGGTCCTCAAACGCGACCTGGATGCCCAAACCCTGATCGATGCCCTGAAAGACGGCATTCACAGCAACCTGACTGATCCTGAAAAACAAGAACTGGACCCTGTCATCAAGCAATTTGAAGACTTGATGCGCCAGGTGGGTGAAGCCAAGGAAGGCGACGTTGTGGTGCTGGACATGCACACCCCTCAGGTCAAGATCCTGTTCAACGACAAGACGCTGGGCGAGCTCTCTCACCCTGATCTGACCCCTGCTTTGTTGAAAATCTGGCTAGGCAAGAAGCCTGCCCAAGAATCGCTCAAAAAGGCCCTGCTGGGATTGTCTTGAACCTACACGCCTCGGAGCGCTTCATGGATAAAGTCTGGCTGCAGAACTACCCCGCCGGTATTCCTGCCACTATCGAAGATCAGGCCCAGCAGTACTCGTCCTTGCTGGATGTATTTGAACAAAGTTGTACCGACTTCGCGCAGCGCACTGCCTATATCAGCATGGGCAAACGCATGAGCTATCGCGAACTGTCGACCAATGCCTTGGCCCTGGCCAGCTGGCTGCAAAGCCAAGGCGTGAAAAAAGGCGACCGTGTCGCCCTGATGATGCCCAATATGCTGCAGTACCCCATCAGTCTGTATGGGGTGTTGCGCAGCGGGGCCACCATTATCAATACCAACCCGCTGTATACCGCCCGTGAACTGCGCCACCAGTTGCAAGACAGCGGCGCAGAAACCATCATCATTGCGGAGAACTTTGCCCACGTGCTGCAGGAAATCCTGCACGAAACACCCATCAAGCGAGTCATTGTGACCAGCGTGGGGGATTGTCTGGGCGGCTTCAAGGGCTGGCTGGTCAATCAAGTGGTGCGCCACATTAAAAAAGGTGTGCCTGCCTGGTCCTTGCCTGGCTCCGTCTCTTTCAAAGCCGTACTGGCACAGGGCCGAGGCCGGGCACCGGCCCCGGTCAAGCTGACCCACGATGATATTGCCTGCCTGCAATACACCGGGGGCACGACGGGCGTTGCAAAAGGAGCCATCCTGACCCATGGCAATCTGGTTTCAAACCTGAGCCAGGCCCTGTCCTGGATTCGCCCCTATTTGAAAGAAGGCCAGATCGACTGCGTTGTTACTGCCCTGCCGCTTTACCATATCTTCGCTTTCACCGCGAACCTGCTGGTGTTTCTGCGTCTGGGTGCGGAGAACCTCTTGATCATTAACGCGCGCGACATTCCCTCCATGATCAAGGACATGTCCAAGCTGCGTTTTACTGCCATTACGGGGGTGAACACGCTCTTTAATGCCATGCTGAACAATGCCGAGTTCCGCAAGCTGGATTTCTCCTCGCTGCGCTTTACATTGGGTGGCGGTATGGCAGTGCAGGAAGTGGTCGCCAAGCGCTGGCTGGAAGCGACCGGCAAACCCCTGGCCCAGGCTTATGGACTGACTGAAACTTCACCAGCAGCCACGATCAATCCGCTGGATAAAAAAGAGTTCACCGGCTCAATCGGGCTGCCCGTTCCTTCTACCGACATACGCATACGCGACGAAAACCAGAACGACCTGCCGTTGGGCGAAACGGGCGAGCTATGCATTCGTGGGCCGCAAGTTACTCCCGGCTACTGGCAACGTCCCGATGAAACCGCCAAGGTCTTTGATCGCGACGGCTTTTTACGCACGGGCGATATTGGCTATATGGACGAGCAAGGTTATGTCTTCCTGCTGGATCGCAAAAAAGACATGATTCTGGTCTCGGGCTTTAACGTCTACCCCAATGAGGTGGAAGCGGTCGCCGCCCAGCACCCGGATATTGTCGAGGCCGCCGCCGTCGGTGTACCGGATGAAAAAGCAGGCGAAATCGTCAAGCTCTATGTCATCAGCCGTAATCCCGAGCTGACGGAAAAAGACGTGATTGCCTTTTGCCGCAAGGAGCTGACCGGCTACAAGGCCCCACGTATTGTCGAATTCCGCGACGATCTGCCCCGCACCAATGTGGGCAAAATCCTGCGTCGGGAACTGCGTCCATAACACGTATTTCGCACGCGCTTAGACCAAGATGAAAGGGGCTTATGCCCCTTTTTCATTAACCGGAGTATTCATAAACAAATAAGAATCGGATCGTTCGTAGCCCTGATACCGCTCTTTAGAATGGGACAAACTATTTATATAAGCGAGTGTCAGAATGCACGCCCTGTCCCGCCTCTCGGAGTCCAATCGCACGGCGATTGCTCAAATTACCGACGAGCTCGATCCGCTGTCCCTGAACTGGCTGTCCGGCTATCTCGCGGGTGTCGCGCAAGTGCGCCACACCGGCCTTCCCGCTCAAGCGCCTGTTTCTCCTGAACTGTCGTTGGTGCCCGCCGCCGCTGCGCCCGCCCAACGACCTGCCACTATTGTGTTTGGCAGCCAGACAGGCAATGCCCAACGCGTCGCCGAAGCCTTTGCCCAACGCTGCGAAGCCGCCGGCATCCCCGTGCGCCTGCTGCGCGCCGACCGTTACCCCACGCGCGAGCTGAAAGAAGAGCGTCTGCTGTACGTCATTATCAGCACCCAGGGTGAAGGCGACCCGCCAGACGATTCGATCGCGTTTTTCGAGTTCCTGTCCGGCGCCCGTGCTCCCAAGCTGCCCGAGCTGAAATTCGGTGTGCTGGGTCTGGGTGATTCCAGCTATCCCCTGTTCTGTGGGATCGCGGAAAAGATTGATCAACGTCTGCTGGCGCTGGGTGCGGAACGCATTCTGGACGCAGGGCTGGCTGATCTGGATATTGATACGGTCGCCGCCCCCTGGCAGGACAAAGCCTTTGGGTTTCTGGAAACGGATCACCAGGCCCACGCCGCTGCGGCCGTTCCTGCCGCCCAATCCAGCAACGTTACGGTGCTGGAAACCCAGACCCGCAGCAGCTTCACCCGAGACAATCCATTCCAGGCCACCGTGCTGCAAAGCCAAAGCATTACGGGCCGCGACAGCACCCGCAACATCTATCACTACGAGTTGTCGCTGGAAGGCAGTGGCCTGAAGTACCAACCCGGTGATGCCCTGGGTGTCTGGCCTACACAAAACGCCAAACTGGTCGAAGCGGTTATCCAGACGTTGAAGCTGGACCCGCAAGAGACCGTCACCATTCAGGACAAGTCGCACACGCTGCAAGAATGGCTTAGCCACTACCGCGAGCTGACGCAACTGACCAAACCTTTCCTGGTGGAACTGGCCAAGCGCAATAGCGATGCCGTGCTACAGACAGCCGTAGGCCCAGAAGGTTTGAGCACTTTGCAAGAGCTGCTGAAAACCCATCAAGTGCTGGACGTATTGGAACGCTTCCCGGCCACCTGGAGCGCTGCCGAGCTGGTGCAAGCCTTGCGCCCCCTGGCACCCCGCATGTACTCCATCGCCTCCAGCCAGTCCGAGGTGGACGAAGAAGTACATCTGACCGTGGCCAATGTGCATTACCAATTCAACGAGCAGGATCGTTGGGGCGTGGCTTCCGACTATCTGGCCCGCCTGAACGAAGGCGATACCGTGCCGGTCTTTATCGACCCCAATACACGCTTCCGCCTGCCTGAAGATACCAGCCGTGACGTGATCATGATTGGTCCCGGCACCGGCGTTGCCCCTTTCCGCGCCTTTGTGCAGGAGCGCAGCGTTCAGGGTGGCGAAGGTCGCAACTGGCTGTTCTTTGGCAACCCGCACTTTCACTCCGATTTCCTCTACCAGACCGAATGGCAACGCGCCTTGCAGGACGGCCAGTTGCAACACCTGGATCTGGCCTTCTCGCGCGATCAGGAAAACAAGATTTACGTCCAGCACCGCTTGCTGGAAAAAGCAGCCGAGGTCTATGCCTGGATTCAGGGCGGCGCCCACATTTATGTGTGCGGTGATGCCAACCAGATGGCCAAGGACGTACACCAGACCCTGCAGGAAATTGCCCGCCAGGAAGGTGGATTGGACGCAGACCAGGCTCGCAGCTGGTTGGAAGAACTCTCGGCGCAGGGCCGCTACGCCCGCGACGTTTACTGAGAAGCAAGGACATGACAGAAAAGAAAATCGCCGCTATCGAGCAAGTAAAAATTGATAGCCGCTATCTGCGCGGTGGCATTACCGAGGGTCTGGCAGACCCAATCACGGGCGCCATCAGCGAAGACGACAACAAGCTGCTGAAATTTCACGGCAGCTATCAGCAAGACGACCGCGACCAGCGTGAAGAGCGTCGCAAGCAAAAGCTGGAACCGGCGTTCAGCTTCATGATTCGCGCCCGCTTGCCCGGCGGCGTGGTTACGCCCGCCCAGTGGTTGGCCTTTGACCAGATCGCCTGTGACTGGGCCCAGTTTGGCCTGCGCATCACCACCCGTCAGACCTTTCAATGGCACGGCGTGCGCAAGCCCTTTTTAAAGCCCACACTGCAAGCCATCAACAAGGCCATGTCCACGACATTGGCTACTTGTGGTGACGTGAACCGTCAGGTGGTCAGCGCCACTAATCCCTTGCTGTCCGAGCAGCACGGTCTGGTTCAAGAGTGGGCTGACAAGATTTCCGAAACCTTCCTGCCCAAAACCCGCGCCTATGCCGAGATCTGGCTGGACGGCAAAAAAGTCGAAGACGCCATTGACGGCGAAGACTTTGAACCGATTTACGGCAAGACTTACCTGCCCCGCAAATTCAAGATCGGCATTGCCGTGCCTCCCTTGAATGATGTGGACGTATTTGCGCAGGACATCGGCCTGATCGCGATTATTGAAAACAACCAGTTGCTGGGCTTTAACGTCGCCATTGGTGGTGGCATGGGTGCCACACATGGCGACGACACCACCTATCCACGGCTGGGCAGCGTGATCGGCTTTGTACGCCCCGAGCAATTACTGGCCGTTTGCGAGGCCGTTATCACCACACAACGTGACCACGGCAACCGCGACGAGCGCCGTCATGCCCGTCTGAAATACACCGTGGATAAGCTGGGCGCCGACTGGTTCCTGGAAGAAGTGCAAAACCGCAGTGGTCAAACGCTGGAGCCGTCACGCCCCTACCATTTTGACCACAATGGCGACCGCTTCGGCTGGACCCAAGGCAGCAATGGCCGCTGGCACCTGAGCCTGCGTATCGATTCGGGCCGCATCATGGATACCGAAGTCGGCCCCTGGCTGACGGGTATGCGTGAGATCGCGAAGATCCACCAAGGGCAGTTCCGCCTGACCTGCAACCAGAACCTGATCATTGCCGATGTGCCTGAAGAAGATAAGGCCAAGATCGACAAGCTGGTCGCAGATCACAAGCTGGATGTGTACCAAACGCAAAGCGGCATACGCAGCAGCACGATTGCCTGTGTCTCTTTGCCGACCTGCGGTTTGGCCATGGCCGAGAGCGAACGCTACGCCCCCATCCTGCTGCCCAAGCTGGAAGCCTTGCTGGACAAGTACCAGCTGCGCGACGAGCGCATTGTGCTGCGTATCTCCGGCTGCCCCAACGGCTGCGCCCGTCCTTACCTGGGTGAAATTGCCCTGGTTGGCCGTGCTCTGGGCCGTTATGACTTGCGTTTGGGTGCGAACTTCAGCGGCGAACGCCTGAACGTAATCTATCGCCAAAATATTGCCGAACCTGAAATTCTGAGCATTCTGGATGAGCTGTTTGGCCGCTTCGCTGCCGAGCGTCTGGAAGGCGAGCACTTTGGCGATTTTCTGGTTCGCGCTGGCGTGGTTGCCGAGCCTACAAGCCGCTTGATTCCTTTAGTTTTACAGCCAGCCTGACATGAACCTCTTTCCTTTATTCGCCAACTTGAAGCAGCGCGCGGTATTGGTGATCGGCGGTGGAGAAATCGCCGAGCGCAAAGTGCGTCTGGTCCTGGCCGCCGGTGCCCAGGTCACGCTGGTCGCCCCCTATGTGGTGGACAGTCTGGAAGAGCTGGCGAATCAAGGGCGCATCACCCTGATTCGGGAGCGCTATCAGGCCCAGCATCTGCAAGGGGCCTGGCTGATTATTGCCGCCACTGACAAGCGTGACGTGAACCAGGTCATTGCCCAGGACGCACAAGAAGCCCGCATTCTGGTCAATGTGGTGGACGACCCCGAATTGTCCAGTTTTCAGGTGCCTGCCATTGTGGATCGTTCACCGCTGATTATTGCCATTTCCTCTGCAGGGTCGGCCCCCATGTTGGCACGGCGAGTACGGGAGCAATTGGAAACCATGTTGGACCACAGCCTGGGTGCGATCAGCCGTCTGGCGCAGGAATACCGCAGCGCCATTCGGCGCGCCCGCCCCGAGCTGGGTGCGCGCCGCCGTTTCTACGACTGGCTGCTGGATGGCCCGGTAGGTGCCGCCCTGCGCAGTCAGCAAGCCGAGCAAGCCCGCTTGAGCCTGGAGAGCGCGCTGCAACAGCCTGAGTCACCCCGCGCCACACAAGGCCGCGTGATTCTGGTGGGCGCCGGTCCAGGCGATCCAGGTCTGCTGACCCTGCATGCCCTGCGTGCACTGAATCGTGCTGATGTGATTCTGTACGATCGTCTTGTATCCGATCAGGTGATGGAGTTGGCTCGTCGCGATGCCCACCGTATTTTTGTAGGCAAGCAGTTGGGCGAAGATCATCACCAGACCCAAAACCGCATTCATCAGTTGATGATTGAACACGCCCGAGCAGGTCAAACCGTGGTGCGCCTGAAAGGCGGTGATGGCTTTATTTTTGGCCGTGGCGGTGAAGAACTGGAATATCTGGCCGAGCATGGCATCGCATTTGAAGTGGTACCCGGCATCACGGCTGCCATCGCATGTGCGGCTTATAGCGGTATTCCTCTGACCCATCGTGACCACGCGCAGTCCGTGCAATTCGTGACGGCACATCGTAAAAGCGGTCACGGTATCGAGGATTGGAACCCGCTACTGGATACCAGCCAGACGGTAGCTGTGTACATGGGTTTGCAGCAAATCCTGGGCTTTAGCCATGAGCTGGTGCAGCGTGGCCGTAGTGCCACTACGCCCTGCGCCTTGATTGAAAATGGCTCGCGCCCTGAACAGCGCACCTTGCTGTCCACGCTGCAAAACATTGCCCAGGATGCGCAGCAGCATCAGTTTGCCAGCCCCTGCATTCTGGTGATCGGTCAGGTAGCTACCTTGGGCAGTACCTTGTCCTGGTATGGCGAGCTAATCGACCAGCTCAGTCCACGTACAGCAATTACGCAGGATGCGGACAATACCCTGGTCGCTGCATGAAGGCAGTGATCAAGGCCTAGCTAGAGTCTCGTCTCAAGATCACTTTTCTATACATACCAACTAAGGCTCCAGTCAGTGCGGGATTAGCATCCTTGAATACCGCTTCAAACTGAATCTAAAAAGGCCCTCAACATCTCAAATGTTGAGGGCCTTTTTTATCTTTCTGCAGCTTCTGAAAAGCCACTAAGCACCAGGTAAAACTGCCAGCGCCTACAAGAACGGAACTGGCAGCGGCAGATAGCCTGAGCATGCTCTGTCACTTGTCTTTCCTGGGAATACAAAACAGTCAAAGCTCTTCACCTGCCGGCCCAAGGGCTGAGTATTTAGCGCTGTCCAAAAGCCGCAAACATGGCTCGCAACGCACTATCCAGCAGATAGCCAATCAGACCAATCAAGACAATTACGGCCATCAGTTCGGAATACGCCATACGGTCGCGCGTATCCAGAATCAGGTAACCCAAACCGGCCGACACACCCAGCATTTCGCAAGGTACCAGCACAATCCACAAGACGCCGATTGCCAGTCGGCTACCCGTCAGCACCGAGCCTACAATGCCGGGCAGAATCAAGTACAACAGCGTTTCCAGCTTGGTGGCCGCCAGACTGCGACCCAGCATCAGCCAGCGCGGATTCAGATGCCGTACGCCCGAGGCTGTATTCAGCAAGACAGGCCAGACACCGGCCACACCCAACAGAAAATAAATCGGTGCATCCCCAATGCCAAAGGCCATGACGGCAATAGGCATCCAGGACAGGGGCGAGATCATGCGCAGGAACTGGAACAAGGGAGTCAATGCGGCGTGAGCTCGCGCTGACAAGCCCAGCAGCAAACCGGCGGGCACGCCGACACCCAATGAGATCGCCAGCCCTACAAAAATACGTTGCAAGCTGGCACCTACGTGCATCCAGGTCTCGGACCAGCCCAGTATCTCCAGCAGGCTATGAAAGGCAGCTGCTGGTCCGAATTGCTGCATCAAAGGGCTGCTGGACCAGGCTGTGGCCAAGTACCACAGCACGACTCCCGCCAACAAACCGCCCAAGCCCCACAGGGTGCTGGCAATCCAGGCATTCATTTTGGGGCGTCGCAAAGACGCAGCCGATCGCGGATCAGACTGCGCCAATGACGGAGAAGAAGCAGACGCACTCAAACTCATACAACAATGCTCTCGTTGCGGGTGTATTGCTCGGACAAGCCAAACTGCGCCAGGCCCCCCTGCTTTTCCAACGCGGCACGGACAAAGCGGTCATCCACCAGATCGCTGGCTACGTGTTCAGGAGACAGCCCTTCCAGGAAACCACGCTCGCCCTGAATCAAGGTCCCTTGCAGCATTTGCACCAAGGACTCGGTGTAGCTGGGGAAAGGATAAGGTTGAAAATCGATACGCTGGTCGTCCCAGTCCGGATGACGAATCACGCCAGACTTCACGTATTGCGCACGATCCGCCGGGTCCGGGGACAGCACTTTCAACAGGTTTTCTTGAGTGTGCGGGGTATAGCGGTTCCCGCCTTCACGCGACAGGATCTGGGCCGCCTCGGCGCGGTGACTGCGTATCCAGATCTGTGCCTTGACCAGACCATCCACCACGGCTTGCGACCATTGGGGGCGAGTCTGCAAATCCTGCTCGTGCATGAAGGCCACGCAACAGGCGTGATCGCGCCAGACGTCGCCAGTAAAGCGCAAGATGCGGCCCATGCCCTGAGTTTCGGCTAAGGCATTGAAAGGTTCGGCCACCGTAAAACCGGCAATTCGCCCCGAGGCCAAGGCCGGCGGCATATCAGCAGGCGCCATCACCACCAGATTGACCTCATTGGGTGCCAGCGCACCGGCGTTTTTCACGACAGGCGTCAGGCCATGTGCTTTGAGCACATGCTGCAGCACCACGTTGTGAATCGAATACCAGAAAGGAATCGCCACCGTCTGCCCGCCCAATTGCTCGGCCGAGCTGATGTTCTGCGCCACCGTGATAGCAGAGCCACTCATGTGATTCCATGCCACCACTTTTGCAGGGACTTTGCTGCCGTAGCGCGCCCACACCGTCATGGGCGAGAGCAAGTGCACCAGATTGACCTGACCGGAGATGAAAGCCTCGATCAACTGAGCCCAACTGCGCACCATCACGGGCTTTTCAACCGCAATACCCGCTTCTTCAAAATATCCATTGTGATGCGCTACCAACATGGCGGTGGCATCGGTAATCGGCAAATAGCCGATACGCAAAGGCGCATTTGACTCACTTTGTGCACGGGCAGTCCCTTGGGCCAGCAAGGGCGCAGCACCCGCAACGGTCAGCAAAGACGCCAGTTTCAGCAAGTCGCGACGGGTACGGGACGTAGGAGATTCAATCATGAAATGCACCTTACAAAACAGCAGCGTGAACCGCCTGGGAGAGGCTTTGCTCCAGGCTGGCCACAATTTCCAGGCGTATGGCCTGAAGCCAGTTATCCAGATGAGATCGGGGGTGTGCCGGGCAGCTCCATTCACGCTGCAAACCGGCAGGACGGCCACCTAACAGCAGAACTCGGTCCGCCAGCAAAAGGGCCTCATCAATATCGTGAGTGACCAGCACAATGGCGCAGCCAGTCTGGTCGCGTATCGACAGAATCAGCTCCTGCATCTGGCGACGAGTTACTTCATCCAGGGCGCCAAAAGGTTCGTCCATCAACAAGACTTGTGGGCGTCGAGCCAGACAACGCGCAATGGCAACACGCTGTGCCATACCGCCCGACAAGGCACCAGGACGCTGATGACGGCTTTCATATAAGCCAACCTGACGCAGCGCCTGTTCAACTCGCAGGCGACGCTCTGCAGCGGATACGGAAGGTTGGCGTGCAAAGCCCAGACCAAAACCGGTATTGGCCTGCACATTCAGCCACGGCAAGAGAATGGCTTCTTGAAACGCCATGGCCAAAGCGGGATGAACCCCACGTATGGGCTGCCCCAGAAAGGACACCTCGCCTTGAGTGGGCGTTTGCAAACCGGCCAGTACCCGCAATAAAGAGGATTTACCCACTCCGCTGGGGCCCAGCAGCGCCACGATCTCGCCCGCGTGCACGTTCAAGTCCAGGTTCTGCAAGATAGTCTGGCCACCGTAGGCCAGACTGATACCCCGAGCGGACAAGAGCCCGGCCCCTTCAGAATCGGTATGCGAGGGGGCGCCGGAACTCATACTGCATCCTGCCCAAGTTCGGCTTTCAGTTGCGCCACCGTGGGTGAAATCAGAGGCACCAACATAGCTTCGCGATAACGGCGCAGCAGTTGCGGATGCTTGCCCTGCATATAGGTAGCCCCACCAATCGCAGAGCTTTCCAAGGCCACGGCTTGCGACGCCAGACCACTTAGCTGGATACGGACTTTGAACAGGTCAGGCGGCGTGGCCGAGCCGGGTTTACGTACGGCATCAACCAGCACATCCGACAATTCCTGCACACGATCCAGCAAGCGGCGGGCGGGCTGCTCCTGTACCCATTGGCAACGTGGCGCATCCAGCACTTGCTTCAAGGAGCGACGTGCCAAGCCCATGGTCATGCCGCATTGCAGCGCCATGAACCGGGGTCGTACCGAGCGCACAAAGTGACCGGCATCGGGATGCAGCAAACGCTCTTGTCCCAGACGCACGGCATTGAACTTCAAGGCGGCGGTATTGCTGCCGCGCAGTCCGACCAGATCCAGATCTGCCGAACGCTCCAGCCCTTGGTCGCCCAGTTCTGCCACCCAAATACCGGCTTGCTCTTCAGGCATGGCGGCCACAACGGCAACCAGGCAGTTGCCGGGACGCAGATTGGTAATCCAGGGCAAGCGGCCCTCAAACTGCCATTGCCCTTGTTCAGGCCGGGCACGCACTTGCAGCTCTTCAATGCCACCCAGAAACTTGATGGCATTGGACAGACCCGTCGCACCCGCAACACTGCCATCCAGCAAACCGGGTAGATAGCGCTCACGCATGGCGGGGTCCTGAACATCACGCAGGTATTCAATAAAGGTACGCTGGCTCCACAGGACAAAACCTGCCGTCAGCGAATGCTCGGCCACTTCCACGATGGATTGAACAGCATCACCGAAGTCGGAAAAATCCGCTTTCAGGCCCAGGCTCAACAAACCGTCTTGCGCCAGGCGAGGCAACAAGGCCTGCGCCTGAGATGCATCGCTATCCAGCGACAAAGCATGCTCTTCCAGCCACTGGGCCAAGCCAGGTGACAAAACAGGGCGCTCTGAGGCCAGCACAGGCTGCTCAGCGCGCTTTAAGGCGTTTCCCATGCGTAGGCCTCCAGCTGGCTATTGAGCGGCGTACGAGCCAGATTATTGGCAAAGTTGCAGATCGTCGCCAAGCCAATACCGGTAATCACTTCCAGAGCCTGCTGGTCGCCGTAACCGGCAGCACGGAAATCGGCCAGAGCCTGATCCGACACCTGACCACGGGTATCAATCACGGCGCGACTGAACAGAGCCAGAGCCTGCAGGCGCTCGTCGTTGATCTGATCAAAGCCACGCGCACGCAAAGCGGCCAGAATTTCCGGGTCCAGCTTGGCTTTATTGGTCGCAATGGCGGTGTGACCGGCCACGCAGAAGCGGCAACCGTGAGTGGTACCGGCAACCAGTTGCACGACTTCACGCTCGACCAGCGACAGGCTGGCGGTGGCGTTCAAGGCAGACATATCCTGATAGGCTTGCAGGGCAACGGGAGCATTAGCCAAAATAGCCAGCAAATTGGACAAAAAGCCGCTACCACGCACAGCTTTCTCAAGGGCTGGTTTGACCGCCTCTGGTGCGGAGTCCACAGTATGCAAAGTTAAGCGAGTCATGATGGCGACAATTCCTTAGTTAATCCGAGAAGGTTTCATTGTCGATTGACTGGCGCCTTATCTCCATGTGCGAACATAGCGGTATTCATATTAAAAATATCCACGAAAAGAAATAAGCATATTTTCTGCATGAGCGACTCTGCCTTTCCTGACAGCCATTGCGCTGTCGACTCCAAAGACACAGGACACCCTGTGGAGGAACTGCTCTTGTCCGGGCTGGAGATCTCTGCCAGCCTGTTTCACTTGGGGCAATACTGCAATCAATGGGAAAGCAGCCTGCACGGGCACCAACGCGCAGGCTTTCATGTGGTCTTGCATGGGCCGTGCTGGCTGCATATTCAGCATCAGGACGCCTTGGCCTTGCAGGCGGGTGATGCGGTGTTCTTCTTGCGGGATGTGCCCCATCGCTTAAGCTCCTCGCCCACGCCGCCAGACTGGAATGCGGCCATGCGGCGACAAACCATGCAGAGCCTGGAGCCACAAGTGCCACACAGTACGGGCTTGCTCTGTGGTTTTCTGGATCTGGGCCGTGGTTTGAGCGAATTGCTGCTGGCAACCGTGCCTGATGTTTTGTTGATTGATGGTTCTCAGACAGATGCAGATTCAGGACGCCCTTTGCTGGACTTGATCCAGGCCGAAATGCAACGCCAGCCGCAAGCCAACTCCAGCCTGCTGGAAAAGCTGGTGGAGCTGTTGTTGTTCTATACCTTGCGCCAGCAAATCGGACAGACACCTGCCGAAGGTGCCCTGCCCGCCGGCTTGATTCATCTGGCAAGTGACCCTGCCTTTGGTGGCCTGATCGAGCAGCTGCTGCGTGAACCCGCCAAAGCCTGGTCGGTGGACGATATGGCCGCCTACTTGAACATGTCACGCGCTGCCTTTCACCGCCGCTTTACCTTGCTATGCGGCATGGCACCGGCCCAGGTGCTGTTGCAGCTACGCATGCAACTGGCCAAGCGTCAGCTGGAACAAGGTTTGACCATGGAGCAGATTGCCGAGCGTATCGGTTATAGCTCTGCGGCCGCATTCAGCGCCGCGTTCAGGCGTAGTGTGGGTGTCAGCCCGGCACAATGGCGCAAGCAAGACGCGCGTCCATAAGTCAGCAAGCTGCTACAACTCTGACCCCCAGATTGTCGTCCTACCCCGAGTACGTATGCAGGGTAGCTGGCACGATATAGCCCTCGCCCCATAGTTGCCACCGCACAGAATAGAACAAGCTGTTCCCGCTTTTTTGTGAAGGCTTCCGGCTTACGCATACAAGCCGCTAAGCCCCAAGCTTGATCATTCAGTTCAGTTGCCGGTTCAAGCGGCATGACGGGCAACAAGACGAAATACGAACATTGCTCCTGTCTATGAGCAACAGCAAAGTGGACAAGCATAAAAAAACCCCAATCTGTAAACAGATCGGGGTTTTTGACCTACCAGAGCCAGGCCGAAGCCTGGACATCTGAGCAAGCGTTTAGATCACGCGGGCTGCTTCGATCAGACGCACAACAGTCCAGGACTTGCTGCGACTGATAGGACGGCCTTCGGTAATCTCAACGGTATCGCCTTCGTTGTACTGGTTGGTCTCGTCGTGCGCTTTGTATTTATTGGAGCGGACGATGATCTTGCCATACAAGGGATGTTTAACGCGGCGTTCAACCAGAACGACGACAGTTTTGTCCATCTTGTTGCTGACAACTTGACCGATCAGGGTACGTTGACGTTTTGCGGTAGTTTGAGTTTCGCTCATCTTACTTTCCTGCGGTCTCAGCCATGACGGTACGGACGCGAGCGATGTCGCGACGTACTTTGCCCAATTGGCTGGTGTTGGAAAGCTGTTGAGTAGCACGCTGCATGCGCAGGTTAAATTGTGCTTTCAACAGGCTCTCGAGCTCTTTTTGGAGCTCGGCGGCATCTTTAGTACGGAGTTCGCTGGCTTTCATGACGTCTCCTTAAGCACCGATCTGACGCGTTACGAACGTCGTCGAGATAGGCAGCTTGGCAGCGGCCAGACGGAATGCTTCGCGTGCCAGCTCTTCGCTAACACCTTCCATTTCGTACAGGACCTTGCCTGGTTGAATCTCAGCGACCCAGAACTCTGGATTACCCTTACCGTTACCCATACGAACTTCGGCAGGTTTCTGCGAAATTGGCTTATCGGGGAAGATGCGGATCCAGATGCGGCCACCACGTTTGATGTGACGGTTAATTGCACGACGTGCTGCTTCGATCTGGCGAGCAGTCAGACGGCCACGGTCAGTGGCTTTCAGACCAAATTCGCCAAACGAAACTTGCGCACCGCGAGTAGCCAGACCGGTGTTACGGCCTTTGTGCTCTTTGCGATACTTTCTGCGAGAAGGTTGCAGCATGTTTTATTCTCCTTCGGACGCAGCAGGAGCAGCGTCTTTACGAGGACCGCGGCCACGACCACCTGGACGGCGGTTTTCAGGGCGGTCACCACGTGGACGACGTGGGCGGCGCTCTTCAGGGGCTACGGTGTCAACAGGCATTTCGCCGTTAGGCAGCATGTCGCCCTTGTAGACCCAGACCTTGATACCGATGATCCCGTACGTCGTGTGCGCTTCGGAAGTACCGTAATCGATGTTAGCGCGCAGGGTGTGCAGAGGCACACGGCCTTCGCGGTACCATTCGGTACGAGCGATTTCGATGCCGTTCAAGCGACCCGAGCTCATGATCTTGATGCCTTGGGCACCCAGACGCATGGCGTTTTGCATGGAACGCTTCATCGCACGACGGAACATGATGCGCTTTTCCAATTGCTGAGCAATGGAGTCGGCGATCAGTTGAGCGTCGGTTTCAGGTTTGCGAATTTCTTCGATGTTAACGTGCACTGGCACGCCCAACAGGCGCTGCAGGTCAGCCTTCAGGCTTTCGATATCCTCGCCGCGCTTGCCGATCACTACACCAGGACGAGCCGAGTAAATAGTGATGCGAGCATTCTTGGCAGGACGCTCGATGACCACACGGCCAACGGACGCACTTTTCAGCTTGCGTTTCAGGTATTCGCGCACACGGATGTCGTCAGCCAACATCGTACCGAACTCAGCACCGTCAGCGTACCAACGCGAGCTCCAGTTACGGTTAACAGCCAGGCGGAACCCAATTGGGTGGATTTTCTGTCCCATTGTGACTCCTTAAGCGCCGACTTTGACCACAATGTGGCAAGTCTGCTTCTCAATACGGTTACCGCGGCCTTTGGCTCGTGCAGAAAAACGCTTCAACGACTGAGCCTTGTCCACGTAAATGGAGGTGACTTTCAGTTCGTCGATGTCGGCGCCGTCATTGTGCTCAGCGTTGGCAATAGCCGATTCCAGAGCTTTCTTGATGATGCCAGCGGCTTTCTTGGGAGTGAAAGTCAGCGTATTCAGAGCGTGAGCGACGGACTTGCCGCGGACCATGTCCGCAACCAGACGTGCTTTTTGCGCCGAAATATGGACTCCACGAATAATTGCTGTAGTTTCCATCACTTATCTCCGGGCCTTTTTGTCCGCAGCGTGACCCTTGAAAGTACGGGTCAAAGCGAACTCGCCGAGCTTGTGGCCAACCATGTTCTCGTTGATGTAAACGGGAATGTGTTGACGGCCATTGTGAACGGCAATCGTCAGCCCAATGAACTCGGGCAGGATGGTAGAGCGGCGCGACCAGGTTTTGATTGGTCGCTTGTCGTTACCCACAACGGCTGCGTCAACCTTTTTGATCAGGTGAGCATCAACGAATGGGCCTTTTTTGATCGAACGTGACATAGTGTTCGCCCCTTACTTGCGCTTACGGCGCGAAACAATCATGTTGTCTGTGCGCTTGTTACGACGGGTGCGGTAGCCCTTGGCAGGAGTACCCCATGGGCTGACTGGCTCACGGCCTTCACCCGTACGACCTTCACCACCACCGTGCGGGTGATCGACTGGGTTCATCGCCACACCGCGAACGGTAGGACGAATACCACGCCAGCGAACAGCACCGGCTTTACCGATTTGACGCAGGCTGTGATCGTGGTTGCTGACTTCGCCAATCGTGGCGCGGCAGTCGATGTGAATGCGGCGAACTTCACCGGAACGCAGACGCACTTGAGCGTACGTGCCTTCACGAGCCAGCAACACAGCGGAACCACCAGCGGAACGAGCGATTTGAGCACCCTTACCAGGCAGCATCTCGATGCAGTGAATGGTTTGACCCACAGGAATGTTGCGGATAGGCAAAGTGTTGCCGGAACGGATAGGAGCTTCCGCGCCAGACACAACCGTTGCACCCACTTCCAGACCACGAGGGGCGATGATGTAACGACGCTCGCCGTCTGCGTAGCACACCAATGCGATGTGAGCGCTGCGGTTAGGGTCGTATTCCAGACGTTCTACTTTCGCAGGAATACCGTCCTTGTTGCGACGGAAGTCGACAATACGGTAATGCTGCTTGTGACCGCCGCCACGGTGACGAACCGTGATGTGGCCGTTGTTGTTACGGCCAGCACTGCTGGATTTCTTTTCCAGCAAAGCCGCGTAAGGAGCGCCTTTGTGCAGTTCAGGGTGAACCACTTTGATCATGCCACGGCGACCTGGCGACGTTGGTTTTACTTTTACCAATGCCATATTAGTTCACCTCAGAAAAGTCGAGTTCCTGACCGGGCTTGAGCGAGACATATGCCTTGCGCACACTGCGGCGGCGACCCATGAAACGGCCAAAGCGCTTTTCCTTGCCCTTCTGATTGAGCACCTGCACCGACTCAACTTCTACTTTGAACAGCAGTTCAATAGCAGCTTTGATTTCAGGCTTGGTAGCATCAGGAGCGACGCGGAAAGCGATTTGCTGATTTTTTTCGGCAACGTACGTGGCTTTTTCAGTCACGACAGGAGCCAGAATTACTTGCAATAGACGTTCGGCGTTCATCCCAACATCTCCTCAAACTGAGCGACAGCCGCTTTGGTGACCAACACTTTTTTGTAGTGGATCAGGGACAGCGGGTCGGCGTAGCGTGGTTCAACCACAGCAACGTGAGGCAGGTTACGCGTAGCCAGGTACACGTTCTCGTCCAGCGCGTCGGTGATGATCAGCACGGATTCCAGGCCCAGGTCTTTCAGCTTGTTGGCTGCCAGACGGGTCTTGGGTGCTTCCAGAGTGAAGGAATCAACAACCAACAGACGCTCGTCACGGACCAACTGAGACAGAATCGCGCTGATACCGGCGCGGTACATCTTCTTGTTGACCTTGTGTGCGTAGTTTTCTTCACCGGTGTTGGGGAATGCACGACCGCCTCCACGCCACACGGGCGAGGATGTCATACCAGCACGAGCGCGGCCGGTGCCTTTCTGGCGCCATGGCTTCTTGGTGCTGTGGTTGACTTCGGCACGAGTCAATTGCTTGCTGTTACCGCTGCGAGCATTGGCTTGGTATGCAACAACGATCTGGTGAACCAGTGCTTCGTTGAATTCACGACCGAAAACGGTTTCGTTGGCCTGCAATGTGGATGCAGCTTGGCCTTGTTCGTTCAGGAGCTTCAGTTCCATGGATTAGGCTCCTTTCACAGCAGGGCGCACAACGATATTGGCATTCTTGTGACCTGGGACAGCGCCCCGGACCAGCAACAAGCCACGCTCGGCGTCGACGCGGATCACGTCAAGATTCTGAACCGTACGGGTAACGTCACCCATATGGCCCGACATTTTTTTACCTTTGAACACACGGCCTGGATCCTGGGCTTGACCAATGGAACCGGGTACGCGGTGCGAGCGCGAGTTACCGTGGCTGTTACGCTGGCCGCCAAAATTGTGGCGTTTGATGGTACCGGCAAAGCCTTTACCAATCGTGGTGCCCGTAACGTCAACCTTCTGACCCGCTTCGAAAATGCTTTCCACAGCAACTACGGAACCGGCGGAAAGCTCGGCGATAGCAGCGGGGTCGAGGCGGAATTCTTTCAGGATGCTGCCAGCTTCAACGCCAGCTTTTGCATAGTGCCCTGCCTGGGGCTTGGTAACGCGTGTTGCACGACGGGTGCCAAAGGCAACCTGTACAGCAGCGTAACCGTCAACTGCGGGCGTCTTGACCTGGGTGATGCGGTTGTTGGACACGTCCAGCACGGTCACAGGGATGGACTCGCCTTCCTCTGTAAACACACGGGTCATGCCAACTTTACGCCCAACAAGGCCCAGCCGCCACGCGGCAGGCGTAGGTGTCGAGTTCGACATCGTTTTCTCCATTCCTGACTACGATTGGTCAGGGCTAACTGAGAGTACACGCAATAATTTGCGCGACGACCATAGCCAAAACTTTTTGGCTAAGCTAGTAAATATAGCACGCAGCTGTAAAGCCAAGCAAGATTTACTGCAAAAATCCGCCCTAAACTGCTTGATTGACAACAGTTTTTTTGAATTCGGGGTGCTTGGCTACACAGTCTGAATCAGAAAAATTGATCTGCCGCGCATTTTCTATTGGTGTGCCTTATTGACAAAACGAGCCACGTATTCGTTCACCGGTTCATCACGAATTTGAGCCGGAGTACCGCTTTGTTCCACCCTGCCCTCACGTAGCACCACAATATGCTGGCCCAACCGTAATGCCTCATCAATATCGTGAGTAATAAAGATGATGGTTTTGTTCAGGCTGCTTTGCAGGTGTAAAAGCTCATCCTGCATCTCGTAGCGAATCAAGGGATCCAGGGCCGAGAAGGCTTCGTCCATCAAAAGAATGTCTGCATCAACGGCCAAGGCTCGGGCAAGTCCTACTCGTTGCTGCATCCCGCCTGACAATTCGTCCGGATAGTTATCGGCATAATCATGCAGACCCACGCGCTCCAGCCATTGCCGAGCCTGCTCTCTGGCCTGTGAACGCTTGTCTCCTCGGACCTCCAGACCGAAGGCGACGTTCTCCACCACCGTCAAATGGGGCAGCAAGCCAAAGGCCTGAAAGACCATGCTGATTCCATAGCGACGAAATTGTCGCAAGCTGGCCATGTCCAGCTGCAATATGTCCTGCCCATCCACCAACACCTGCCCGGCACTGGGGTCAATCAAACGGTTGATGTGACGCACCAGCGTGGATTTGCCCGAACCGGATAAACCCATGACGCAGGATATCTGCTGCGCGGGAAAGCAGGCATCGACCCCCGCCAGGCCTACGATGCAATCCGTCTGCTTTTGCACGGCCTGCTTGTCGGCCCCCTGCTTTAACAGCTCTACGGCTTCGGTCGCCCGGCTCCCAAAGACCTTATAAACGTCTCGCAGTTCTATTTTGCAGGCCTGCTCACCCGAGGGGGTAGGAATGGTATTCATGCTTGCCTCCTGACCTTACGACGGTGACGCTGAGAACGACCAAAGGATTGAGAGATTCGGTCAATAACAATGGCCAGGATCACAATCGCCCCCCCTGCCTGCAAACCACGCCCTATATCCAGTGTCTGAATACCAGCCAGCACGTCTTCACCCAAACCCTGGGCTCCAATCATGGAAGCGACCACCACCATGGACAAGGCCATCATGGTGGTTTGATTAATACCGGCCATGATGCTGGGCCGCGCCAGGGGCAAGGTGACCTTGGTCAGCATTTGCCAGCGTGTAACCCCGTACGCCTGGGCTGCTTCCATCACATGTTTGTCCACCTTTCGCAAGCCCAGGCTGGTCAGGCGAATCAAGGGAGGGACGGCATAGACAACAGTGGCCAAAACGGCGGGAACCTTACCCAGACCGAACAGCATCAGTACCGGGATCAGATACACAAAACTGGGCATGGTTTGCATCACATCCAGTACGGGCGTCAGCACTTTTCTAAGCAGGCGGCTACGAGCACTAAGAATGCCAACCGGGACGCCGATCAGCACAGAAAAGACCGTGGCCACCAGTACCAAGGTGAAGGTTTGCATCAGCTTGTCCCACAGGCCCATAGCGCCTATCAAGTACAGGCCAGCTACATAGAGCAGAACAGGCAAAAAGCGCCGTTGTCCCCACCACGCCAGCAAACCGGTTAAAGCCAGAATCGCCCAGGCAGGCACCTGCTGCAAGACACGCTCCACCGGCAAAATGGCATGCGTCAGAATCCAGGCGCTGATCTGGCGAAAACCTGTGCCCCAATCCTGCACGGCCACCAACAACTGACGGTTAACCCAGTCTGCAGCTGACCACTCCGGGAAGAAGCGGGACTGCGCTGCGGCGACCGGCTGTATTGCCTGAGGTTCCAAAGCTGCCTGCAAGCGATCTGCCTGGGCCATTGGCATCCACTGACGCCATTGCTCTGCATTCTCTTTCAGGAACTTCTGTACCTGCGTGCTGGCGTTCTGCCCACCCTCTGTCATGCCCAAAATGATCTTGTTCATCTGTTCGGGCTCTAGCTGGATCTTTTCAAACAAGGTCACCAGCTCGGGGTGGGACTCTACGAAAGGAGTAGAAGCCGCCACGCCTATATGCGCCAGGATAAAGTCCGTTGGACAGATCTTGCCCTTACCCGACACAGCGGCTTCCCAACAGCTTTCATTGAAAGGCGCGCTAGCTAACTTCTTGAAGGAATACTTGGCCATCAGACCCGCAGGCTGCCAGTAATAGAACAGGATGGGTTCACGCCTGTCATAGGCGGCGCTGATTGCCGCATCCAGAGCCGCACCCGTACCGGGTCGAAAGTTTTGATAGTGTTCGCCCAGACCATAGAGATCGAACAGGCGACTATTGAAGGTTTCACATACCCAGCCAGAGGGGCAGTTATAGAAGCGGCCTTTATTGGGCTGTTCCGGGTCACTAAAAACAGTGGCGCAGCGCCCTAAATCCTCAACTTTCTGTAGATCGGGTGCAGTGGGCTTGATTCCCTTGTCCGGGTCGCCGTCGACGACATAGTCCGGCACATACCAGCCCTGTTCTGCCCCACCCTTCAGGGTATTACCAAGTACCTGCACCTGGCCGGCTTCAATGGCTTTTTCAATGATCTCGGTACGTCCCGACCAGATCTCGCCAATTACTTGAATATCATTTTGCGCCAGCGCACTTTCCAAAGCCGCCGAGGAGCCTGGAACCCGTTCGGTCTTGCAACCGTAGGCCTTCTCCAGAATCTGCTGATACAGCTCGGTGCTAAATGCTGCGCTCTCCCAGCTCAGGTCCGCCAGCCGTATGGGTTTGTCGTCCCCACACGCTTGCGCTGATGCACTGCTTCCCCACAGACATAGCCAGAGCGCCAGGAAATACCACAGGGCCAGGAACGGCTGTCGTCTCCGATTTATCATTCTTGTCCTCCTTCAACCCTGCCCATCGTCGCATTTGTAGCCCTGGCAAAGTGTGTCCGGTCGTAAAAAATAGACCAAAACCCGCTTTTTCCCAATCACAACACCATGATGAACTAGCCATGAAGCACCTGAGAGCAAAGCTCTTGTTCTGTTCAGGATAAACGGGCAGTCGCCATTGCTCCTGCAGCGTCCGAAGGAAACGTGCAGACGAAAAAAAACGCCATGCAGTTGCATGGCGTTTCTTTCGATGTAACTCGAACAGCTAGGCAGAATTACTGCAGAGCGATTTCGACGTCAACACCGGCTGGCAAATCCAGACGCATCAGAGCGTCGACGGTCTTGTCGGTAGGATCGACAATGTCCATCAAGCGCTGGTGGGTACGCATTTCAAACTGATCGCGCGATGTCTTGTTGACGTGCGGCGAACGCAGAATGTCGTAGCGACGGATACGTGTTGGCAGTGGTACTGGACCACGAACAACAGCGCCAGTGCGCTTGGCGGTTTCTACGATCTCAGCAGCAGACTGATCGATCAACTTGTAATCGTAAGCCTTCAGACGGATGCGGATTTTCTGGTTTTTCATGGGTAATCCTAAAGAACGATATAAGTGGGGGCTTTGTGACCAGGTTTATCGATGACTCGAAGAAACGCTGACTAAAAAGCACCCCTTTTGGGGGTAGCAAAGACGCGGCGGGAAGGTCTGCACCTTCACACCGCGATCAAGGCTTATTACTTGATGATTTTTGCAACCACGCCAGCGCCAACGGTACGGCCGCCTTCGCGAATAGCGAAGCGCAGACCTTCTTCCATGGCGATAGGAGCGATCAGGGACACTTTCATCGAAATGTTGTCGCCTGGCAGAACCATTTCCTTGTCTTCTGGCAGCTCGATGGTGCCGGTCACGTCAGTCGTACGGAAGTAGAACTGAGGACGGTAGCCCTTGAAGAAAGGAGTGTGACGACCACCTTCTTCTTTGGACAGAATGTACACCTCGGCGTCGAAGTCCGTGTGTGGCTTGATCGAACCGGGTTTGGCCAGAACCTGACCACGTTCCACGTCTTCACGCTTGGTACCACGCAGCAGCAGACCGACGTTATCGCCAGCTTCGCCCTGGTCCAGCAGTTTGCGGAACATTTCAACGCCGGTACAAATGGTCTTGACCGTGTCTTTGATACCCACGATTTCGATTTCTTCGCCGACTTTGATGATGCCGCGCTCAATACGACCGGTCACAACCGTACCACGGCCGGAGATCGAGAACACGTCTTCAACAGGCATCAGGAAGGTACCGTCAACGGCACGCTCAGGCGTAGGAATGTAGCTGTCCAGCGCTTCGGCCAGAGCCAGAACGGCTTGGCTGCCCAGTGGGCCTTCGTCGCCTTCCAGAGCCAGTTTGGCCGAACCCTTGATGATCGGGGTGTCGTCGCCAGGGAAGTCGTACTTGGACAACAGTTCGCGAACTTCCATTTCAACCAGTTCGATCAGCTCTTCGTCATCAACCATGTCGGCCTTGTTCAGGAACACGATGATGTAAGGAACGCCAACCTGACGGCTCAGCAGGATGTGCTCGCGAGTCTGGGGCATTGGGCCGTCAGCGGCCGAGCAAACCAAAATAGCGCCGTCCATCTGGGCAGCACCGGTAATCATGTTCTTGACGTAGTCAGCGTGGCCGGGGCAGTCAACGTGTGCGTAGTGACGGTTAGGCGTCTCGTACTCAACGTGCGAGGTGCTGATGGTGATACCACGTGCTTTTTCTTCAGGGGCGTTGTCGATCTGCGAGTAATCGCGTGCTTCGCCGCCGTATGCCTTGGACAGAACCGTGCAGATTGCAGCGGTCAGAGTGGTTTTACCGTGGTCAACGTGACCGATAGTACCGACGTTGACGTGCGGTTTAGTCCGTTCAAACTTACCTTTTGCCATGATTTATCCCAATTATGTTTTACAGGAAAACAAAAAAATTGTTGAGCAGCCCGCCATAGGGCGGGCTGATATTGCTATTACTTACCGCGAGCGCTGATCACTTCGTCAGCCACGTTCTTTGGAGCTTCAGCATATTGCTTGAATTCCATCGTGTACGTAGCGCGACCTTGTGTTTGCGAACGCAGGCTGGTCGAGTAACCGAACATCTCGGCCAGAGGAACCTCGGCCTTGATGACCTTACCACCACCAACCATATCGTCCATACCCTGAACCATACCGCGACGGGAGGACAAGTCACCCATCACTGTACCGGCGTATTCCTCAGGGGTTTCAACTTCTACAGCCATGGTCGGCTCCAGCAGAACTGGGGCAGCCTTGCGCATACCATCCTTGAAGGCCATCGAAGCGGCCATACGGAAGGCGTTTTCGTTCGAGTCCACATCGTGGTACGAACCGAAGAACAGCGTAGCCTTGACGTCAACCACTGGGTAGCCAGCGACCACACCTGCGGACAGGGTTTCGCGGATACCTTTTTCAACGGCAGGAATGAATTCGCGAGGAACCACACCGCCCTTGATGGCGTCAACGAACTCAAAGCCACCGCCTGCTTCCAGGGGCTCCAGCTTGAGGACAACGTGACCGTACTGACCACGACCACCGGACTGTTTGACGAATTTACCTTCGATTTCGTCGCAAGTCTTGCGGATGGTTTCGCGGTAAGCCACTTGTGGTTTACCCACGTTGGCTTCCACGCCGAATTCACGGCGCATGCGGTCTACCAGAACTTCCAGGTGCAGCTCGCCCATACCGGAAATAATGGTCTGGCCGGATTCTTCGTCGCTGCTGACGCGGAAAGAAGGATCTTCCTGAGCCAGACGGGACAAGGCCACGCCCATTTTTTCCTGGTCGGACTTGGTTTTTGGTTCCACAGCCTGCGAAATCACGGGCTCTGGGAACTCCATGCGTTCCAGAATGATGTGCTGACCGGCGTCACACAGGGTTTCACCTGTGGTCACGTCTTTCAGACCCACCACGGAAGCGATGTCACCAGCAACCAGTTCTTTCAGCTCGGCACGGTTGTTTGCGTGCATCTGCAAGATACGGCCGATACGCTCTTTCTTGCCCTTGATAGGGTTGTAGACCGTGTCGCCCGAACGCAGAACGCCCGAGTAAACGCGTACGAAAGTCAATTGACCAACAAAGGGGTCAGTCATCAGCTTGAACGCCAGAGCAGACATAGGCTCTTCGTCGTTGGCTTTACGATGAATGACTTCACCGTCATCGTCCGTACCTTCGACAGGTGGAATATCCACAGGCGATGGCAGGTAGTCGATCACGGCGTCCAGCATGCGCTGTACACCCTTGTTCTTGAACGCAGTACCGCACAGCATTGGCTGAATTTCGCAGGCAATGGTACGTGTACGCAGACCCAGGTTGATGTCCTCTTCGGAGAGATCACCGTTTTCCAGGTACTTGTTCATCAGGTCTTCGCTGGCTTCAGCAGCCGACTCGACCATTTTTTCGCGCCATTCTTCGGCCGAAGCTTGCAGCTCGGCAGGAATGTCGGTGTATTCAAACTTCACGCCGTTGCTGGCTTGATCCCAGATGATTGCTTTCATCTTGATCAGGTCAACCACGCCTTGGAACTCTTCTTCAGCGCCGATCGGGATAACGACAGGCACGGGGTGGGCTTTCAGACGCAGCTTGAGCTGGTCGTAAACCTTGAAGAAGTTAGCGCCAGTACGGTCCATCTTGTTGATGAAGGCCAGACGAGGCACGCCATACTTGTTGGCTTGACGCCATACGGTTTCCGACTGAGGCTGAACACCACCCACCGCGCAGTAAACCATGCAAGCGCCGTCCAGCACGCGCATGGAACGCTCAACTTCAATAGTGAAGTCAACGTGACCGGGGGTATCAATGATGTTGATACGGTGTTCTGGGTAATTGCCCGCCATACCACGCCAGAAAGCAGTGGTAGCAGCCGAGGTAATGGTGATCCCGCGCTCTTGCTCTTGCTCCATCCAGTCCATGGTGGCCGAACCTTCGTGGGTTTCGCCCAGCTTGTGGTTCACACCGGTGTAGAACAGGATGCGCTCGGTAGTGGTCGTTTTCCCGGCGTCGATGTGAGCCGAGATACCGATATTGCGGTAGCGCTGAATGGGGGTTTTGCGGGCCATGGTTATATGTCCTCAGATTACCAACGGAAATGGCTGAATGCTTTGTTAGCATCGGCCATCTTGTGCGTGTCTTCACGCTTTTTCATTGCACCGCCACGGCCTTCGGCCGCATCGGACAATTCGCCGGCCAGGCGCAAGTCCATCGACTTTTCACCGCGCTTTTTAGCGGCTTCGCGCATCCAGCGCATGGCCAGAGCCAGACGACGGACAGGGCGCACTTCGACAGGAACCTGGTAGTTAGCACCACCAACACGGCGGCTCTTGACTTCAACAACAGGTTTTACATTATTGATGGCAGCATTAAACACTTCGAGCGGATCTTTGCCGGTTTTCTGCGCAATTTGTTCCAGCGCGCCATAAACAATACGTTCGGCAACAGCTTTCTTGCCGGACAGCATGACCACGTTCATGAATTTGGCCAGCTCAACGCTGCCAAATTTTGGGTCAGGTAGGATTTCACGTTTGGGTACTTCGCGACGGCGAGGCATTTTAATTTCCTTGTGACTATTCAGTTGAACCGCTTTTCGCGGTCTCGGTCATTCATGACAAATGACCACTTACCTACCATGGCACTCAGGCCACGGTTGCACGGATCCAGATCAGTGAACTGATCGATGGATACATGGATTACTTGGGACGCTTGGCGCCGTACTTGGAGCGGGCTTGTTTACGATCCTTGACGCCTTGCAGGTCAAGAGCACCGCGAACAATGTGGTAACGCACACCTGGCAAGTCTTTAACACGACCACCACGGACGAGAACGACCGAGTGCTCTTGCAGGTTGTGGCCTTCACCACCGATGTAAGAAATGACTTCGAAGCCGTTGGTCAGACGCACTTTGGCGACTTTACGCAGAGCGGAGTTAGGCTTCTTGGGGGTCGTGGTGTATACACGGGTGCAAACACCGCGGCGTTGTGGGCAGTTCTCGAGCGCAGGGCTCTTGCTGCTAACGCGGCTGACTTCGCGCGGTTTACGCACGAGCTGGCTAATGGTTGGCATGACCTTTACGTATCCTATAACGTACTTTACGTACTGGTTGACGTATATGTTTTGAAAAACGCCGTCCAGTTGGCGGGTATTGAAACCCTGGACCGGAAGCGGCATTGCGCAATACCACTCCCCATAAAACACGAAAAAGAGCGGTCTTGCACATGGCTTGGGCTTGATTTCAAGCACTAAAAAAGTGCCCGCAGCCCCTAAATTCAGGGCTGCCATCAAATTACTGCAAGGTGTACCGGCAAAGGATCCTTAAAGTAAGCTCTAAAATTTACCACAGTAAACCCTTATAGGTCAACGATTTGGACACCAATCCGGCAGTTTCCCGTTGTCACGGCACACGCATGGAAGCACTTGGTCACTCGCTATCTACATATCGTTATACTGCAGGGCTATTGCACTTCTGCGACAAGGACAATACCCATGATCATCGCTTCCCTGGAAGACGACCTCGTCCAGGCTGAACTGATTGCCCGGATCCTGACCGAGGCTGGCTATGAATGTCGCTCCTTTCATCAAGGAAAGGACCTGCTGGCCGCTCTGGCCAAGCCACATAATTTCGGTTTATTGCTACTGGACTGGGAACTGCCGGACGTCAGCGGCCTGGATGTGTTGCGTTGGGTTCGCACCACACTGGGCCATGCCCTGCCCGTCATATTCCTGACCAGCCGTACCCAGGAAGAGGATCTGGTCACGGGTTTACAGGCCGGAGCCGACGACTATATTAATAAGCCCGTACGCAAGGGAGAGCTGGTTGCGCGCGTCAATGCCGCTGTGCGCCGTCTGGATCTGAGCACCTCGGCCACTCAGGACAGCCGCTTTTCGTTTGCAGGCTACGATATCTTTCCTGAACAAGGCCATATTGTGCTGAACGGTGAAACCGTTACTCTGGCGCCCAAAGAATTTGAATTGGCCCTTTTGCTGTTTCGCAACCCCGGCCGCCTGTTCTCGCGTGATGTTTTAAGCTCCGCGGTCTGGAACCGGGAAATTCCGGCTACCTCCCGTACGCTGGACACTCACCTGTCCAACATACGCCGTAAACTCCAGTTGCGACCCGAAAACGGGGTACGCCTGACGGCGTCTTACGCCCTGGGCTATCGCCTTGAACTTTTGACCGACCCTAGCTGATTTCTATGATTACTTTGCGTATCGCCGCGCCTCTCGTTTGCGGCCTGATTTGGGGTGGCGTCGTGTCAGCCCAACCTTCTGGCGCCCGCGGCGAAAATTTTGTCTATAAAGTGCTGGCCGGTGACACCTTGCTGGGCATCTCCCAGACCTACACCCGCCAGGACCGCAACTGGTCCGAAATTCAGCGACTGAACGCGGTGGCCGATCCCTACCGTCTGCCTATCGGCAAAGAACTGCACATCCCATTTCGCATGATTCCGGAGGTGCCCGCCCCCGCCCGTATCACTCACCAGACCGGCCAAATTCTTGTGAACGGTCAAGCACTGGGTGCAGGAACGACTCATTTGCAAGAAGGCGACCTGATCCGCACAGGCAGCAATGGCTACCTGACGCTGGAGCTGCAAGACGGCAGTCAACTGAGCGTACCCGCACAGGCATCCTTGAGCGTGGCTCGCATGCGTGCCTTTGAAGGCACCGGCCTGACCGACTCGATCATCGCTCTGGACGATGGCGACGTGGAATCACGCGTTTCCCCGGAAAAAACCGGCGTAGGTCGCTTTGAAGTCCGCACCCCTGTCAGCATTACCGGTGTACGTGGCACCGAATTGCGTGTGCGTACTCAACAAGGCATGGCTCACAGCGAAGTGCTGGAAGGCCGCGCAGAATTGGGAACCCAGCAACGCAGCACCCCCACCGCCCTGAAGCAGAATCAAGGGGCCGCTGTAGGCACAGATGGCAATATCATGGCGCTGGAGCCTTTGTTGCCCGCTCCGCAGATCTCCACGCCCGAGCGTCGCGGTGGCCAATGGAACAGCACGATTCAGGCCGTGCCCGGTGCCCAGGCCTATCTGGTCCAGACCTCTACCGACCCGCAAGGTGCCAAGCTGCTGTCGCGTAACATTACGACAGATACGGATATTCAGTTCGGTGCCTCGCGTCCCGGCACGTACTACGTTACTGTTCGTGCCATTGACCGCCATGGTCTGATGGGCCCGGACACAATCGAAAGCTTTGAAGGCGCAGCCAGCCTGACCAGCTCGGATGGCCAAGCCGTGGTCAGCAATTTTGGCGATCCAATCCTGCTCTCTCAGTTCGAGTAGCTAAACGGCGTACGGCATGAGCAGCCCAGCCCCCAGAAACAACAAGCTACTCTCTGACCGGATTCGGAAAGAGTGGCATCTGGTTTCGGGCTTGCTGATGCTGCTGACCTTATTGTTCAGCTCCCTGCGTGACGACTTCGCGCTGGGCAAGCTGAACAACCTGATTTACGACTTCACCATGGCGGCCGCTCTTCCACAGGCTGCGCCCCCGGATATTGTCATTGTCGCGATCGACGACTACAGCATTGCCAACCTGGGCTTTTGGCCCTGGCGACGTATCAACCATGCCCAATTGCTAGGCCGTCTTGAACAGGCTCGTGCTGTCGGCATCGATCTGGTTTTTCAGGAGCCCAACCCGGCTTACCCCGATGATGACCTGGCTCTATCCGAGGCCATACATCATCACGGACGCGTTGTGCTGCCAATGATCTATGACACTCAGCGGCAGGCCGTGCATACCGCCATTCCCGTGCTCAGCCAGGCAACCAAAGCGTCAGGCTACATCAATATCGAACCTGATTCAGATGGAGTAGTGCGCCGTGTCGCCCTGCAGCAGACGACCCCCTTGGGCCGTGTGCTGCCGCATTTCACGATTGCCATGTTGATGACAGGCGGAGATGTGGATCTGGCCCTGCAAGCCCTGGACTCCAGTCAGAAAGACATTCCCCACATTCCCTTTCTGGGCCGCAGCGGTCACTTTCGGACCTTGCCTTACTTCAATGTCCTGAACGGCGATATTCCGCCCTCTTTCTTCAAGAACAAGTATGTGCTGGTAGGAGCCTGGGGCAGTGGACTGGGCGATACCTTTCCTACCCCTTTGTCCAAAGCCGGCATGAGCAGCATGTCGGGCGTTGAGATCCTGGCCAATACCTTGCAAGCCGTACGCAGCAATCATTGGGTGCGCACCCCACCGGCCTGGTTCATTGCGCTGGCCAGCTGCCTGCCAGTCCTGCTGGCATGTCAGGTTCTGATCTATCTGTCGCCACGCGCCACCTTGCTCAGCCTGATCGGGCTGGTCTTTGCAATCCTGCTGGTGAACTGGATCGCCATGCATGGCTTCAATCTGTGGATTCCGCCACTGGCCAGCCTGATTACTGTTCTGTTGGCCTACCCGCTATGGCACTGGCGCAGTCAGGAGGCTGCCCTGAATCAGGTGACCGAAGAACTGAACAAGTTGCAGCTGGAATACCCGGATGTCAGAACTGCTCTGAACGAGCGCCTATCGGGCTTAAGTACACGTAACCTGCCTCATCGTCTGACCCAGCTGCATAAATCCATCAATCTATTGCGCCAGGCTCAGACCAAGCGTGAAGAGACTTTGCGCTTCATTTCGCATGATATGCGGGCGCCCCAGAACTCCATCCTGGCCCTAACGAGCTTGCAACGTCAGGATGACAGCAAGCTGCCGCCAGATCAGTTTCTGCACAAGATGGAAGGCTATGCCGAACAAACGCTGGAACTGGTGGACAACTTCATCAGTCTGGCACGGGCCGAAGCCATGGAAATGGTACTGAGCCCGCTGAACCTGTTTGATCTGCTGGCAGACTGTCTGGATGACGCTTGGGCCAGCGCCAGCAAGCGCTCTATCAGCCTGAACTTGAACGACTCGGAGCTGGTCTGGGTGAACGGCAATGCGCCCATGCTGCGCCGCGCCTTTACCAACCTGATTCAAAACGCCATCAAGTACGGACCGGATGGCAACCAGATTGATATAGACCTTGTGCTGGGCAACAACAGCGTTCAGGTATTCGTCAAAGATCAGGGCTGGGGAATTCCGGCAGAAAATCAGGCGACGATTTTTGAGCCTTATCATCGAGCCCACGAAAATACCGAAGGTGCACCTTCGGGTAGCGGACTAGGTTTGGCCTTTGTGAAAACCGTGATCAACAAACACGGCGGGGATATTGTCCTGGACAGCACGCGTGAGCAAGGCTGTACCTTTATCGTCTCCCTGGCCACGATTACTATCTCCGATGAAGACTGAATTCTGGCGCGATGCCGCCCTGCCCTATGTAGAAAGCCGACGTGCCTGCAACAGCCGGATCTGCTATCAGGAACACAGCCACCCCACCTACTCGATTGGCGCCGTTGATGGCGGTGGCAGCGTCTTTACGGGCGCACCCGGCGGCCCGGTCCAGCTTGCACCAGGCTCTCTGGTCTTTGTCCCTGCGCACCGCAGCCATGCCTGCAATCCTTTGCCAGATCAGTCCTGGAGCTATCAGATGCTGCATCTGGATGCAGGGTGGCTGGAGCAGCTTTGGCAGGAAAGTACAGAGTTCAGACTTCAAGCCCAGGAGCCCATCCGCGTTAGTCACGAGCCGCTGCTTTATGCAGCCTACTGTGACTTGAACTCGCTCTTGTTTTCAGCCGCTCCTCTACTGAGCAAAGAAGCAGCCCTGATCGACTTTTTGCTGCATCACGGCTCAACCCAATCCCAGCCTTTGGCACCCGCTCCCCCACCTAGCCCCATCTTGCAGAAAACCCTGGATCGCTGGGTTGAAGGCCAATTAGCCACTATCCCCCTGCACGAACTGGCCCAGGAAACCGGTTTTAGCCGCTACCAGCTGATTCGCGCCTTTCGTCGCCATACCGGCCTGACTCCACAGCGCTGGCAATTGAATCAACGTATCAATCTTGCCCGAAACGCCCTTCGCCAAGGTGACGAGCTGGCTGATATTGCCTATCGCCTGGGCTTTGCCGACCAAAGTCATTTTCAGCGTGTCTTCAAGCACTACACCGGTGTCACTCCGGGCCAGTACCGCAGTTAAAGCGCGCGCACTTTTATTCAATACGGCACCCACGCTTCTGGTCACACTGCAGTTTTGCTCCTGGACGTACCGCCGTGTCCTTGTTCTTGCTGATCGCCAGCACCCATTTCCTGGCCCTGCTTTCCCCCGGCCCCGATTTTTTCCTGATCGCCCGCAGCACCCTGGCCCATGGACGCTGGGTCGCAAGCGGAGCGTGTGCCGGTGTCGCCCTGGCCAATGGCCTGTACATCAGCCTGGCACTAACGGGCTTTGCCCGGATAAGCACTGGCAGCCCTCTCTTTGTGCTGCTACAGGGCGCTGGAGGACTGTATTTACTGTACTTGGGCGTGACGTTCCTGCAGGTAGCCCACCACACTGCTGGGCAAAGGATCAAGGCCTCTGAAGCCTCTACAGGTGGCTGGTGGCATCACGCTCTGCTTGGTCTGCTCTCTGGGCTGCTGAATCCCAAGAACGCCTTGTTTTACGCCAGCCTGGCCTCCGTACTGGCCAGCAGCCGCGCTGGCACCGGCCTGCACATCTTGCTGGGTCTGTGGATGTTTTTAATTGTTCTGCTCTGGGACTTGTTCATCACCGTTCTGATCGGGCACCCGCTTTGGCAGCAGCGTATACAAAAGCACTTGCCACGTATTGAACAACTCTGTGGCCTGCTGTTGTGCCTGATTGCCGCTGCCGCCCTCTTCAACGTGGCTCAACACTTGGTCACAAACTAAACATCCCGAAAAGTGAAACCTGATCTGCACCGCCGTCAAGCTACCTGAAGGTGATAGAGTGAGGCTGTTAGAGCCACATCAAACGATGGGAAAACAAATCATTTACGGTCTCGGACGCGGCGGTATAAGCCGGTAAAATAGTCCGGGTCTTTGTTTTGTTAAGCACCTTGAGTGCGCTACAGTCTATGCTGTAAGAACGGAACAACACCCCCCGTGTCCCGTTCCTTTTTTTGTCAGTTTTCAAGGAGTTACTAGAATGTTTGCCAAAATCGCTTTCACAGCCGTTCTTGGATTGGCCAGCGTGCCTGCTTTTGCTGCTTGCGACGTTACCATCGAAGGCAATGACTCCATGCAGTTCAACACCAAGAGCATCGTTGTTGACAAGACATGCAAGGAATTCACAATCAACCTGAAACACACTGGCAAGCTGCCTAAAGCAGCCATGGGCCACAACGTCGTTATCTCGAAGAAAGCCGATGAAAGCGCTGTTGCTACCGATGGCATGAAAGCCGGTCTGGACAACAACTACGTTAAAGCCGGTGACGAACGCGTGATCGCTCACACTGACGTGGTTGGCGGTGGCGAAAGCACCTCCGTAACCTTTGACGTCTCCAAGCTGAAAGAAGGCGAAGACTACGCATTCTTCTGCTCCTTCCCAGGTCACTGGAGCATCATGACTGGCGAAATCAAGCTGGGTAGCTAAGCGCATCCGCTTGTAGCCGCCAGACGGCCATAAAAAATCCCCACGTGGCCTGGCCATGTGGGGATTTTTTTTAACTCGAACTATCTGGTTTTAACCGACTACCTGAAGGTAGCGGCCCACCCTGGATAAGCAGGGTGGGGAACCACTAAGTCTTGCTTATTCCTGATCGCCCTCTGGGGCTGCAGGTTGCTGCTCGGGTTCGGAGGCACCGGACACAAAGACCGGATCTTCCGAAGGCTCAGGAGCCGATGCAAACGGGTTTTCCAGTTCACGGGCTGCTTTGCGCTCTGCCACTTCAAAGGCTTCTTTTTCCTTGCGGGCGGAATGGAAGGCCATACCGGTACCAGCAGGAATCAGACGACCCACGATCACGTTTTCTTTCAGACCACGCAGATCGTCGGTTTTGCCCATGATGGCCGCTTCGGTCAACACGCGGGTGGTTTCCTGGAAGGAAGCCGCCGAGATGAAGGAGTCGGTCGACAGCGAGGCCTTGGTAATACCCAGCAGCACGTTTTCGTACGTAGCTGGAATACCGTTCTCGGCCAGAACGCGATCGTTCTCGTTCAGCAATTCGGAGCGTTCAACCTGTTCACCCGTGATGAAGTTGGTATCACCGGCATCCACAATGTTCACGCGGCGCAGCATCTGACGAACAATCACTTCAATGTGCTTGTCGTTGATCTTCACACCCTGCAGACGGTAAACGTCCTGCACTTCGTTAACAATGTAGTTGGCCAGCTTCTCGATACCCTTCAAGCGCAGGATGTCGTGCGGATCGGCTGGGCCGTCCACAATCATCTCGCCCTTGTTCACCACTTGACCGTCGTGAGCCAGAACCTGTTTTTCCTTCGGAATCAGGAACTCGTGGCTGACGCCGTCCAGGTCGGTAATGACCAGACGCTGTTTGCCCTTGGTGTCCTTACCGAAGGAAACCGTACCTGTAACTTCGGCCAGCAGGCCGGCGTCCTTGGGCGAACGAGCTTCGAACAGTTCGGCCACACGTGGCAGACCACCGGTAATGTCTCGAGTCTTTTGCGATTCCTGAGGAATACGCGCCAGAATCTCACCCACGGACACTTGCTGACCGTCGCGAACGGTAATCAGCGCGCCCACCGGGAAGGAGATATTGACCATGTGATCGGTACCAGCGATCTTGATCTCCTGACCTTGCTCGTTCAGCAGCTTGATCTGAGGACGCATGGTGATCTTGCCACCACGTGTCTTGGGAGTGATCACAACCAGAGTCGACAGACCGGTCACTTCGTCCACCTGACGAGCCACGGTCACGCCTTCTTCGATGTTCTCGAAGCGAACGGTACCGGTGTACTCGGACACGATAGGACGGGTCAGCGGATCCCAGCTTGCCAGACGCTGGCCAGCCTTGATGGCTTCACCATCGCCCACCGTAATGGTGGCACCGTAAGGCACTTTGTGGCGTTCACGTTCACGACGGTTGTCGTCAAAAATAACGATTTCACCGGAACGGGAGATCGCAACGCGTTCGCCCTTGGCGTTGGTCACATAACGCAGACCAATTTCAAAACCGACCGTACCAGCCGTCTTGGTTTCCACCGAGCTTGCCAGCGCTGCACGCGAAGCCGCACCACCAATGTGGAACGTACGCATGGTCAGCTGGGTACCCGGTTCACCGATGGACTGAGCAGCGATAACACCGATGGCTTCACCACGGTTAACCAGCATACCGCGGCCCAGATCGCGACCGTAGCAGCTTGCGCACAAGCCGTGACGGGTTTCGCAAGTCAGCGGAGTGCGGATCTTGACTTCATCAATACCCAGATTGTCGATCAGGTCGACCAGGTCCTCGTTCAGCAAGGTGCCGGCGGGGATAACCAGTTCCTGATTGTCAGGGTTGACGATGTCAGTCGAGGCCACACGGCCCAGAATCAGATCGCGCAGGGGCTCGATAACCTCACCACCATCCAGGATGGCTTTCATGGTGTAGCCGCCCTTGGTACCGCAATCGTCTTCGGTAATGACCAGATCTTGAGTCACGTCGACCAGACGACGAGTCAGGTAACCGGAGTTAGCCGTCTTCAACGCCGTATCGGCCAGACCCTTACGAGCACCGTGAGTCGAAATAAAGTACTGCAGTACGTTCAGACCTTCACGGAAGTTCGCGGTAATAGGCGTTTCAATAATGGAGCCATCAGGCTTGGCCATCAGACCACGCATACCAGCCAGCTGACGAATCTGTGCAGCCGAACCACGAGCACCGGAGTCCGCCATCATGTAGATGGAGTTGAAGGACTCTTGACGTACTTCTTCACCAAAACGGTTGGTCACTGGCTCGGAAGCCAGTTGCTCCATCATGGCCTTACCCACGCGGTCACCGGCTTTGCCCCAGATATCCACTACGTTGTTGTAGCGTTCCTGAGCGGTCACCAGACCCGAGGAGTACTGCTTGTCAATTTCTTTAACTTCGTTGCTAGCCTGAGCCAGGATGCTTTCCTTGACGACAGGCACAACCATGTCATTCATGGCGATGGAAATACCACCACGAGTTGCCAGACGGAAACCGGACTGCATCAACTTGTCGGCAAAAATCACGGTGGCACGCAGGCCGCAGCGACGGAAGGACTGGTTGATCAGACGCGAAATTTCTTTCTTCTTCAACGCACGGTTCAGTGCGGTGAAAGGCATGCCCTTGGGCAAAATTTCGGACAGCAAGGCACGGCCAGCAGTCGTTTCGTAACGCTTGATGGTCTTGACCCACTCACCGTCTTCGCCCTTCTCGAATTCTTCGATACGGACGGTCAGACGAGTTTGCAGCTCGACTTCCTTGTTGTCGTAGGCGCGCTGAACTTCAGCCACGTCGGCCATGAACAAGCCTTCGCCCTTGCCGTTTACCAGTTCGCGGGTCGCATAGTACAGACCCAACACGATATCCTGGGAAGGAACGATGGATGGTTCGCCGTTGGCGGGGAACAGCACGTTGTTGGAGGCCAGCATCAAAGTGCGCGCTTCCAGCTGGGCTTCCAGCGACAGCGGCACGTGAACGGCCATCTGGTCACCGTCAAAGTCAGCGTTAAAGGCGGCACACACCAGGGGGTGCAGCTGAATCGCTTTACCTTCAATCAGGACCGGTTCAAAAGCCTGAATACCCAAACGGTGCAGCGTAGGCGCACGGTTCAGCATCACGGGATGCTCGCGGATCACCTCTTCGAGGATGTCCCACACCACCGGTTCCTGGCTTTCCACCAACTTCTTGGCTGCCTTGATGGTCGTAGCCAGACCCATCAATTCCAGACGGTTGAAGATGAAAGGCTTGAACAGCTCCAACGCCATCAGCTTGGGCAGACCGCACTGGTGCAGCTTCAACTGAGGACCCACCACAATCACGGAACGACCGGAGTAGTCCACGCGCTTGCCCAGCAGGTTCTGACGGAAACGACCGCTCTTGCCCTTGATCATGTCGGCCAGGGACTTCAGTTGACGCTTGTTGGCGCCGGTCATGGCCTTACCGCGACGACCGTTATCCAGCAAGGAGTCCACGGACTCTTGCAGCATACGTTTTTCGTTGCGCAAGATGATGTCCGGTGCCTTCAGTTCCAGCAGACGCTTCAAACGGTTATTACGGTTGATAACGCGGCGGTACAGATCGTTCAGATCGGAAGTCGCAAAGCGGCCGCCGTCCAGCGGTACCAGCGGACGCAGGTCCGGTGGCAGCACGGGCAGCACTTCCATGATCATCCAGTCTGGCTTGATGCCGGATTTCTGGAAGCCTTCCAGCACTTTCAGACGCTTGGAGATCTTCTTGATCTTGGCATCCGAGCCGGTGGCTTTCAGTTCGGCACGCAGGCGCTCGACTTCGCGATCGATGTCGATCGTACGCAGCAGTTCGCGCACCGCTTCCGCGCCCATCAGGGCGTGGAAGTCGTCACCGTACTCTTCAGTCTTGGCCAGGAAATCGTCGTCGGACATGATCTGACCGCGCTTGAGCGGGGTCATGCCAGGTTCGATTACGCACCATGCTTCAAAGTACAGCACGCGCTCGATGTCACGCAGGGTCATGTCCAGCACCATGCCCAGACGGGATGGCAGGCTCTTCAGGAACCAGATGTGAGCAACCGGGCAGGCCAGTTCAATGTGACCCATGCGCTCGCGACGCACCTTGGAGACGGTGACTTCAACGCCACACTTCTCGCAGATGACGCCACGGTGCTTCAGGCGCTTGTACTTGCCGCACAGACATTCGTAGTCCTTGATGGGACCAAAAATCTTGGCGCAGAACAGACCATCGCGCTCGGGTTTGAACGTGCGATAGTTGATGGTCTCTGGCTTGCGGACTTCACCGAAAGACCAGGACCGGATTTTCTCGGGCGAGGCGATGCCGATCTTGATGGCATCGAACTGCTCGTCCTGAGTGACTTGTTTAAAGAGATCGAGTAGCGCTTTCATTATTTACGCTCCAAATCCATGTCCAGGGACAAGGAACGGATTTCCTTGACCAGAACGTTAAAGGACTCCGGCATACCGGCGTCGATCACGTGGTCACCCTTGACAATATTCTCGTAGACCTTGGTACGGCCGGCGATGTCGTCGGATTTAACCGTGAGCATTTCCTGCAGGGTGTAGGCGGCGCCATACGCTTCCAGCGCCCAGACTTCCATCTCCCCGAAACGCTGACCACCGAACTGCGCCTTACCACCCAGCGGCTGCTGAGTAACCAGGGAGTACGGACCTGTCGAACGAGCGTGCATCTTGTCATCGACCAGGTGATGCAGCTTCAGGTAGTGCATGTAGCCTACGGTGACCATACGCTCAAAGGCTTCGCCGGTACGACCGTCAAACAGGCGAACCTGCGTGCGGTGTGGTGCCAGCTGCAGTTTCTCGGCGATATCGTCAGGGTAGGCCAGACGCAACATCTGGTCGATTTCCTGCTCGGTTGCACCGTCGAACACTGGCGTAGCCAATGGCAGACCTTTCTGCAAGTTGGTGGCCATGTTCATCACTTCGTCGTCAGTCAACTCGTTGATGCGAGTCTTCTTGCCGGCAGTGTTGTAGACCTTGTCCAGGAACGCGCGCAGTTCGGAAACCTGCACGTTCTTTTCTTCTTGCATCATGTCGTTGATGCGGTGGCCAATACCTTTGGCAGCCCAACCCAGGTGAACTTCCAGAACCTGACCCACGTTCATACGCGAAGGCACGCCCAGCGGGTTCAGAACGATGTCCACAGGGGTACCGTCAGCCATGTGCGGCATGTCTTCCACGGGAACGATGCGGGAAACCACACCCTTGTTACCGTGACGGCCAGCCATCTTGTCACCAGGCTGCAGACGACGCTTCACAGCCAGGTAAACCTTGACCATCTTCAGCACGCCAGGAGGCAGCTCGTCGCCTTGAGTGAGCTTCTTGCGCTTTTCTTCAAAAGCCAAGTCGAACTGGTGACGCTTTTGCTCCAAGGATTCCTTGGTGTGCTCCAGCACCAGTGCGTGTTGCTCGTCTGCCAGACGGATGTCGAACCACTGCCAGCGATCCAGATCGTTCAGGTAATCAGCAGTCAGCTCGGTGCCCTTGGGCAGCTTGCGTGGACCACCGTTAACGGTTTTGCCGACCAGGAACTTCAAGGCACGGTCAAAGGCGTCGTCTTCAACGATTTGCAGCTGGTCGTTCAGGTCCTGACGGTAGCGACGCAGTTCATCATCAATGATGGACTGAGCACGCTTGTCACGCTCGATACCTTCACGGGTAAAGACTTGAACGTCGATCACCGTACCGACCATGCCCGAAGGCACGCGCAGGGAGGTGTCTTTAACGTCAGAGGCTTTTTCACCAAAAATGGCGCGCAGCAGCTTTTCTTCCGGCGTCAGCTGGGTTTCACCCTTGGGTGTCACTTTACCGACCAGCACGTCGTCGGCACGCACTTCGGCGCCGATGTACACAATGCCGGAATCGTCCAGACGGTTCAGCTGAATTTCGGACAGGTTGCTGATATCGCGGGTGATATCCTCAGGTCCCAGCTTCGTGTCACGGGCAACAACCGTCAACTCTTCGATGTGAACCGACGTGTAGCGATCGTCAGCCACGACCTTCTCGGAGATCAGAATCGAGTCCTCGAAGTTGTAGCCGTTCCAGGGCATGAAGGCGATCAGCATGTTCTGACCCAGAGCCAATTCGCCCAGGTCAGTCGATGCGCCGTCAGCCAGCACGTCACCACGAGCCACGATATCGCCACGTTTGACGATAGGACGCTGGTTGATGTTGGTGTTCTGGTTGGAACGGGTGTACTTGGTCATGTTGTAGATATCTACACCGACCTCGCCAGCCACGTTCTCGTCATCGTGCACGCGAATAACCACGCGCTGTGCGTCAACGTCTACAACCACACCGCCACGACGGGCCTGTACGGTGGTACCCGAGTCAACAGCCACAGTACGTTCGATACCGGTACCGACCAAAGGCTTCTCAGGGCGCAGGCACGGAACTGCCTGACGCTGCATGTTGGCGCCCATCAGTGCTCGGTTGGCGTCATCGTGCTCCAGGAACGGAATCAGCGAAGCAGCCACAGACACGATCTGCGAAGGAGCAACGTCCATGTAATGGATGTTCTCTGGCGCAGTCATCATGGTTTCGCCAGCTTCACGGCAGGCAACCAGATCGTCCGCAAAGGCACCGTCTTCGGTCAACTCGGCGTTAGCCTGAGCGATGACGTAATTGCTTTCTTCAATAGCCGACAGGTAATCGATCTGTTCACTGACCTTGCCGTCAACAATCTTGCGGTAAGGCGTTTCCAGGAAACCGTACTCGTTCAGACGAGCGTACAGCGCCATGGAGTTGATCAGACCAATGTTTGGACCTTCAGGCGTTTCAATTGGGCACACGCGACCGTAGTGGGTTGGGTGCACGTCGCGCACCTCAAAGCCCGCACGTTCACGAGTCAGACCACCAGGGCCCAGTGCCGAAACACGACGCTTGTGCGTGATCTCGGACAGCGGGTTGGTTTGGTCCATAAATTGCGACAGCTGGCTGGAACCGAAGAACTCCTTGACAGCCGCAGAGATGGGCTTGGAGTTGATCAGATCGTGCGGCATCAGGTTTTCGGTCTCGGCTTGGCCCAGACGTTCCTTGACGGCACGTTCCACACGCACCAGACCGGCGCGGAACTGGTTTTCAGCCAATTCGCCCACGCAACGGACACGACGGTTACCCAGGTGATCGATATCATCGATCTGACCGCGGCCGTTACGCAGATTCACCAGCACCTGAATGGTGTCCAGAATGTCTTCGTCGGTCAGGGTCATGGGACCTTCAATGCTGTCACCACGGCCCAGACGGCTGTTCACCTTCATGCGACCCACGCGCGACAAGTCGTAGGACTCTTCGCTGTAGAACAGACGGTTGAACAAAGCCTCAACCGCTTCTTCGGTTGGTGGCTCGCCGGGACGCATCATGCGATAGATCGCGATGCGGGCAGCATTGGAATCCGCTGTTTCGTCCGTGCGCAGGGTCAGGGAGATAAAGCCGCCCTGATCCAGTTCGTTGACGTACAGGGTCTCGAAATCACGCACATTGGCTGCGCGCATTTCGGCCAGAATGGATTCGGTAATTTCGTCGTTGGCGTTGGCAATCACCTCGCCGGTTTCGGCGTTGATGATGTTCTTGGCCAGCACACGACCCAGAAGGAAATCTTCCGGGATGGAAATGTATTCGATCTTGGCTGCTTGCAGGTCGCGCAAATGCTTGGCATTGATACGCTTGTCCTTTTCAACCAGTACGCGACCATCACGGTCGGTAATGTCGAAACGGGCAACCTCGCCCTTCCAGTGTTCTGGAACGAATTGCAGCTTGCCACCTTCCTGATGCAGTTCGATGTGATCGAACTCGAAGAAGTGGGCCAGGATCTGTTCTGGCGTCAGGCCAATGGCCTTCAGCAAGATAGTCACAGGCATCTTGCGACGACGGTCGATACGGAAGAACAGAATGTCCTTGGGATCGAACTCGAAGTCCAGCCAGGAACCACGGTAAGGAATCACGCGAGCCGAGAACAGCAACTTGCCCGAGCTGTGCGTTTTACCGCGATCGTGTTCAAAGAACACGCCGGGGGAACGGTGCAGCTGGGAAACGATGACTCGTTCGGTACCGTTGATCACAAAAGAGCCGTTATCAGTCATCAGGGGCATTTCGCCCATGTAGACTTCTTGCTCTTTTACTTCCTTGACGGTAGGCTTGCTCACCTCGCGGTCCATGAGGACCAGACGAACCTTCGCCCGCAAGGGGGAAGCATAGGTCAAACCACGAAGTTGACACTCTTTGACGTCGAACACCGGCTCGCCGAGCGTATAGCTCACGAACTCTAGCCGCGCCATTTGGTTATGGCTTACTATTGGAAATATGGAACTGAAAGCTTCCTGCAAGCCTTCAACCTTACGCTGAGAAGGCAGCGTGTCCTTCTGCAAGAAGGTTCTGAAAGAATGCAGCTGGGTAGCCAACAGGTAAGGAACCTGCTGTACGTCTTCACGTTTGGCGAAGCTCTTGCGTATGCGCTTTTTTTCGGTGTACGAATAAGGCATGAGCACTCCGACTCAAGGGTTACACGGACCGTCAACCACGGCCCTGGTTTACGACTCTAAAAAACCCGACTTTCTACAATACTAATTAAAAATCATGGGTTTTCTGGAAACGCAAAAGCCCGGGAAGGCTTGAAACGCATTCCCGGGCATCTATCGATACTCTTACTTGAGCTCGATCTTGGCGCCAGCTTCTTCCAGCTTCTTCTGAGCGTCTTCAGCATCAGCTTTGGACAAGCCTTCTTTAACAGCCTTAGGAGCACCGTCAACCAGGTCTTTGGCTTCTTTCAGGCCCAGACCGGTGATTTCGCGCACGACTTTAATGACGCTAACTTTGTTTGCGCCAACGTCAGCCAGGAACACGGTGAATTCAGTTTGCTCTTCAGCGGCAGCAGCAGCGCCACCAGCAGCAGGAGCTGCAACAGCAACAGCGGCGGCAGCAGCCGACACACCGAATTTTTCTTCCATTTCTTTGATCAGCTCGGACAGTTCGAGCACGGACATTGCGCCGATGGCGTCAAGGATTTCAGCTTTAGTAGCCATTTTTAAGAACTCCAGATATTAGGTAAATGCCAGGTTTGGTTGTCGTTCGCAACGACGAAGTTTCCTGAAGGAAAACTGCTTACGCAGCTTCTTTCTGATCGCGCACAGCCGCCAGGCCGCGAACAAACTTGGTGGGAACTTCGTTAAGCGTACGCACAAAAGTAGCGATAGGTGCTTGCATGGTGCCCAGCAGTTTCGCCAGCAATTCTTCGCGCGAGGGCATTGTGGCCAGAGCCTTAACACCATCAGCATTCAGAACGCTATTGGGCAGCGCACCGCCCATGATGACCAATTTGTCATTGGTCTTGGCAAAATCTGCAACGACTTTCGCCGCAGCAACGGGATCTTCACTGATGGCGTACATCAGAGGACCCACGAGCTGGCTGGAGATACCGTCAAACGAGGTACCTGCCAACGAACGACGAACCAGGGTGTTTTTCAACACACGCAGGTAGACGCCAGACTCACGCGCTTTTTTGCGCAATACGGTAGCAGAAGCGACGTCCAGACCACGGTACTCGGCGATAATGATCGATTGGGCCTTTGCCAGTTCGGCAGTGACTTCTTCGATGACTACCGCTTTCTCTTCACGATTGAGACTCACGGTTGAACACTCCTTCAAACGATGTCGGGAAGGCTTCCCAACATCAACCGAATGCGGCGCACCTGGACGAGTTCTATAACGAATTCTTCCACGGGCGCCGTCTACGTTGGATGGGACGTTCTGCCCCGATTAAGCAGTGAGATGACAAGTCAGCCAACTGCTCCAACGGTCTTTGACAGCAGTGACCCTGTAAACAGGATCACAGCCCAAAGTTCTTTTTTTCTAACTGTTGATTAAACAGTCAGAGATGCAATTTCAACACGTGCACCGCCACCCATGGTGGAGGACACGGCAACCTTGCGCAGGTAAACACCCTTGGCAGCGGCTGGACGAGCCTTGTTCAAGGCGTCAACCAGGGCAACCAGGTTGGTCTGCAGCTGTTCAACGTTGAACGAAGCGCGACCAATGGTGCTGTGAATGATACCGGCCTTGTCGGTACGGTATTGAACTTGACCAGCCTTGGCGTTCTTAACAGCCGTAGCAACGTCAGGAGTCACAGTACCAACCTTGGGGTTTGGCATCAGGCCGCGAGGACCCAGAACCTGACCCAGGGTACCGACAACACGCATGGTGTCAGGCGAAGCGATCACAACGTCAAAGTCCATTTGACCGGCTTTGATTTGCTCAGCCAGGTCGTCCAGACCAACGATGTCAGCACCAGCTTCACGAGCGGCGTCGGCTTTTTCGCCTTGGGCGAAAACGGCAACACGCACGGTTTTACCGGTACCAGCAGGCAGAACCACGGAGCCACGGACCAGTTGGTCGGACTTACGAGGATCGATGCCCAGCTGAACAGCGATATCGATGGATTCGTCGAACTTGGCAGTGGCAGTATCTTTCACCAGGGCCAGAGCTTCGGCCACAGGGTAGAACTTGTTGCGGTCGATCTTGGCAGCAATAGCGGCTGCGCGTTTGCTTACTTTAGCCATGACTTACACCACCCCTTCAACGTTGATGCCCATGCTGCGAGCGCTACCAGCGATGGTACGCACAGCGGCGTCCAGATCGGCAGCGGTCAGGTCGGGTTGTTTGGTCTTGGCGATTTCTTCAGCCTGAGCGCGGGTCAGCGTACCGACTTTATCCACGTTAGGACGTGCAGAACCGGATTTGATACCAGCAGCCTTTTTGATCAGGATGGTTGCTGGAGGAGTCTTCATGATGAACGTGAAGCTCTTGTCAGCAAAAGCGGTGATCACCACAGGAATTGGCAGACCGGGTTCCAGACCCTGTGTCTGGGCGTTGAACGCCTTGCAGAATTCCATGATGTTCAGACCGCGCTGACCCAGCGCTGGACCGATTGGAGGGGATGGGTTTGCCTTACCAGCTGGGACTTGCAGCTTGATAAAGCCGACGATTTTCTTCGCCATGCTTAGCTCCTTGCGGGTGATGACGCCTGGCACATGATGCGACAGGCTTCCCGGGGGTTGTAATTAATCAGGTCTTTTCGACTTGATCGAAATCGAGTTCAACGGGGGTGGCGCGACCGAAAATAGTAACGGTGACACGAACCTTGTTTTTCTCGTAGTTAACTTCTTCGACGTTACCGTTAAAGTCTGCAAACGGACCGTCCTTGACGCGTACCAGTTCGCCAACCTCGAACAGCACTTTGTGCCGTGGCTTCTCAACGCCCTCTTCCATTTGCGACAGGATTTTTTCCACTTCGCGCTCGGAGATGGGAGCGGGACGGTTACCGGAACCGCCCAAAAAGCCGGTGACTCGCGGCGTACTTTTTACCAAGTGCCAGGTTTCGTCGGTCAAGGCCATCTCGACCAGAACGTAACCAGGGTAAATACGTCGCTCTGTAATTGATTTCTTGCCGTTCTTTACTTCAACGACTTCTTCCGATGGAACCAGAATGCGACCAAACGCTTCTTGGAGATCAGCGCGTTCAATGCGCTCCACCAGAGCCTTGTGCACGCTTTTTTCCATGCCGGAATAAACGTGAACCACATACCAGCGTTTGCTCATGTGTGCCCTTTATTTCCAGCCCAGCAACAGGCCATAAATGATCCAGCCGAGCCCTTTGTCAATCAGCCACAACAAGATGGCCATAACGGCAACAAACACAAAGACGATACCCGTCATTTGCGTTGCTTCTTTACGGGATGGCCAGTGAACGCGACGCACTTCCGTGTAGGCATCACGAGAAAAAGCGACCAGGCGGCGGCCTGTATCGCTAAACCAGATGATCAATACGGCGACGATTAAGCTGGCAACAAATACCCCAGCGCGAACCAGTGAATTTTGGCCATCCAGAACGGAATAGCCAACAATACCGGCGGCGACGACTAGGACCGCTAGGCCCAGCTTGATGCGCTCGGAACCTCGGTTAACGGTTTCTACGTTGGTATTCGACATATTCCGACGAGTGACGCCACGCGAGGTGGTGGCGAGTGACTGTGGTGGCAGGGGCAGAAGGAATCGAACCCTCAACCTTCGGTTTTGGAGACCGACGCTCTGCCAATTGAGCTATACCCCTATACCTTGACAAACCGTAGCGCGCTACTTTGCTACGTTTGGCTTTTAGGCAAAAGAGGATATTAACCTCTTTCGCCCAAAATTACTACTCTTTTTTTACTTGATGATTTTTGCAACCACGCCAGCGCCAACGGTACGGCCGCCTTCGCGAATAGCGAAGCGCAGACCTTCTTCCATGGCGATAGGAGCGATCAGGGACACTTTCATCGAAATGTTGTCGCCTGGCAGAACCATTTCCTTGTCTTCTGGCAGCTCGATGGTGCCGGTCACGTCAGTCGTACGGAAGTAGAACTGAGGACGGTAGCCCTTGAAGAAAGGAGTGTGACGACCACCTTCTTCTTTGGACAGAATGTACACCTCGGCGTCGAAGTCCGTGTGTGGCTTGATCGAACCGGGTTTGGCCAGAACCTGACCACGTTCCACGTCTTCACGCTTGGTACCACGCAGCAGCAGACCGACGTTATCGCCAGCTTCGCCCTGGTCCAGCAGTTTGCGGAACATTTCAACGCCGGTACAAATGGTCTTGACCGTGTCTTTGATACCCACGATTTCGATTTCTTCGCCGACTTTGATGATGCCGCGCTCAATACGACCGGTCACAACCGTACCACGGCCGGAGATCGAGAACACGTCTTCAACAGGCATCAGGAAGGTACCGTCAACGGCACGCTCAGGCGTAGGAATGTAGCTGTCCAGCGCTTCGGCCAGAGCCAGAACGGCTTGGCTGCCCAGTGGGCCTTCGTCGCCTTCCAGAGCCAGTTTGGCCGAACCCTTGATGATCGGGGTGTCGTCGCCAGGGAAGTCGTACTTGGACAACAGTTCGCGAACTTCCATTTCAACCAGTTCGATCAGCTCTTCGTCATCAACCATGTCGGCCTTGTTCAGGAACACGATGATGTAAGGAACGCCAACCTGACGGCTCAGCAGGATGTGCTCGCGAGTCTGGGGCATTGGGCCGTCAGCGGCCGAGCAAACCAAAATAGCGCCGTCCATCTGGGCAGCACCGGTAATCATGTTCTTGACGTAGTCAGCGTGGCCGGGGCAGTCAACGTGTGCGTAGTGACGGTTAGGCGTCTCGTACTCAACGTGCGAGGTGCTGATGGTGATACCACGTGCTTTTTCTTCAGGGGCGTTGTCGATCTGCGAGTAATCGCGTGCTTCGCCGCCGTATGCCTTGGACAGAACCGTGCAGATTGCAGCGGTCAGAGTGGTTTTACCGTGGTCAACGTGACCGATAGTACCGACGTTGACGTGCGGTTTAGTCCGTTCAAACTTGCCTTTAGCCATGGCAGACTCCTGAAGGGATAGAACGATATAGAGAAGAGAGATGTGGTGCCCATGACGCGGATCGAACGCGTGACCTCTCCCTTACCAAGGGAGTGCTCTACCACTGAGCCACATGGGCATTCAACTTCAGCCCAGAGTGGCCAAAGATTTTTAACCTGGAGCGGGTGAAGGGGATCGAACCCTCGTCTTAAGCTTGGAAGGCTTCTGCTCTACCATTGAGCTACACCCGCAGACTTTTCTTCACCCTCTCCTAAAGTCGCCTTGCTGGCTGACTCTAGAAAAGTGCTGGTGGTGGGAGTTGGATTCGAACCAACGTAGGCGCAGGGCCAACAGATTTACAGTCTGCCTCCTTTAACCACTCGGACATCCCACCCGAAGCGAAAATCGAATTATGGACATGTTTTAAGAGGTCGTCAAGCCTTTTGGGAAGAAAACTGAATAATTCGATGAATTTTTTAAAAAAACTGGATTTGGGGTGCTTTTTTTACTGGTTTTGTCACTGTTTTCAGGCGTCAGACATGCCGCTTTTGAATGCTTTCAAAACCGGGGAATCACGGTGAAATACGGGTAAACACATAGATTTTTTTCTGTTTTCAGCACTTGTTTTTGTAAGCAAAAGATACGAATCTGGTTTTTTCGCTTTTAATCCGGCTCTCGGACGTCTTCCCTGCTCTGTTCCCTGACTTGCTTGGACGTTCCTCTTGCTGTTTTCTACCGGCTGGGGCGCAAGCAAGCAATCTGAAAACCATGCAGCCATGAACTGTCTTCAGAAAAAAGCTTGGATTGCTGATGAACTTTACTTAGGAAGGAGTAATTCATCATTCCAGAAATTGTTCCAGTTCATCTCCCACCAGTTGCTTCTTTTTTTCAGCCAAATACTGCTCAGTAGCAAAACACGGGGCATGGCAAAGAAAAAGCCGACCAGAGGTCGGCTTTTTTACATCAACTGCATCGCTTTCAGCGTGGCGCGGGCCTGACTTAATCGTCCGTTTGCTCCAGCAAGGACGACAGCCCCTGCTTTTCCAGCAAAGCATTCAAATGCTCCCAGCCATGGAAAGCGATCTGCAACTGGCCCTTGTCCTTGGCACCGACCTTCAAGGTCACCTTGGTACCCAGGTGGTCAGACAGCACCTTTTCAAAGCGCTGTACGTCGCCATTGCGGTTCGCCTTGCTCTGGGCCTGCTTGCTGGCAGGCTCGTCATCCTCGTGCAAAGCACGGGCGACCAGCTTCTCGGTTTCACGCACCGACAGACGGCGGGCAATCACCTCGTTGGCCAACATGATCTGACGGGCAGCGTCCACAGCCAGCAAGGCACGAGCGTGACCCATATCGATGTCGCCGGCCAGCAGCATGATCTGCACAGGCTCTGCCAGGTTGATCAGACGCAGCAGGTTGCTGGTGGTCGAACGCGAACGGCCAATCGCCTGAGCGGCCTGCTCATGAGTCAGACCGAACTCGTCCAGTAAACGCTTCACACCTTGCGCCTCTTCCAGCGGATTCAGATCTTCACGCTGGATGTTCTCGATCAGTGCCATGATGGCGGCGTTCTCGTCGCCTACCTCGCGCACCAGAACGGGCACTTCTTCCAGACCAGCAATTTGCGACGCACGGAAACGACGTTCACCGGCGATAATTTCGTATTTGCCCTTGTCCTTACCCGACAGAGGACGCACCAGAATAGGCTGCATCACGCCTTGTGCGCGAATGGATTCGGCCAGCTCGTTCAAGGCGCCCTCGTCCATGCGAGTACGCGGCTGATACACCCCAGCCATGAGCAGTTTGACGGGCAGGTTGGAAGGTGGGCCATCGCTCACCGTCGCTTCGCCCTTTTTCCCGATGGTTGCGATAGCGCCTGCGTCTGCGCCGAGCAAGGCATCCAAGCCTCGACCTAGACCTTTTGGTTTTCGTGTAGCCATGCTTACATTCCTATTGATTCTTGTGTGCCTTATGCCTTGTCGCTGCGGGATTCTTTCTTCAAGCGCTTGATCAGCTCTTTACCAAAGTCCATATAGGCCTTGGCACCCCGGGAGTTCTTGTCATACACAATACCTGGCATACCGTGGCTTGGCGCTTCAGCCAAACGTACGTTACGTGGCACCACCGTCTTGAACACCTTATCGCCAAAGTGTGTCTCGATCTGATTGGAGACTTGCTGCTGCAAAGTTACGCGGCCATCAAACATCACCCGCAGCAAACCAATCAACTCCAAATCCGGGTTGATATTGCGATAGACCCGTTTAACCGTATTGACCAGATCCGACAGCCCTTCCAGCGCAAAGTACTCGCACTGCATGGGGATGATGACCCCGTGAGCACTGGCCAAACCATTTAACGTCAGTAAGGACAAGGTGGGTGGGCAGTCGATCAGCACAAAATCGTAATCGTCCAACACCTGAGCCAGAGCCTGTTTAAGTTGTTGCTCACGCTCTTGCATCTGGATCAGGTCGATTTCTGCGCCCGACAGCTCCCTATTGGAAGGCAAGACGTCATAACCACCTGTTTCTGAATGTATCTTTACGTTAGCAATGCTTTCGTCGCCAATCAGGACTTGGTACAAATTACCAGACAGGCTGTTTTTATCAATACCACTACCCATGGTGGCATTGCCCTGAGGATCCAGGTCAATCAATAAAACCTTTTTCTTCAGTACAGCAAGAGCAGCTGCCAAATTAATTGCTGTGGTCGTCTTGCCTACCCCGCCCTTTTGGTTCGCAATACAAAATACATAGGCACGGGGAGATTTATCGTCTTTTTTACTCATGATTATCCTTGCTGCACCAACCACACTAGACAACGCTGTGCCTCTAGCTCCGGTACGGTTAATGATTCTATTCGTTCGACCCGCCAGTTACTTTCAGATTGCAATGCCGCTATTTCTTGATCAGGTTCTTTACCCTTCATAGCCGCAATGCGTCCACCTGGACGAACATGCCTGCCTGCCAAATTTACGAAATCAAGCAGCGAAGAAAAAGCTCGGGAAACCACAATATCTGCCTGCATGGGTTCCAGCTGCTCTACACGCACATGCATCGCCGACAAATTGGGCAAGGCCAAAGCACCAACCATTTGTCGAACAAATGCCATTTTTTTCTCGACAGCATCGATACAGGTAATGTTCCACGTGGAACATGATGCTGCCAAAACAACTCCCGGCAAACCTGCCCCTGAACCTACATCTACAATCTTTACCGATTCTTGTGTCTGTGTATTGTTGCCGGCCAGATAGTTCTGAAACGGACGGACAATCGACAGGCTATCAAAAATGTGTTGCACCAGCATTTGATCTGGGTCACGCAGGGCGGTCAGATTATAGGTACGGTTCCAACGCTGCAACTGATTTATGTAATCCAGTAGCTTGCGTACCAGTACAGGGTCCTGATCCAGACCCAAATCCAGCAGGGCCTGATTCAGGCGTTTTGAAAAAATATCGCTCATGCCGTTTGTTTGTTCTTTTGCTTGCGCTTCAGGTGTACCAACAATAAAGAAACCGCCGCAGGTGTCACACCTTGAACACGCCCGGCCTGGCCAATGGTTAAAGGCTTGGCAGCCTTCAAGCGTTGGCGCACCTCAATCGACAATCCCTTGATGTCGTCGTAATCCAGGTCCTCTGGAATGGCTTGCTCTTCCAGTGCTGCCTGACGAGTCACCTCATCCTGTTGACGCGCCACATAGCCCGCATACTTCACCTGAATTTCCACCTGCTCAACATGCACCGGATCTTCCAGACCTGGGCCTGCTACAGGCATGCCTTGATCATTCAGCACGGCCATCAACTTGGCATAGTCCACTTCGGGACGTTTGAGCAAATCGAAGAAGGAGTACTCCCGTTCGATACTTTTACCTAACAGTGCATTTGCTTGTTCGGCAGGCAAATTGCGGGGGTTCACCCAAGTGCCCTTCAAGCGTTCAATTTCACGTGCAACCGCATCGCGTTTGCGATTGAAATGATCCCAACGGGCATCATCCACCAGGCCCAACTCCCGACCAATTTCAGTTAATCGTTGGTCGGCATTATCTTCCCGCAGACTCAAACGGTATTCGGCACGAGACGTGAACATACGGTAAGGCTCGGTCACCCCACGGGTAATCAAATCGTCTACCAACACACCCAGATAGGCTTCGTTGCGACGTGGATACCACTGCTCTTTCTCTTGTGCCAAACGCGCTGCGTTCACCCCGGCCAACAAGCCCTGAGCGGCGGCTTCTTCGTAACCTGTCGTGCCATTGATCTGACCGGCAAAGAACAAGCCACGAATCTGTTTGGTCTCCAGCGTGGGGTACAGGGATCGAGGGTCAAAATAATCGTATTCAATCGCGTAACCTGGACGCATGATGCGGGCATTTTCCAAACCAGGCAGGCTGCGCACCATAGCCAACTGGATATCGAAAGGCAAACTGGTCGAGACACCATTGGGGTAGATCTCGGTCGTGCTCAAGCCTTCAGGTTCCAAAAACACTTGATGGCTGCTCTTGTCCGCAAAGCGATGAATCTTGTCTTCGATAGACGGGCAGTAACGCGGACCAATGCCCTCGATAGTGCCTTGGTCGCTATACATAGGCGAGCGATCCAGCCCGGAACGGATGATGTCGTGGGTACGCTCGTTGGTGTGCGTAATCCAGCACGGCATCTGCTGAGGATGCATGGAAACAACGCCCATATAAGAGAACACCGGAATCGGATCGCTGTCGCCAGGTTGGACTTCCAGGCGGGAGAAATCGATGGTGTTGGCATCAATGCGCGGAGGGGTCCCTGTCTTCAACCGCCCTTGCGGTAACTGCAGTTCCCGCAAACGATGCGCCAAGCTGATGGACGGCGGATCCCCTGCCCGGCCCGCAGAATAATTATTCAGGCCTACATGGACCAGACCATTCAAAAAAGTTCCTGCTGTCAGAACCACAGATTTGGCTTTGAATTCCAAGCCAATCTTGGTCACAGCACCCACAACCCGATCACCTTCCACAATCAAGTCTTCGACTGATTGCTGGAACACCATCAGGTTGGGTTGGTTTTGTAGAACCTCGCGAATAGCTTTGCGGTACAAAGAACGGTCCGCCTGAGCACGAGTGGCGCGCACGGCCGGGCCTTTGGAGCTATTCAGAGTACGGAATTGAATACCGGCGTGGTCGGTAGCCAACGCCATTGCCCCGCCCAGCGCATCCACTTCCTTGACCAAATGCCCCTTCCCAATCCCCCCAATAGAAGGGTTGCAGGACATCTGCCCCAAGGTATCCATATTATGGGTTAACAATAAGGTAGACACGCCGGTTCGAGCTGCCGCTAAAGCCGCTTCGGTACCAGCATGTCCGCCGCCTATGACAATAACGTCAAACTCTTCGGGATAAATCATGTCAGAACAGCTAAAAAATAAAAATCAATTATACGATTACCAGCGGAGTATGTTCCACGTGAAACACATGGAACCAATATCTGTTCCACGTGGAACACAGTTTTTTGCGTAAATACCACTGTGGATAACTTTGTGGAGAAAGGGACGCTTTTTTATCCCCAGGCCACCTTGGGAAGCACAGGCTGCGCTTGCAAAGATTTTCTTCAGCCAGAACTCCCTAGGGAGCGAAGCCATAAAAGGCGCGCTTATCACTCTTAAATCCCCTAAAAGGGGCTATCTAAGCCAGTACATCACAACAGGTGGATAAAAGCAGCCCAAGCAGGCAGCAAAATTGTGGATAACAGAGCAATAAAAAGAAATACTGCCTGAGGACCACATCCACCGTTCTACAGTGTGGCGATAAGGAAATTTCGGCTGGCCTGCGGAAAATATAAGGCGTCGATTATGTAATCCGACTACCTTGGCTACAAGAAAAAAGTGCCCTATGCGCAAAAAGACAGCTATCCAGATAGAACAGGATTTACTTGAGACGACAGATACTTTGAAGAAACAGCAGCACCTTTAACGCCTAGCTTAAAACCTGGGACTTAATCGAGAGGCCGAAGTTAAGACACAGGTCTAGCCAGAAAATTCCCGTGGCTACAACACGAACCTGCAGCGCGAGAGCTGAGGAAGCAAAACAGCAGGAGAAGCCGGGCTCGGAACCTATATAGGCAATAGCTATATAAATGTAAGAAACCGATCCTGAGTGCTCAGTTCCACGATCAACAGATACGCGCAGAATCTATGGTATTTTCGACAAGAATTTGTCTGATACTTCGCCACCCAACTTTTTACTCAAATCTGAAGCGCGGGTGCATTTTTATTATTCATATCAGTAGACCCATGCAGATCACATCCAAGCTCCCTTCTGTGGGCACCACCATCTTTACCACCATGAGCCAGCTGGCTCTGGAGCATAAGGCCATTAACCTGGGCCAGGGCTTTCCAGACTTCAATCCGGATCCAGCCCTGATTGAGGCTGTGCACCAGGCCATGCTGGATGGCATCAACCAATACCCTGCCATGGCTGGTTACCCTGCCCTGCGAGTCGCCATTGCCAGCAAGACGCAGGCTCGGTATGGCCGCCTTTACAACGTGGATACGGAAATCACCGTCACCAGTGGCGCTACTGAGGCCTTAATGGCCAGTTTCCAGGCTTTTGTGCACACAGGCGATGAGGTCGTCGTAATCGAGCCCTTCTATGACCTGTATATCCCCGCCATCGAGCTGGCCGGAGGTACCCCTGTTGCTGTCCCCATGACAGCGCCTAGCGAGGCTGTACCCTACTACCGCGTCGACTGGGACCGAGTGGAACAAGCCATCACCAGCAAGACCCGTATGCTGGTGATCAATTTCCCACACAACCCAACCTGCACCATCTTGCAGCCCCAGGATCTGGACGCGTTGGAGCAGATTGTAGAAAAACACCCTTCCTTGATCATCTTGTCCGATGAGGTCTATGAACACCTGACCTTCGATCAGAAAGAGCATCTAAGTCTTGCTACCCGCCCTCTCCTGGCAGAACGAGCAGTAATCGTTTCTTCCTTTGGCAAAACCTTCCACGCCACAGGTTGGAAAGTAGGCTACTGCTGTGCTCCTGCCAGTCTCAGCACGGAAATTCGCAAGGTCCACCAATACACCGTCTTTACCGTTCCTAGCCCCTTACAGGCTGGTTTAGCCACCTATATGCAGGATCCAGCCACCTGGGAGAGTCTGCCCGCGTTCTACCAGGAAAAACGCGATCATTTGCATCAAGGTCTGCAGAACACCCGTTTCACTCCTATGCCCAGTGAAGGTACTTTCTTCTTGCTAGCCAGCTACGAACACATTTCGGAGCTGTCCGAGCTGGATTTTGCCAAGCATCTGAACCAGAACTATGGCGTAGGCGCGATCCCCGTGTCTGCCTTCTACCTGAATCCCAATTCTGAGCAGGCTAACCATCGTTTGCTGCGTTTTTGCTTTGCCAAGCAGCTCAACACCCTGGACCAGGGTATTGAACGCCTGAAAAAGGTCTAAAGGCTTTTTTCCCTACCTTCATCAAACCGCCGTCAGGCGGTTTTTTTGTGTCCTGATTTTTGTGGACAAGTGCAGTCGTCGCAATCTTGCCTAAATCTGTCACACAAGCCCTGCAACGGCGACGTAAAACAGCAAGCATTGTCCGAAGCACAAACCATCTACCGCAAACCACAAAACCCGCATCTTGTGCCCCATAGAACACCAAACGTGAAACAGGCAATACAGCCTTCCAGCGCTGTCCTGTTGATAACTTTGGGGGTAAACCTGATTTTTTGCCCAGTTATCGCTTCTTTTCCTTTGAGAAAAGTAAAAATCAGCCAGCTCGCAGGCCTTCCTGTTTCAGTTCATGTGGCTTGCCAAAAAACAGGCCTCAAAGTTAAAACCACAAAAAATATAGATATAAAACAAGGACTTATTTCAATATCACAAGCTTTGAACAGACTTTGCAACTGTGAAAATACACAGGTCACCAAGCCTCTTCGAGCACCACAAGATACGAGCAAGCACAAACCAACGCTTTACCCACAAAATGTGGATAAGTCAAAAATTCAAACAAGATTGACCTAGTACAAGCTCCAGGCGCAGCAATCCCTGCAGCCATAGCAAACTCTTGGCCAAACATGTCGTCCAGGTAGAACACCCCTCTTTTGCCATTCCGTTCCTTTGTTTGAGTTTTTCTCATGTTGAAAGAAAACTCCGGGAACAGACGACAAAGTCGATCTTGTACGGTTCTGAAAATAAATTTTCAGCCTTTGACGCTCAGATTTCTGTATGCAAAAGCCGCATAAGCCAGCTTTGAGCGAGATCGTGATTTTTGTTCATGGACTGCATCTTAGTCGAGAACTTTTAGCTTGCAAAGGGCATGGAGCTGGCCTGCAGAGAGTTGAACTTATCTTATATAACAAGCACTTAAATCTTTTATTGGAATTATTGGATGGAGCCCTGTTGATAAGTCGAACAAGTGTCTTTAGCAGCGTTAAAACAAGAGCTTAGCGCTTTTTTTTCCGGGGATAGATCTAACGCTTACCGGTGGATGGTTTAGGTACAACTTTTAGACTTCACAAAGAAGTACCTACTTATGCCTTATGTATCCACACCCTGTTCACAATGCCCTTCCTAGAGCTTATCCACAGCAAAGAAAATTGTAACAGCGGAATATAAAGTGAATTTACCGGGTTGCTTGGATAAATCCGGTGTCTGTCATGATGATTTTCTCTGGCCAACGCAAAGCAGCCAGGTGAAAAGCTGAGCCTTCAGGTGCCTGGTCCTTGCGGCGATCGCGCCAACGAGCTCCTACGGAAAAATCCACGCAAAATGTATTTTTCTTTGCTCCATGCCAGGAAAATGGATCTATATCTTTGAATAATAAGGAATATTTAGACATTTTCGCTGTTGGTTGAGGAAAAAGCTGGCGCCAATAGTGGCCAAAAACGACAGGAATATCGTCCTGGTAGTTGTTCCACCAAGGAGTTCGGTCGGAAAAACGCCAACGGTTGCCAGCAAAAAACGGACGATCTGCGGGTCCTTCAGTGCCGGAAGTCAGCAAACGGATGGGGTTGAAGTCATTTTTGACCAAATCGTAGTCAATGTAGGCCTGCAACAAAGGTATCAGGGCCTTTGGGTCTTCAATTTTTTCTTTCCATTCTTGTTTTGCAGCTAGATATTTATTCAGAATTCCTTTTTTTTCTGCATAAGTATCAGCTTTACGCTCACATTCAAAGAAAAAATCAAGAAAATCTTCGTTTTTAACCGATCTAATTGCATCAATAGCAGGATTATTCCAGGCTGCATGCACAATTCTCAGGTCATCTCTTTCTAATGCAATGGGTAGTGAGCTTAAAAACTCTCGGATTTTGTCTCTATTTTGAGGCTTTGCGCGTATAAATGGCGAGTAATTCTTTAAATCTGATTGATATCGCTGATCAAAATACCAACCTGATCCATCTTTCGCATCATCTATCAGTAGATTGATTTCATGATTACCTAATATCCCTTTTGCTTTATTATTATTTATCAAGGACTTAAGGTATTCAATTACAGCAGGGCTATTTGGACCTCGGTCACAATAATCTCCCACGAATATCAGGCTACGTTGCTCTGGATGAGAGCCATCTTCCTGGTAACCCAAGTTTTGGATCAGTTGTTGCAAGGCCTGAAGCTCTCCGTGTACATCACCGATGATGTCTAAAGAACCAGCAGGTAAAGGCTGTACAAGAAAGTTGGGCATGGGTGAAGAGATCTTTATTTAATAATAACTATATATATAACTGGTAATGGATAATGGGTGTCTGTGGATAAGTGGCATAGATAGAAATTAACCTTTAATTTCAGTACTTTATTGACCACTTTCTCCTGTGCACCACCCCGATGGAGTCGGTGGACCGAAACTGGACAAAATTTGAGGCCTGGCCAGACAGGCAACTTATCCCCCTTTCATCCACAGCAGGTCCACAGCAGGCCTTCTTGGAGCTTATCCACAGGGGGCCAGAGCCAGTAGCTGCCTTAAATATAGCTTTTTTGCCCTGTTCTTGACCGATTTTCTGGCCGGATCTCGACCGCCTGGAGCGTCTGGATGAGCGGATGTCGGTGTTTGCACCAACACCATGTTGAAGTGCGAATTAAGCCCTTATAATATCCACAAATTATTCACTTTCTTATTAACTGCTGATTTCTCCGGATTTTATATTTCCATTTCTGGTTTAATCTATTTTGTTAATAAAATTGTGGATTTCTTTGTTATCCAGATCTGTGGATAAGTTTGATTATCACGACTGTTATTTGTTTTCCAGTTCCAAACAAAATCCTGTTCTTGTAATTCAACGCCGTGATTTTGTTTTCTTTCATTTTTTATTTCTGTATTCAAAAAATAAAAAATTAGCAGTCCGAATTATCATTTTTAATTGTTGTCTGGATTTCTTTCTTCTTACCTATCTATCTTTTATTTGGACTGGCCTCTTTTTTGGTTAATGTGTTTCCTTAGAAAAAATAGAAACTAATCAAACATTTGAGTCTGTTTATCTCTATTCTCCAGTCGCTTTCTTTGATTATTTCTTGATTCCTTTCCGAGTTTTTTAGATAAAGTTGACTTATTTTTAATAAAAAAATAACTTGAAGCAGAGTAATAAGTATTGAATGATCGGGTTTAGCGATGGAACCTATCTGCCGACCCGACCCGACCCGACCCGACCCGACCCGACCCGACTGCGGTGGTCAGGCTGTCTTATGGAAACCTGGGTATTTATTCAGTATTGGATATAAACCCAGTCCTATGAGCCCGTTTCCCGGCACTCCCTCCCCTGCCCAAGCGCTAGCATGCTTTATTGATCGTTCTCTGTCCGGATGCTAAACGTGGCTTTTTGGCGATAGTGGGTAATTCGTTTTGTCAGCTATCTACTTTGATAGGACAATCTGCTCACCGTGGAACTTTCGGTGCGTTTGGGTCGACAAAGCCATGGGTTTGAATCGCAAATTGCTGTCAAAGTGAGGCGAAACCAGCACTTGCTCCAGTACATGGACAACGTATTTCTGCCTTGGCCCGTGGAATCACCCACTTATCTTTAAGGGGTATGTTTTTTCCTTGTGGGCAGCAAGGGTATTCTCCTGCTAGCCCGTGGCTTGTATCGCTATAAGAAATAGCGCGAAATCTCCCCTCATGTAACAATTGCCGCCAAGGCTGTTTAATCCTTAAGTATCGTCTCGCTACTCTCCCTGTACTTCATGTCTCAACCGAATATCGAAGAAGCCGCTCAGGACTGGCACGGCTTGCTCCAGAAAGTGCCCCTGGCGGTCCGTGCTCATGTGCTGACTATCACTCAAGATAACCAGGACGAGCTTGCGACCCATTTTTATACGCATATGCTCAAGCACCCTGCCGCACAGGTGTATCTCTCGCATGATCAGGTACATAAGCGCTTGCATCGCTCCTTGCGCAGTTGGTTGGTACAGCTGTTTTCGGTGGATGAACACAGTGATATGCAAGATCAGGTCAAGCTGCAAAATCAGGTTGGCGAGGTCCATGCTCGGGTTGGGGTGCCGGTTCACCTGGTGCTGCGTGGTGCACGCTTGCTCAAGGGACGTTACGCCCGCTTCCTGTTTGAATCTTCGACTATTAGTTCCGAGCAGGCCTGGGAGTGCTATCGCTACATTCAGAACTTCATTGATCTGGCGATGGAACTGATGAGCCATGCTTATGCCAATTCGCGTGAGCGTAAATCCCGTGCCGAAGAGTCCTATCGCCTGTTTGCCATTGTGCAGAACGTGGCGGCCGAGCGTGGCCGACAGCGAGCCGCGCTGCTGGATTGGGAAAATCTTTTCATGTTTGCGATGGCGGTCAACAATGGTGTGACGCCTGCCCCGCGGATTGGAGATTCGGACTTCGGTATCTGGTTCAAGCATAAGGGTGCGCATGCCTTCCAGGGCACGGTAGAGAGTCGTGAGATCCTGGACTTGATGAATCTGATTGATACCGAGCTGATGCCGGCTTTCGAGCAAGGGGACGCGAAAGGACAGGTTCTACGCTTGCATGAGCTGCGTGATCGAACCCGAGCCATTGGTTTGCACCTGGATCGCTTGTTTGAGCAGCAAAACGAGCTGGAGTCGGGCCGGGACGTGCTGACCCGCCTGTTAAGCCGCAAATACCTGCCTGTCGTGCTTAGCCGTGAAGTGGGCTATGCCCAGCAGCGGGGATCGCGTTTTGCGCTGCTGGCCGTGGATATAGACTTCTTCAAGCGGGTTAATGATACTCATGGCCATGATGCCGGTGATCGTATCTTGCGTCAGTTTGCTGAGCTGCTCAGCAATAGCGCGCGTGCCGGTGATTACGTGTTCCGCCTTGGGGGCGAAGAGTTCCTTCTGGTCTTGGTCGACGTGGATGCGGATGGTGCGATGCGTGCCGCCCGTAATTTGCGTCTTCGTATTCATGCGGAGACCTTCCGGGTTGTGGATGGCGAAAGCATGAATATCACCGCCAGTATTGGCGTGGCCTTGTACGACGGTCACCCGGATTACGAGCGCACGCTGCGCCGGGTTGACCGCGCCTTGTATCAGGCCAAAGAAGAAGGCCGCGACCGGGTTGTCTACGTCTGATGGGACGGGCTTGCCCGCCCTTTTATGTCGTATGGCGGCAACCTGTGCTACAAGTGCGTATTGTTTTGTTCCTGCCAGTGTTTGGTGCCTGATTCCTGACGGTTGCGCGGCCTTTGAAGTGGTGGCCCCGGCCGGATGTGGCGCGTGAAACACAATTACATTGAATGGCATAAACGCTTTGGCCCCAGGCTGAAGCAGGATTTGTTTGCGAGCTGATTTTATGCATCCCCGTTTGGCTGTTCTTCCCCAGTACCTGCTCCCTAAACAGGCTCTGACCCAGTTTCTAGGCGGTTTGGCCTCCAAGCCCATGGGCGGGCGCACGACCTGGGCTATCAAGCGTTTTATCGACCGTTATCAGGTCGACATGAGCGAGGCAGAAAACTCCGACCCAGCCAGCTACGCCACCTTTAACGAGTTTTTTGGTCGAGCTTTGCGTCCGGGGGCCCGCCCTATCGCGGAGACGGCCTTGGTCAGCCCGGTTGATGGTGCCATCAGCCAGTTGGGGCCTATCCAGGGTGCCGAGGTGTTCCAGGCGAAGGGGCATAGTTACTCGACGACGGCTTTGGTAGGCGGAGACGCTCAGGAGGCTGCCCGCTATCAGGATGGGCTGTTTGCGACCCTGTACTTGAGTCCTAGCGACTATCACCGGGTACATATGCCTTGTGCGGGTGTGCTCAAGCGCATGATTCATGTACCGGGCGATTTATTCTCGGTCAATCCGACGACGGCGCGCGGTGTTCCCGGCCTGTTTGCCCGTAATGAACGTGTGGTCTGCTTTTTTGACTCCGAGCAAGGCCCGTTCGTGTTGGTGCTGGTGGGGGCGACGGTGGTGGGCAGTATGGTTACGGTTTGGCATGGTGTGGTAAATGCCTCGCGTGACGGCAAGATCCACGAGTGGAACTACGAAGGTCAGAATATCGCCTTGCAAAAGGGGCAGGAAATGGGCCGATTTCTGCTGGGTTCCACGGTGGTGATGTTGTTCCCCAAAGAAAGCGCCTATCGTTTTGATCCGAGCTGGCAGCCGCAAGGCGTAATCCGCCAAGGTCAAGCGATGGGCTATCAGGGCTAAACCCTGTTTTCTAATGAATAAAACCTGTGTTCAAGTGGACACAGGTTTTTTTTTGTCGTCGGGTCGTCTAAAGGCTCGGCGCCTCCGGCAAAAAACACCCCCTTGGGGGAGCCAGCAAGCCGAAGGCGTTGCGTGGAGCCTTTTTTGACGGTTCAGCGCTTAAAAGTAATCTGTATTCAAGAGGTCTGTGGAGTGAGTATGAAAAGGTGGGGGGCGATGGTGATCAAGATTTTGGTCCTGTTATTGGTCTTGGCGGTAGCGGCCTGGGGCGCGCTGGCACTACAGTTTCAGCTGTCAGCAGGTCTGGGGCGCTGGCTGGCATTGGCTGGCTGGGTCGCGGTGGCTGGATTGAGCCTGTATGCCTTAAGCAAGGGCAAGAACTGGCTCTTTGCACCCCAGGCGTTGGGCTTTCTGGTGCTGGTGGTCTGGTGGAGCAGTATTGCGCCCAGCAACGACCGGGAATGGGCGCCTGATGTGGCCAGAATGAGTTACGGCGAGGTAAATGGTTCAGTGGTGACTCTGCACAATGTGCGTGACTTTAACTGGCGCAGCGAGACCGATTTTGATGAGCATTGGATTAGCCAGAACTACGATCTGCAGACGCTCAAATCGGTAGATATGTTCCTTTCGTACTGGATGGGCCCGGTGATCGCTCATACCCTGGTGTCTTTCGGGTTTGAGGATGGCCGCCATGTGGTGTTTTCGGTAGAAATACGCAAGGAAAAGCACGAGGCATTTTCTGCGATAGGCGGTTTTTTCAAAGAGTTTGAGTTGAGCTTGATTGCGGCAACAGAGCAGGACATTGTGCGTACCCGTAGTAATGCGCGCGGCGAAGACGTGTATATGTACAGCGTGGAGTTGGCAAAACCTGCTATGCAGGCCTTGTTCTTGTCTTATGTGGAGCAGGGCCAGCAACTGCAGACTACTCCTCGTTTCTACAACACCTTGACGGCTAATTGCACCACCATTGTTTACGACATGGTCTCCAGGATTGTGGACGGGATACCGTGGGACTGGCGTGTGCTGGCTTCGGGCTATTTGGCCGAGTATGTGTATGGTCTGAATGCTTTGGCGCCAGGCCATAGTTTCCAGGAACTGAAGCAACTGGGCTACATCAACCCGAGAGCCTTGTCGCAGCAGGAGGGGCAGGATTTTTCTGCTTTGATTCGACAGGATTTGCCTCTCGTAAAGCCTTTTTAAGGCTGTTTTAGGCGCTTTTGTTCCACGTGAAACATATGTTTTACTTCATACGCTCTGAAAATTAGAGCGTATCAGGAATAAAAAGAATAAATAAAAACCCCATCATATGAAAATCATGTGATGGGGTTTTTTAAACCCTGTACCCTGTTTTCCAGATTGCAGATGCGATAGAAAATAATTATTTTTGCCAAATGCGTCAGGGCTGATAACGGACAGTTTAAGGAGTGGCCCGCCACTGCACCAACTGCTCCAGCGTCGTGGTGTTGCCACCACACACAACGACCAGAATGTTGTTGTAGGGAGCCAGGGCCTCATGATCCAGGTAGAGAGTCGACAAAGCCGCGCCACATGCGGGTTCCACCAGAACGCGATGATCGGTCAGAAAGCGCAGGCATGCGCTGACGGCCTGAGCATCGCTGACCTGAACGCAGGTGGTGGGATGAGATTGGCTGATGGCGTAAGCCTGGTCGCAGACGCGTGGTGCAGCCAAGGAGGTGGCAACCCCACTGACTTCGCTAAGTGTGATGTGCTGGCGCTGCCTTACCGACTCGCCCAGGCTGGCGGTGCCCTGGGTTTCTACCGCAATAATCGGGGTTTTGTCCCAACCCTGCTCCCGCAGGCCTTGAGCCACACCGCATAGCAAGCCACCCCCGCCTACAGCCAGCAAGACGGCATCCGGCTGTACGCCCATTTGGGCCACTTCTGCGATCAGGCTGGCATGGCCTTCCCAAAGCAAAGGATCATCAAATGGGTGAATCAGGGCGTCGTCTTCTTGCACCAGGGTCAGCGCATACTCATGAGCTTCCTGCCAGTTCTTGCCGATTACGTGCAGCTCGGCTTTTTCCCGTTGAATCAAACGTCTGGCGTGTTCGCTAGTGGTTTCGGGGACGACAACAAGGGTGGGCATGGTCAGGCGGCGTCCGGCATAGGCAACGGCAATTCCGGCATTGCCTCCCGAAGAAATAATAAAGCGCTTCTTTCCTTGCTGGGCATGGTGCTGACACAAGTGGCCAATACCGCGAATTTTGAATGATCCGCTAGGTTGCAGCGCATCCATTTTTAACCAGATTTGTTTGCCAAGCTGCTCGCTCAAGGCGTGTGAAAAAATGAGCGGTGTCTCAAGGTGAAGAATCATTTCTTATCGTTCCAGATTTTATAGTGATCTGAGGGGGCGCGTTGGGCGCTCCGAGCGCTGTTCACCACATTTTATCGGTCTGAAACACGTGTGGCTAAAGATCCTGGGCATGGTTTTGTGACGACCAGGACAAGCGGGCGGAAAATTGTTTGGAAAGGATGCTTATATCATCGGGCCTGGATTTTGTAACTGTTCTTGTTCTCTGCCCTAAGTCCCTTTATTAGCGTTTAATGTGAGGCAGCTTACTAACTAACTACGTGTCTGCACCTACTTACAATTTTGCTTCGTCTGGACTGTAGTGTTCAAGCTAAATCAAGGGCTTATCTGATAAAATTCCAGATAAATCGCCCGACTCAAGACCCCTTTCCGTACGGAATTCAGGCCCGGTCTTAAGCGTTTAATTTTAAGTGCATGATAAGCACCGAAACTCATTCCAATCACTCGGGCCATAAAGCAGTGTTGTTTTTTGCTTTGCCTGAGCGGAATAAAAACAATAATAACCAGAACTTATTTCTAGAAAGGACGCTGTGGTAGCGGTTCTTAAAGGAATAAAGATTTTGTTATGAAAACTGCCACCAGACCTGCTGATATTTATATGCGTTTTTTGCAGCTCGCCGATTCGCTGCATACCCTGCCTTGCTTGCCTTGCCTGGACCCTCTTGAAGAGCGGATCCTGGTGCTGGTTGCCAAGGCATCGAAAGACTGTTTGCGTTTGTCGGTGCGCGATGTCATGGCCGTAGAACGGCTGGGATCGCCCGCGACTATTCATACCCGTCTCAAATCCATGCGCGAGAAAGGCTGGATCGTCCTTAGTGATACGGAGGACACTCGCCGCAAACAAGTGGACTTGAGCCAGGCTGCCCTGCTGCATTTTGATCGTCTTTCCGCCTGTCTTTTAGAGGCGGCAAATGTTTGATTGATCAAATGGCGCGGCCTTGCACCCGATGTAATTGCTGAACCCGCAAAAAGAAGCGTTTGGCATCAGGTAAATAAGCGGGAAGCGCTCGGGTCCAACTAATGGAATGCAAACAGGCGTTTGCAAAAAGCGCTCGCGTGTCTGGTGCTTAAAAAACGGAAAAGATAGGCGGTATTAAAACAATGCCCCTGTTCCGCGGATTTACCTGCCTTCAAAGAGTCTATTTTTCTATACTGGGGACTCACCTTGAATTCCATGCCTGGAGGCAGAATGCGCTTACCCATCTATCAGCTTGATGCCTTTACTGACACCTTGTTTGCAGGCAATCCTGCCGCCGTGGTGTTGTTGCCCGAGTTCCCTGACGATGCCTTGATGCAGTCGATTGCGCAGGAGAACAATCTTGCCGAAACCGCCTTTCTGGTGCCACAAGGCCAGGACTTTCGCCTGCGCTGGTTCACCCCTACGGTAGAAGTGCCCTTGTGTGGACACGCAACATTGGCCAGCGCCGCCGTTGTGCTGCAGCATGTGCGTCCCCAGGACAGCCAGGTGGTGTTCCATACGCTAAGTGGTGCTTTGACGGTACGTCGTGACCAAGACAGCTATGTCATGGATTTGCCTGTGCGCCCGGTTCACCGTGTGGATGACAATCCTTTGCTGGAGCAAGCCTTGGGCACCAAGATTACGCAACTGTGGCGTAATGACTTCACCCATCTGGCTGTATTGGAAACGGAAGAGCAAGTGCGACAGCTGCAGGTGGATGCGGCAGCCATGCTGGCCAGTGGCTGTGACGGATGCATTGTGACAGTGCCGGGCTCGGGCCAGTTTGATATTGTCAGCCGCTTTTTTGCTCCTGGTCACGGTATTGAGGAAGATCCGGTTACGGGCTCGGCCCATTGTGCTTTGCTGCCGTACTGGGCTCCTATCCTGGGCAAAACTCATTTGCTGGCATATCAGGCTTCTGCCCGTGGTGGTGTACTGGACTGCACCTTAACGGGTGACCGCGTGTTCTTGAAAGGCCAGGCCGTCCTGTATATGGAAGGACACATCCAGATCGCCTGAGACGATGCCAAGCGGTTTAAACGGGCATGGCGGTGCCGTGCCTGTATTGGTAACGCCCTTCCCTTGTTTTTGCCCGATCAGCACAGTAGTCAGCAAGACAGGTTGTACATTTTTTTGGCCTTCTTTATTGCGACTTTTTATGGTTTTTTGATCTCTTATGATTCCTGTCGCTCCATTTTCTTTGCTGTTTCTGCTGATTATTACCCTCGGGCCGCTTGCCTTAATTATTGTGCTGGTCTGGGTGGTTTTGCTTTTAGTACAGCCACATCGCCGGGAAAACTTTAAGAAAAAACCCTGGCCACGCCTACTGGTTTTGCTTCCTTTGCTTGTATTGGCGCTCTACTACAGTTATTTCCAGTGGGAGGTCTATCAGTTCGATAAACGTCAGGCACAGGAGCTGGCTAGTCGGCAGCATGTTTTAAAAGAGCCTGGCCGTTTTGCCGGAATTGATATGCCAGCCGGAACAGAGCTGGAGTTGAGTGTGTGGGGCGACCCGGACAGCGTGTCCTGGGCTCGTTTCCCGGGGGCGGTCATGGTAGGCAATGCTCCAGTGCTGTCTTTCAAGCGCCCCCGGCCCGATATGCAGAACTCCAGCTGGAAGCTGCATCTGGCAGGCGATACGGAATTGGAGGGCTGGCAATGTGATGGCAGCCAAGTGCTTGAAATGGAACAAGATTCCATGGCAGAGCACGGTTTTCGTTTTGTCAGCTGCTTTTTGGCTAAAGGGAATCAGATCAGGGGCTGGAGTCCCTATGCGGCGGCTTCCAATATGAATACAGCCCCGGATTTTGTTCTGGATCTACCTGCCGGCACTTTGGTTCAGGCCAGGCCGGATGGGACTTTGTATGTCAACGGTGAGCGGGATCAGGACCGTTGGATGGTACGTGTAGAGGAAGAGGGTTTACAGGTTCAGGCATGGAATCTGCCTTTGGAACGTGCTTATTTCTCAGTCGATAAAAATAAAAATCTGCTTTATCTCTCGCATGCTCAATTGGCTCGAGAATTTCAATTCGGCGGATTTAGTTATCCAGCCGGTACGCGTGTGTCGACGCCCAACTATCGCTTTTACCCGCAGTGGCCACTTTTATTGAGAATGGTATTGCCTGCGGATGGCGAATCGGATCAAAGAAAAGAACAGGTTCATGACCTGCTTAGTGGCCAAATTTTGGACGGATTTCACTAGTTAACGACCTGATTCCGGCTTTTTTTACCTGTAATCTGCAGTTTTTTTGTGGTGAGTGTAATTAAATAAGGCGAATTTGTTTGGAATGGGTCAATTTGAGTTAATGTAAGCATTTGAAGCGAATGTATAAAATAAAAACGTATCGTTTTCAAAGGTGGAATGTAGAGGGTTGGTGGCTGCTGGTTTCGTTTTTTAAGGTTTTGGCCTTGAGCGGAAGAGACAATCCGTCGGACTGAAACCGCCCTATTGCTGGCTTAACTGAACAAGGTTAGATGCCGCTATGACGACATATCAAGGGGAACTGCTGGAGCATACGCAGGCCCACGCACAGGCTGCTTACTGGTTTACTCGCTTGAACTCGGGCGAGGCTACCGCAGCTGAATTACGGGAATTTGAGGATTGGCGCCGTGACAATCCTGAAAATGAACGTTCATATCGATATATTTGCTATTTTTGTGACGCCAGCCTGGATGCGCCCGAGCATGAGATACGCCGTTTATTGGCTGGCTCGGGGGAAAAGCCAGTGTTGCTCAAGCCCTATCACCGTGGTTTGCTGGCGGGTTTTCTGGTGTTGGCCTTGGCGCTGACCGTGTTTTTCTCCTGGCCCGAGCCGGTATTGCGAGAAGAGCACTTGGTATCGGGGGCTCAAATGCTGGAGCAACGGTTTGTCGATGGGGCCGTGCTGCGCTTGGGCCCGGATTCAGCCCTTGAAATCCGTGAATATGAGGACAGATTGAATCTGCAGCTTTTACGTGGACAGGTCACGCTGTTGCTGGCTGATCCCACACCAAAGAGTGTGACGGTCTTTTCCAGCTTTGCGCAGGCCCGCAGTAACAAGGGGCAGTTCTCGGCTTTTCTGGACAGCGATCAAATGAAATTTGCTGTGGATACTGGATCGGTCGAAGTATCTAGCGGGACATGGTGGCGTCGACAGACTCGGGTCTTGATTCCCGGTCAACATATTGATGTGGATCGATGGTCTGGAATGAAGCGGGTTCAACCCGCTCCTGTATCTCCGAATGAGGCCGACTAACAGTCGGCCTCTTACGTTTCGGAGCGTTTAGAACATCCAGTTCAGGAACAATTTACCGTTTATATCGGCACGGCTATCCCCTAATAAACGGGTGCTGGCCGACAGACCTAAACGCAGACGTTCGGATTGCTGCAAGCTGATGCTGGTGCCCAGCGCCAAAGCATGGCTATCTACCCGCGCGTAACGACCATCAAAACTCACGGATTGGGCACTGGCGAAGGCTGCCTCCTGGTTCTGGTTACGGCTTAGCAAAGCCTGCTCCCAAGCAATCGATAAGGACGTTTGCAGTTGGCGATCCTGGCTTAAATTCCAGTTTTGACGCAGGGCCAGGCCAATGGAAGCCTGCAAGGCATTTTGGCGGCTGGCGTCCAGGCGCAGACGGCTGGCGGCATCGCCGCTCTCTTCCAGTCCAGGGCGCCGGTAATGGAGGTAATCCAGAGCCAGAACCGGCCCGATGCTGCCGTTCTCGCCTAGCGCCCAGTTGTAGCCAGTCTGTACACCGAGCGAGAAGGTATGCCCTGTCCAATCCGAGGAGGGACGTGCTTGATAGCCCGCAAAGCTGATGTTGCGGTTCATCTTGCCCTGTTCGATACCCACACGTAGTTGGGCCAAGCCATTCCAGCCTTCCTGGCTGTAGCCACGGTAGCGGGCATGCACCCCCAGGCCCAGACCGGTCAGCTTGCTCTTGGCCTGGAAGGGGGCGTCTACGTTGACGCGCTGCTCGTTGGCATTACCATGCACCCCCAGGCTCCAGTCACTGCCTTCAGCCCGGTGTTCCGTCCCCAGCATTACCCCATAGGTCTCGCTGCGGTGGTCAACATCGTTGTTACCCAGTTGCCAGTGGTAGCGGCCCCCATAGGTCTGGATGAAGCTTTGCCAGCCGCTCTTGTTGATACCGTCGGTTTGGCGCAATTGTTCGGAGACCAGTTGTTCGCGACGCAAGGCGGCGGCGGTTTGGGCAGCGTAAGATCCTGCACTTAATTGGTCCAAAGCCAGGCCAATATCGCTGCCATCAGTTCGAGAGAAGTCCATGGCCTGATACACCGCTGCCAGGGACTGATTGCCCGAGGAGGCTTGTGCCAGGCTGGTACCTACCGAGGCTGCATTGGGCGAAGCAGCATATTGCACATAAGCGTCCTGATTACGGCTGACGGACCAGCCATTGCCGGTACTTTTTACATTCAGGGTGGGGGATGCCAGCGTGGCATTGAGCGCAGCAAACTGCCCTTGTGTCTGGCTGGCAGTGAACACCTTGTCCTGATTCAGTGTCCATCCGTTCTGATACCAGTCTGGCTGCAAGTCCACGTGCAGTTCACCATCCAGCTGAGCCAAGCCTTGCACATCAATATGATCGTTCTGCGTGGTCGAGGCCTCCACCTGAATCCGGCCATCGGCACCTTGGACAAAGTTGCCCTTGATCGTCATGTTCCCGTAGGAATTCCCAGGGCTGAGTGTGCCGTTATTGGTGAAGTTGTATTCAGGGTTGATCGTGAATTCGCTATTGCCGTACAGGGTGGCGCCCTGATCTACTCGCAAGCCATACAGCTCGTGTTGCCCATTCAAGGAGGTTGAGCCCCCGGCAATGACAACAGCCAGATTGTTTTGACCTTTGATATTGCCGTCATAACGCATCTGGAAGTTAGGATCAGCCGCCTTGGTGGCACGACCGTTTTCATCGGCCTTTTGACCGAAGCTGATGCGGGTCAGGAGCAGTTGCTGGTCAGAACCGCGACGGTTGTAGTTCGAGGTGATGTCACCAGTAATTTGTGCGCCCTGCAAGATATTGATGTTTTGCACCCAGGCATTGTCTGCGATATGGATGGCTGCTTTCTGGCCCGACAAGGTGCCGGACAGATCGTAATTGCTGATCAAGGCACCTTGCAAAATGGTCGGTACAGCTTGTAGCCGGCCATCCACTACGACTAGCCAGGAGCCGTGATACTCATCGTCGCTACCCATGGCGTTCTGGCCAAAGTCAAACAGGGCTCCGATGCCATCCTGGCCATCTGCCCGGACCTCACCTTGCTGAACAATATTGTGATGACGACCATAGCTGAATTGCAGGCCGCGGCCATACCAGCCCTGGGCATGAATACGCGTGGCTTCGGGGATAAGGAGAGTGTTTTCGCTACCATCCACACGTACGCCTACGCCTCCTGGCCCGGCTGTCAGTAAATCCGCCGCCTGGGTAATGGTGTTGCGTTCGCCATAAATGTGCAGCCCCAAACCTTGCGTGGCCATATTGTATTGACCGGGCAGGTAGGCCGTGCCGTTTGCATTGCGGGCAAAGTAGCCATTGGTATTGTTCAGGGTGACACCGTCCCCATAGACCGAATAGCCAAAGAAGTTGCGGCGATCAATGCTCAGCCCAATATCCTGCAGGGCGGCAAGCTCGGCTTCCATCAGATTCACATAATTGCGATAGGTCTGATGGCTCATCAAGCTGTTGCGCAGCTCGGTGTGGCTCATGTAGTTGCGATCCACTCCGTATCGCGGTTGGTCATGAACGTTCAGGATGCTGACGGGGATGCCCGGCATGGCGCCATTCAGGACTTCCTGTACATGATCTCCAGTGAAGTAGCCCTTGTCTTCGCGCAGGTCAAAAGCGGCAGGATCATATGGGTTGGTGCAGACCGAGCACAGGATTTTCTGTCCGGGGCTGGGGGCTCGACCCTGGTCATCGCGCAAGCCCAAGGCCCAGGGACTAAGGTCATTCAGGAAAAAGGGATCGGGTGGATCAAAGCTGTTTTCAGGCAGGTTGTCGGTGACTGTATTGCTGATGCCCAAAGCATGCGCCAACTCGTGGAAAATGACTGCGTTGTAGTCCGCCTTGCCAGTTAAGGGCAGTTGGCTTGGATTGACGGGGGCGGTATCCAGATCCAGCTTTCCGACGCTGATAACCGCATCGGGGTTGTTTGGGTCACCCTGGAAGATTCCGTGCAAGCGTGCTTGCAAGGCCGACAGGACGAAGTTGGGATGATCAGGGTTACTTAGTTGGGCACCATAGGCATTGGCGTTCTTGTCATTCATGGTGCCCAGGTTGATCACAGCCGGTGTGTAGCCCGCCGGCAGATTCAGGATTTCGGCCCAGCGCTCCAGTGCGGCACGAATTTTCAGCCGACCATTCTCGTCAATATTCCAGGGGGAAACGCGTGGATTGGATTGATCCGACGTATCGTAACCGCCATCATCCGGCCCATAGATCCGCAGCTCAAAGGCTTGTTGACCTTGTTTGTTCAGAATGAATTCTGTCTCGTAGGCGTAAGCGCTGCCGGCCCAGCTCAAGGCCAACAGGGTGTGGCCTAGTAGTGCTTTGATTTTGAAGTCCATGGGGTTCAAATAAAGAGAAGACAATGGTTAGGGGGCACTTTTCGTATAAAAGTAAATAAAAGTGTCTTTTCTTGCTACTTATTTCTGAGCTGTGCCGAACAGCTGAGTAAAAGGCGCAACACTTGTGCACACATCACGGTAAAGAACTACCGGGTTTCAGCCGTAACCCTCTAGGGGATGATGTGTACAAGAGAGGAAAGTATGACCATAGAGATCAGTGGACAGGGTTTAATGCATAGACAAACTATGCCTGTGGCCGAACCATTAAACGCGTCGGCCATGACGCCCCCTGTGGTGCCCGAGCAGGAAGAGTCTGGTTCCATAGACTCATCGGGACGTATCAAGGTGCACCTGTCTCCCATGGGCAAAGATCTGTCGTTGACCAGTCAGCAAGCTCAGAAAAAAGGCCGCGACAAGGACATTGACGACAGCTCTTTGCCTGACGGAGTCAAGGACATACTTAAACGTATCCGCGACCTGAAAGAGCAAATTCAGCAAAAACTGATGGAGTTGCAACGTATCCAGGCCAGCGACAAAGGTAGTGAAGCCGAAAAGAAACAGGAGCTGGAGCGCGTGCAAGGCGAGCTAACCAGCTTGAACGGTGCTCTGTCCAGTGCCCACGCCATGTTGAACAAGGTTATGGACGACGTTGAGCTGGATGGAGATAGCCGTATGGAAGTGGCAGATTTGTTGATGAAGTAAGAAGCCGTTCGACTGGCTTCGGGAGTCCTTGGGGGCGCGGGTGGTTTGTTCGGGCGCAAGCCTGTATGAACCATTGACTGCGCCCTTTTTTGACTCTGGACAGCCAGGGGCTGCCGTCACTGATGCTCAGGGTTGGTTTGCCACCGTCAAGGCCTGCGTAATTTTGTGGTTGAGCTGATGTGGAGACATCAAATCCGCCGTGACCTGTGCTTTGGTACGAATGATGTAGGCAGTCGAAGGATTCAAATCAATGCAATACACCACCAGCGATCCGCCCCCTAGGGGAGCCGCACCAATATAAACCCCTAACTGTTCGCTGGCTGCCGGGTCATTGCGCTGCTGGTAGCCTTCGCCCGCGGCGGTTTGCTGAACGGTATCCAGGCACTGGGCCACGCTGAGACGGGAGATGGAGCGCTGTTCCGCCTCCAATTCCAGAGGCATCCATTCTTGAGCTTGTGCTGCCCAAGCGCCATGAAGCAAAGCTGCCATCAAAACCCACTTGTTGAGTGTGTGCATGATGTCCTCCCGCAGGAGACGATGGAATGCTCAGCATAGTCCTGATCGATGAGGACGAGCTTTGATAGGGCTTAATTCAGGGATGAATTTCGGGTTTTTACTGAGGTGGGGGAGCAAGCCGTTTGGAGCGATCAGGCTATTGATCTGATTCCGGACTTGAAGAGCCTAGTTCTTTTATGGCTCTATCAAAGTCGCTCTCAAACAAGCGATCTTGTATGACGCGGTATTTCTCGAACTCGCTTTCAGCATGGGTTTGGGCCAGCTTGGCAGAAATTTTGCCGCTGTCTTGCAGAATTTCCCGATCGTCGAACTCCAGAAACATATCCAGGCGTTTGGCCCAGTCTTCCATTGTCATGGGGATTTTTCTGCGGGCACGGTTTTCAGCCAGCTCCAGATAGGCATTGACGATGCGCCCCAAGGCATCCAGCTCGTCTTGTTTCAGATAGTTCTTGGCAATACTGATGTCTGTTTTCAATATTTTGCCGTCGGGAGCATTGGCCCAGGAAGTAAGTCCCATATGGGCTTGCCGGCTGTCGGCACGCTGATGAACAAGCTCCGCTGCAGTTTGACCGTGGATGGCGTAATGCAGCTTGTTCTGCACCTTGGCAAAGAAGGTTTTACTGATCGGGGCGTTCTTGTTGTAGTCCACGCTGGTTGCGTAGATATCGGTGATTTTCTGGTAGAAGCGCCGTTCGCTTAAGCGAATCTCTCGGATTTCTGCCAGCAACTGCTCAAAGTAGTCTTCGTTTAGAAAACTGCCGTTCTCCATGCGCTGACGATCAATCAGGTATCCCTTGATCGCAAATTCGCGCAGGATTTGGGTGGCCCATTGACGGAATTGGGTGGCACGGATGGAGTTGACCCGATAACCGACAGAGATGATGGCGTCCAGATTGTAGAAGTCGACTAGACGCGTGACTTCCCGATTACCTTCCTGCTGAACTATCCGGAATTTCCGGATAGTTGCCTCCGAAGCCAGCTCATTGCTGGCAAAGATGTTTTTCAGGTGCTCACTGACCGTACGCACATCAACGCCAAAAAGCTCCGCCATCAGCTTCTGGGACAACCAGACGGTCTCGTCTTCGTAGCGAGCCTCGATGCTTTGCTCACCAGCCTGGCCGGTAAAGATCAGAAATTCAGTGGTGCTATTTCGAATCAGCTTCTTGCCGCTCATGCTTGGCCCCTCTGCACATCGATGGCTCAGTCTTTCGACGAGGTCACTTCCCAATACAAAAACTGGAGAAAATCTCCCCCAGCAAATCATCGCTGCTGAACTCGCCGGTAATCGAGCACAGATCCAGATGCGCCAAGCGCAGTTCTTCGGCAAACAGATCCAGCACCTGATCGCTGTGTGTGGCGTGTTCCGCAGCCAGGCTCAGGTGGTACTCCGCGCGCTCCAGGGCCCGCAGGTGCCGTTCTCGCGCCAGCCAGGGGGACTCACTGCCGGGGTTCCAGCCTGCGATATCCAGCAAGGTGCGGCGCAGCGTGTCCAGACCGATATCCTTACGGGCAGAAATTGGCAGCACGGTGGCGCCATTCTCTTGTGCGGGCAAGGCTGCCTGCTGCTCAGCTGTCAGCAAGTCTATCTTGTTATAGACGCGCAGCACGGGTACGTGTGATGGCAGGCGAGTGGTAATGGCACTGTCCAGCTCGTCTTGCGGGTTGCGAGCATCGAGCAGGTGCACGATCACGTTGGCTTTGGCGATTTCGTCCCAGGTACGGGCGATACCGATGCGCTCTACGGTGTCCTCGGTTTCACGCAGACCAGCGGTATCCACGATATGCAGCGGGATGCCATCGATGTGGATCAGCTGCATGACGCGGTCGCGGGTAGTGCCGGCGATGTCGGTCACGATGGCCACATCTTCACCGGCCAGGGCGTTGAGCAGGCTGGATTTGCCCACATTGGGCTGGCCTGCCAGTACAACGTGCAGCCCCTCGCGCAGGATCGCCCCCTGACGCGAATGCTGCAGGATGCGTTCCAGCTCGTCCTGTATACCTTGCAGGGTGGCCGCTGCCTGGTATTTTTCCAGGAAGTCGATTTCTTCTTCGGGGAAATCCAGCGTAGCTTCTACCAGCATGCGCAGGTGAATGATGCGGTCGGCCAGGGCGTTGACGTTGTTGGAAAACACGCCGGACAGGGACGCGACGGCACTGCGGGCTGCGGCTTCCGAGGAAGCGTCAATCAAGTCGGCCACGGCCTCGGCCTGGGCCAGGTCCAGTCTGTCATTCAAGAAGGCGCGCTGGGTGAATTCGCCGGGCTCGGCCAGGCGCAGGCCCTGATCTTTACCCGCTTCCAGGCAGCGATCCAGCAGGCGGCGCAGAACAGCCGGGCCGCCGTGACCCTGCAGCTCCAGCACATCTTCGCCGGTATAAGAATGCGGGCCTTTAAAGAACAGCGCGATGCCCTCGTCGATTGCCTCGCCTTGTGCGTCCTTGAAGGGCAAAAAGTGCGCATGACGCGCTTGCAGCGTGCGGCCAAACAGGGTCTGGATCAGAGCATCAAGCTCCTTGCCGGACACACGGATGACACCAATACCACCCCGGCCGGGGGCGGTGGCAATAGCCACAATAGGGGAAGAACTGGACATGGGCAGATCGATCAAAGAGGCAGAACAGAGCTGTATTGTAATGGAGCAGGTGGATGGTTCGGGCTTGGAGCGTTAGCCCTTGTTGGTATCTGAAATGCTTGCTTTTATGTACTTGTGGCCCAGGCTCTTGAGAATCAGGCAATCAGGCAATCAGGCAATCAGGCAATCAGGCAATCAGGCAATCAGGCAATCAGGCAATCAGGCAATCAGGCAATCCAGCAGACATCTGGGCTATCTAATCGGGGCCAAAGCAAATAAACACGCTCTTTGGTATGTCACCAAAGCGTCAAAAGCTAGCTGTCTACGCCTCTTGGGCCTAGTGATTGTTCACACAAACCACCAAGATCTCCACGCTTTCCCCGTGTTCGCACAGGTACAAGTGGCCCAGATTGCTTTTGAAGTAGATGCTGTCGCGCGCCTGCAGCACGTGGCGGCGCCCGTCCTGAAACTGCATGGTCAACTGCCCTTCGATCACAAAAATAAATTCTTCGCCTTCGTGCTGGCTGAAGTCGCTGGCATCGCGTGGTTTACCGGCCAGGACACGCCCGTGCATGGGCGTCATTTTCTTGTTGATCCATTCCGATGCCAGCATGCCATATTCATAACGATGCGCATGGTAGGTCACGGTACGTGAAGCCCGTCCTACCAGAATATCCATGCCGGATTCATTCTGATCGCGAGGCGTCTTGAACAGGTCGGACAAATCCATCTTCAAGGCCCGGCTGACGGCCAGAAATTTTTCGTAGCTCAGGCCAATCAGGCCGCGCTCTGCCTTGGACAGGGTGGACAAAGACACATTGGATAAGCGTGCCAACATGAGCAGGGTCAAGCCCTGTCGTTTGCGTTCATCACGTATGCGCGCCCCCATGGCTGTTTTGCTCAATAAGTTGGGGGCGGTGTTGGCTAAGTCTTTTGTCATAACCTAAAGAAGTAAAAAACCATCTTCTTATAAATAATATTAATTTTCTTATAAGAAAACTCTGTCCTATTGTATAGAACTACACGCTTTACGCTGGGAGAAAGAAGGCATGACTGCGTTGTTTGATCCTACTGCTTATCCCTCTACCTCGGTGGAATGGATACAAAAACTGATTGCTTATGATACGACAAGCCGGGAATCCAACCTGGAACTGATTCATGACGTGCAGGCCTATTTGCAGCAGCAAGGGCTGGAAACCGTGCTGACGCATGACGCTAGCGGTCGCAAGGCCAATCTGTTCGCTACGATTCCGGCTGCCGATGGCACGCGTACGGGTGGCATTGTTTTGTCGGGCCATACTGATGTGGTGCCTGTCGATGGCCAGAACTGGAGTAGTGACCCTTTCAAAGCCGAGATTCGCGACGACCGCCTGTATGGCCGCGGTACTTGCGACATGAAAGGCTTTGTCGGTGTGACTTTGCAATTGGTTCCTGAAATGCTGGCGACCAAGCTGGCCAAACCCATCCACCTGGCCTACTCCTACGACGAAGAAGTGGGGTGTGTGGGTGCGCCCGTCATGATTGATGAGTTGGTCCGCCGTGGCGTGAAACCGGAAGGCTGCGTGGTGGGTGAACCCACCAGCATGCGCACCATCGTGGCGCATAAAGGCATTAACGCCTATCGCTGCCGGGTGCACGGTCATGCCGCGCACTCCTCGCTGACCCCCAAGGGTGTGAACGCGATTGAACATGCGGCACGCATCATCACGGCCATCCGTGATCTGGCCGACGACTACAAGAGCATGGGCCCTTATGACCATGATTTTGACGTGCCCTTCACCACTTTGCAGACCAGCATGATTCGTGGCGGTATCGCCTTGAATACCGTACCTGACCTTTGCGAGTTTGAATTTGAATATCGCAATCTGCCCGGCGTGGACCCCGAGCCGATCTTGCAGGAAATCCGTGAGTTCATCGACCTGAAAGTCCTGCCTGCCATGCGCCGCGAGCATCCGGATGCTTTGGTGGAGCTGGAGAAGCTGGCCAGCGCCCCCGGCCTGAATCCTGAAGAACAAGCAGCCATTACCAAGCTGGTGCGTGAACTGACGCGGGACGACACGGTGCGCAAAGTGGCCTATGGCACAGAGGCAGGTCTGTTCCAGCAAGCCGGTATCCCTTCGATTATTTGTGGTCCCGGCAATATCGAGCAGGCCCATCGTCCCGACGAGTACGTAGAACTGGCGCAAGTGGAGCAGTGCGAGCACTTCTTGCGCGCTCTGATTCGCAGCCAGGCCGTAGCCTCTTAAAAATAGACAATCAGGTTTCAAGGCAAACCCATGACAACAGAAAAAGTTACCAAGGAAAATGTGGTGCAGGCGCATGAGCGTCTGCGTCCCTATGTGCGCCAGACGCCCGTGTTCGATTACCAGACCGGGCGTCTGGATAGCGCCGTCAATTTCAAGTTTGAGCATTTGCAGGCCTCGGGCACGTTCAAGGCACGCGGTGCTTTCAACAACTTGCTGAGCTTGTCCGAAGAAGCACGCCAGCAAGGGGTGACTTGCGTTTCTGCAGGTAACCACGCCGTGGCCGTGGCCTATGCCGCCCATCAAATGGGGGTGAAAGCCAAGACCGTGATGATCAAGACGGCCAGCCCGGCGCGCGTAGCCCTGTGCCGTGAATATGGGGCCGAGATCATCTTTGCTGACAATGGCGAGCAGGCGTTTGAACTGGTGCGTCAGATAGAGAAGGACGAACAGAAGACCTTCATTCATCCGTTCAGCACCTACCCCACCGTGCTGGGAACCGCCACGCTGGGCTACGAATGGTTGCAGCAAGCGGGCAAGCTGGACGCGGTGCTGGTGCCCATTGGGGGCGGTGGCTTGGCCGCCGGTGTGTCGGCTGCCGTCAAGCTGTGGCAGCCTGATTGCGTGGTTTATGGCATCGAGCCTGTGGGAGCAAACGTCATGGCGCTTAGCCGCCAGGCTGGCGAGCCGCAAAAAATCGGCGCCATGCAGTCCATCGCAGACAGTCTGATGGCTCCGCATACTGACGAGTTCAGCTTCCGTGTGTGTCAGGACAATATCGATACGCTGGTGACCGTCAACGACGACCAGATCCGTGCAGGGATGCACTTCCTGTTCAACGAATTCAAGATGGCCACTGAACCGGCTTGCGCTGTGGCAACGGCTGCCTTGATGTTCCCCTTGCGCAAACATCTGGCCGGGCAACGAGTGGGCGTGTTGTTTTGCGGCTCCAATACGGATACCGACACCTTTATCCGCCATATCACCACGCCACTGGCGCAAGGCTAATCATGCAGCTAAGCGTTTATGTAGCAAAAGCCCAGGAAGTGTATGAAGGGCTGGATATGGGGGCGGCGATTGATCTGATGCGCCAGGGTTTTATCGCCATGCAGCAAGGGCGTATTGACCAGCCCTTGCGTACGATTGTGCGCAGCCATTTGTCCAGCGGCTTTCTGGGCATGATGCCTGCCTGCATCGACATGCCGGAGATTTATCCCGAGCCTTTGTACGGTGCCAAGATGGGCACCCTGTTTCCAGACAATGTGCGCCTGGGTAAGGACCCCCATCAAGGCTGCGTGCTCTTGATGAGCGGCTTGACCGGCGAAACACGTGCCATTCTGGATGCCAGCAGCGTGACGGCCTTGCGTACCGCTGCGGTCAGTGGCCTGGCCACCGACATGCTGGCGCGCCCGGATGCCAGCGTGCTGACCTTGTTTGGTGGCGGGCATCAGGCCTTGTGGCAGTTGCGTGCCGTGGCGCAAGTGCGTCGCTTGAGCAAGGTATTTGTGATTACCCGCTCCGCACAGTCGGCTCAGCATTTCATTGAAGAAGCCCAAGCGTATCTGGATTGCCCCTTGATAGCCGGAGTCTCGGCCCAGCAAGCCGTGTCCCAGTCGGATATGGTACTGACGGCCACCAGCTCTGCCACGCCTGTCTTGCAGCGCGAATGGCTGCGCCCTGGCACGCACATTACCGCCATGGGTTCCAGCACACCTGCCAGCAGTGAACTGGATGGCCCCACCATGACGGCAGGCCGTTTGTTTGTGGACCGTGCGCAATCCACTCGTAACGAGTCGGGCGAGTTCTTGAATGCGTGTAAGCAGGGCTACTTGTCGGCGGATACCGAGTTGAACGAGCTGGGTGCCGTTCTGGAGGGGCAAGCCGCAGGCCGCATCAACAATGAAGAAATCACGATTTTTAAATCCTTGGGCTTGGCATTCGAGGACGTATTGACGGCGGCCGCCTTGTTAAGCCGTCATGCCGCACAAGGAAATGGACGAGTAGTAGAACTTTAATAGTGTCATCAAGAGGTAGGGAGACAAGTAATGAAAAAGAAATGGGCGCAGGTTTTGCTGGGAACGGCGTTGGCCTTGGCAACAGGTATGTCTGTTGCCAGCAAATTGCCGGACACCATACGTTTGGTCGTAGGTTATCCGGCCGGAGGAACAGCGGATGCCGTCGCGCGGGTGTATGCCGAGCAATTGCGTGAAAAGCTGGGTGTGAATGTGGTGGTGGATAACCGCGCAGGCGCGGGCGGGCAGGTTGCTGCTCAAGGCTTTTTGCGCTCGCCTACCGATGGCTCGGTGCTGTTGGTCGCTAATAATCACATGATGACCACCCTGCCCCTGACCGTAAAAACGGTCAGCTACGATCCAATAAAGGATTTTGCGCCGGTAGCCGTGATTGCCAAGTTCGAACATATCTTTGTGGTGGGTAAAACCACGCCTGCCAATACCTTGCAGGAGTACGTGGAGCTGGTGCGCAAAGAACCGGAAAAGTACGGCCACTATGGTATTCCCGCCCCCGGCAGCGCCCCTCAGTTCATTGGCTACAGCATCGCCAAGAAGAACGATATCCAGATGTCCCCCGTGCCTTATAAAGGGGGTGCCCCTTTGATCAACGACCTGCTGGGTGACCATATTCCTGCTGGCGTGGACGCGGTGGGCATGATTACCGAACACGTTGCCGCCGGTTCGGTGCGGGTGCTGGGAATTACCGGTGCGGAACGCCTGCCTATCTTGAAAGACGTGCCCACCTTTGCAGAAATGGGCTATGGCGACCTGAAAGCGTCGGGCTGGATGGGGATTTTTGCCCCGCTGGGCATGGAGCCGGAGATGGTCAAACAGTTCCAGGATGCCTTCAATGAAGTGGCCAAGCTGCCACGCATTGAAAGCGCGATTGTGCCGATCGGCTTCCGACCCGAGTCGGGCGATGCGCAGGAGCTATCGCGCATTGTTCAGGATGATCTGGATACTTGGGGACCCATCATCAAGGAGTCTGGGTATTTGCAGCAGTAAAACTCAAGGCGACGGTGCAGACGCTTTGTTGTGCTGTGTCGTGCTTTTCAAACTTGAATGAGTACAGACTGGCGTTTCAACCCAGTTCTGATGGGGTATGTAGAGAAACGACTAGTAGTAGCTAACAACGCAAAATTTGTGAGCGCAGAAAAGCTGGACGCGGACCTGATTTGGAGTCAGGTCCGTTTTTTTTATGGCGATTTCAAGAAGGTAACGGGCACTGACAGAGCATGTTGCCTGTGCGTCGTGGGAACTCAGCTCGTGGACAGAACATCACCATTGGAAAGAGGCTTTGCCCTCCGAAAGGGAGCTGATCTTCTCTGTGCCGGGCTATCGAATTCTTGTTTCGTAGCCAGCCTCGGAGTAGCCGAAGTACCTCTGGTTCACCCCTTCAAATAGCACTTGGAAGTTGTTCCTAAGATGGGGCTGCCAAACGTGTTTCTCCCGGCCACGAACATCCGATCAAGTTGCGTTAATTCCATTAAGTGACTGATAGATAACAATAAAAAATTATTTTAAGTCTGTAGGGAATTCCCTATATTTTATTTATTGGCTAGTCAGTTAATAATATTTCAAACTAGAAATAATCAATCAGTTAATTAAAAACCAAGGAAGGAGATACAAGGTGCGTAAGACGATATTGACGATGGGGTTGCTCATGACGCTGGGTGCTGTGGGGGCCGTGCAAGCGCAAACCATCAAGATTGGTGTGATTCAGCCTTTGACCGGGTCGGTGGCCTACAACGGGGAGGCCGATGTGAACGGTTCCAAGTTGGCTGTCAAAGAGCGTAATGCTCGTGGCGGGGTGTTGGGGAAACAGGTTGAACTGGCTATTGAGGATGGAGAATGTCAGCCCTCCAAAACCGTGAACGCGGCTGAAAAACTGATTCAGAAAGACAAGGTGCCGATTATCTCCGGCGCCTTTTGCAGCTCCGCCACCATCGCAGCCATGAGCGTGGCGCAAAAGTACAAAGTGCCCCTGCTCTCGGGCGTGTCGTCAAAAAGTGATTTAACCGAGCGTGGCAATGAGTGGTTCTTCCGCACCGCAGAAACCGATGGTTTGCTGGCTCATGCCTTTGCCACGATTCTGGTCGAGCAGCTCAAGCTGAAAAAAATCGCCTACATCGGGGTGAATGATGACTGGGGCCGGGGCGGCATGGAGGAGTTCTCCAGCCAGATCGAAGCCCTGGGCGGTGAAACCGTGCAAAAGCTGTATTTCGACCATGGCACCACGGACTTCTACACGCTGTTGACGCGGGTACGAGCCGCCAAACCAGATGGTGTTTTTGTGGCAGCCGAAACCCAGGATGGCTCGATTCTGGTCAAACAGATGAAGGAAGTGGGTCTGGAGAGTCTGATTTTTGGCGTGGGTAGTTGGGCGACGGCGGACTTTGTGAATTTGGCGGGCTCTGCATCAGAAGGCATTCATGCTGCCGTTCCTTATGCCCACACCTTGCAGCGTCCCGAAAATCTGGAGTTCGTGCAGTCCTATCAGAAAGAGTATGGCGAGCTGCCTGGCAAGTATTCGGTAGCTGGCTATAACGCGATGAACATCATCATGGACGCGATCGAACGAGCTGGGGAAGCCCACCCGGACAAGATCCGCCTGGCGCTGCCGGCGACGGATTACAACGGCCCCAATGGCAACTTCAAATTCAACGAAAAACGCCAGGGCTACGGCTTTGATGCCGTGCTGGTGAAGCTTCAAGGCGGGCAGCCGGAAATAGTTGCTCAGGCCAAGGTAACGGCGGACTAAGAGCACGATGAGCTGCGGATTTTATCGTTTGATGAGGGGGCATTGTGTTTGATTTATTGCTGCAGTTCATTGCCAATGGACTGGTGAACGGGACGTTCTACGCGTTGTCGGCTCTGGGTCTGACCCTGATTTTTGGTTTGATGCGATTGGTGAACTTTGCCCATGGCGAGTTCTACATGATCGGTGGCCTGCTGGGATGGTTGGTGACCCAGCAACTGGAGCTGAACTTCTTTGTGGGCCTGGCGCTGGTCATGGTGATCGTCGCGGTGTTTGGTTGGCTGCTGGATCGCTTCCTGATTGCTCGTATCCGGGACAAGGGCCCGGAGCCAGGCATTTTGCTGACTATCGGTTTGTCGATTTTCCTGACAAATACCGCCTTGATGATCGTGGGTACGGCACCTTTGAAAGTGGTGGCGCCGGTGCCTAATACTCCCCTGTTTTTGGGACCGATATTCATCACCGAGGTGCGCGTTTTTGCGATCGGGATGTCTATTGCGGCCATCGTCGGCGCACGCCTTCTGATCCAGAAAACCCGCTTGGGTAAAGCCATGCGGGCCACGTTTCAGGATTCGACGGCGGCCAGTCTGGTCGGTATCAATACCGCCACGATTTACGCCTCCACCTTCGCTTTGGGTGTGGTTCTGGCGGCAACCTCGGGCATGTTGCTCAGCTCCATTTATGTCGCGCAGGCTTCGATCGGTGGCCTGATCAGTTTGAAAGCCTTTGTGGTGGTCATTCTGGGCGGGATGGGCAATTTCGGTGGGGCCATTCTGGGTGGCTTGATCCTGGGCGTGGCAGAAGCGCTGTGGGGAGGTTATGTGCAAACGGGGACAGCGGACATGGTGGGCTTTGCCCTGGTTATCTTGATTCTGTTCTTCCGCCCCTATGGCTTGTTTTCGGTTCGAGCGGAGCGCGCGTAAATGAAAATAGAACGTCACTTTATGGTGGGCTTCCTGGCCTTGTCGGCGTTGCTCGCTGGTTTTGTGCAGAACGATTATTTGCTGCACATCCTGGTGCTGGTGTTGATGTATAGCGTGCTGGCCAGCAGCCTGAACTTGATCATTGGTTATGTGGGAGAGTTCCCGCTGGGTCATGTGGCATTTTTTGGCCTGGGGGCGTATTCGGTCGCCATTTTGAGCTCGCCCGCGGTGGGCTGGCCTGTCACGGTCACCATTGCCGCGGCGGCCTTGATTGCTGCGGCAGCGGGTTACGTGATTGGGCGTGTGACTTTGCGTCTGAATGGGCCCTTCTTTGTCATTGTGACGCTGGCCTTTGCCGAGGTCCTGCGCCTGCTGGCCAATAACTGGGTGGACCTGACCAATGGCCCGATGGGCATCTCGGGTGTGGCTCATCCTGCCTTGCTGGACATGTCGCCCTGGCTGGCTGGCAAGCGGGGTTTTGTGGTGATGGGCATTGTGCTGGCCGCCATCACTTTCTACATCTGCTACCGCCTGGTGCATTCCAGTGCGGGCCGTGCTGCCGTCACTCTGCGAGAGAACAACTACGTGGCGCAATCGGTCGGTATTGATCCTTTTCGCTACTCGCAGTTTGTCTTTGTGGTGGCGGCCTTTCTGGCCGGGATTGCCGGGGCTTACTACGCCAGCTACATCAGTTTTGTAGGGCCGGAAGTTTTCGGTTTTCCGTTTACCGCGACCATGATCATTATCGTTTTGCTGGGCGGTAAAGGCACCTTGCTGGGGCCTATTGCAGGGGCCATTGTGGTGGCCTTGCTGGAAGAGTATTTGCGCGAATTCAAGGAGTTGCGTCTGTCCTTATTTGGACTGATCGTCATGGCTTCGGTGCTGTTTGCGCCGGATGGAATCATGGGATTTGTGCAGCAGCGTTTTCATCATTTATTTGGGAGGACGCGTCATGCTTGAAGTGTGCGGTCTCAGCAAATCCTTTGGCGGTATTCATGCGGTTCAGGATATTGATTTCACCGTTCCTGCCGGGCAAATCGTCAGCTTGATCGGGCCCAATGGGGCTGGCAAAACAACGTGTTTCAACCTTATCACCGGCTTTTATCAGCCTACTCGTGGGCGGGTGTTATGGGATGGCAAAGAGGTCACGGCCAGCAAGCCGTATCGCATGGCACAGCAGGGCGTCATTCGCACTTTTCAAAAGACTAATGTGCTGCGGGCTCTGAGTGTTTTCGACAATCTGGTCCATGCCCATTATTTGGCTGATCGGGCACCCTTGTGGCGCACTTTCTGGCCCAGCAAGGAGCAGGCAAAAAACGAACAGGAAATCATCGTCTCGGCCCGCCGTATTCTCGATCAGATTGGCTTGGCCAAGCGTGCTGATGTCCTGGCCAGCTCCTTGTCTTGTGGCGAGTTGCGACTGCTGGAGGTGGGCGTTGCTCTGGGCGCCAAACCCAGGCTGCTGATGCTGGATGAACCAGCGGCAGGACTCAATACCCACGAGGCAGAAGGCTTGGCCGACCTGCTCAAACAGCTGCCTGGGCAGTGGGTGGAGTCCATTTTGCTGGTAGAGCACAACATGGGTTTGATCATGCGTGTGTCTGACCAGATCGTGGTCATGAACTTTGGCAAAAAACTGGCAACGGGAACACCGGCAGAGATTCAGGCCAATGAGCAAGTGTTGGAAGCCTATATGGGGAAAGCGGCATGAGTAAACAGGACATTGAACCTCTATTGGCGTTGCAGGATGTGGTGGCGGGTTATGGCAATTTGACGGCCCTGCATGGCGTCAGCTTGCATGTGCAGCCTGGTGAAGTTGTAGCCATTCTGGGAGCCAATGGCGCCGGGAAATCCACCACGCTCCGGGCAATCTCCGGTCTGATCCGCCCTACTTCTGGCCAGATCACCTGGAAGGGACAGGTGATCAGTGGTCGTAGCCCTGAACATATTCTGAAGCTGGGTTTGGCTCACTGCCCTGAAGAAAGGCATGTGTGGCCTGAAATGACCGTTGAAGACAACTTGGATCTGGGCGCTTACCTGATCAAGTCCAAGAGTGAAGTGGAGCGGCGTAAAGGCATTGCCTTTCATCGCTTCCCGCGCCTGAAAGAGCGATACAGGCAACTGGCAGGCACGCTTAGCGGCGGGGAGCAGCAAATGCTGGCGATTGCTCGGGCATTGATGTCAGAACCGGAACTGTTGATTCTGGACGAACCTTCTTTGGGGCTCAGTCCCAAGATGGCGCTGGAGGTTTTTCAGGTGGTGCGGGACATCAGCGAGCATGGCGTGTCCATTCTGGTGGTGGAACAGAACGTGCATAACGCGCTGAATGTGGCCAGTCGAGCCTATGTGCTGGAGACAGGGCGCGTTATTGCAGAGAAAGACAGCGCCAGCATGCTGAAAGATCCTGAACTATTGAGTGCTTACCTGGGAGGCTGATGATGAGCATGAACAAGGCGACTGAACTCCTATCGCGACTTAGCTATGGCGCTCATGTCCACGCTAACGGCATCCGGCAGCACTACTTGCGTTATGGCGGTCCCGGACCCGCTTTGGTGCTGGTGCCGGGTATCACCAGCCCTGCTCCCACCTGGGGGTTTGTGGCAGAGCGTCTGGCCCTGCATTTTGATGTGTATGTGCTTGATGTACGTGGTCGTGGTCTTTCTCAAGCAGGCGCAGATCTGGATTACGGCGTGAATGCTTGCGCGGATGATCTGTGCGAGTTCGTTCGGGAGCTGGCACTGGAGTCGCCCATTTATGTGGGGCACTCCATGGGGGCGCGCATTCTGTTGCGTGCGGCCAGCCGAGGGTTGGCCAAGGGGGCCGCCATGGTGCTGGTGGATCCGCCAGTGTCCGGCCCAGGGCGACGCCCCTATCCGGCGAATATCGCCTGGTACACCGATTCGATTGCACAGGCTCAACAAGGTATGAGCGCCGAGCAGATGCGGCAGTTTTGCCCGACCTGGACTCCCGAGCAACTGGCGCTGCGCGCCCAGTGGCTGCACACCTGCGATGTGCGCGCGGTGACGGACAGCTACGAGTGGTTCCACACCGACGATGCGTTCCCGGACTTCAGCCAGCTTGCTGGCTGGCGGGTGGCCCTGATGGTGGCGGGCAAGGGGGATGTCATTCGCGATGAGGATATTGAAGAGGCGCAGTCCTTGAAGCCTGACTTGCAGATCTTACGTGTACCGGACGCTGGGCACATGATCCCCTGGGACGACGAGGAAGGCTTTTATCGCGCATTGGGCACCTTTCTGGGCCTTACCTTTTAACAAGAAACAGGAGTGGAAGATGGCTGTATCTGATCATCAAATGGTTCAGGCCTGGAATGAGGTGCTGAGTCTTTCTGGAGTGAAGCCGGGGCAGATGGTCACCATTCTGACCAGTTCGCATACCCATCCTCAAACCTTGGCTACCGCCAAGCTGGCCGTGGCATCTTTGGGGGCAACCCAGATGCAGGTGGACTTGCTGCCTGTAAACGCAGAAAAAGCATTGAGCCGCGACCTTCTGGCTTACTTGGGCACGACTCCGCTGACGGGTAATCCAGCCGCGATTGCCGCCCTCAAGGCCAGTGATTTGGTGCTGGATCTGATGACCTTGCTGTTCTCTCCCGAACAGCATGAGATTTTGAAGTCGGGCACCAAAATTCTCCTGGCAGCCGAACCGCCCGAGGTGCTGGTGCGTATGGTGCCATCCTTGCAGGATAAGGAACGTGTGGAGCGTTCGGCACAGGTGCTACAGGGCGCTCGTGAAATGCGGGCCACGTCCAGGGCAGGTACGGATCTGGTCATGCCTTTGGGGCAGTACCCGGTAGTAAAGGAATACGGCTTTGTGGATGAGCCGGGGCGCTGGGATCACTGGCCCAGCGGTTTTATCCTGACTTGGCCAAACGAAGGTCAGGCTCATGGCCGCATCGTGATTGATCGTGGCGACATCTTGTTGCCCATGAAGTCCTATGCGGCTGACCCGATCACCATGACAGTCGAGAACGGTGTGGTGACCTCGATTGAGGGTGGGTTGGATGCCGAGCTGCTGCGCGAATACATGGCCTCGTTCAATGATCCTGAGGCTTACGCCATGTCCCACATAGGCTGGGGTTTGCAGCCCCGTGCTCACTGGTCCACGCTTGGCCTTTACGACAAAGAGCAAACCTTGGGCATGGATGCCCGTGCCTATGCGGGCAATTTCTTGTTCTCTTTTGGCCCCAATAATGAGGTCGGGGGCGACCGCACGACGGCTTGCCACATCGATATTCCGCTGCGTGCTTGCACCGTGACCGTAGATGGTCGCGAGACCGTTCGGGAGGGCAAGCTTGTGGAGGAGTTGGCATGAGCAGCCAGAGTGTTTACGAGCGACAGGGATTTGGCCAAGGGCTGGAGCTTGAAGGCAATGTCGGGCTGTTAATTGTGGATTTCGTTAACGGTTTTGCGGACCCTCAAGCATTTGGTGGTGGAAATATTCTGGAAGCCATTGAGCAAACGCGCACGGTTCTGGCGGATGCGCGGGCACAGAACTGGCCGGTGGCGCACAGCCGCATCGTCTTTGCCGATGACAGTGCCGACCGTAATGTATTCGGCCTGAAAGTCCCCGGTTTGGTGCAGCTGCGAGAACACAATCCAGCCAGTGCCATTGTCGATGCCTTGAAGCCAGCACCGGGTGAGCTGGTCGTGCGTAAAACGGTTCCATCGGCCTTCTTTGGGACTGCTTTATCTGCCTGGTTTGCGGAGCGGGCGGTGCAAACTTTGCTGATTGCTGGCGCTACTACAAGCGGGTGCGTACGTGCCTCTGTCGTAGATGCCATGTCCTGCGGCTTGCGCCCTTTTGTCCTGGCAGATTGCGTGGGTGACCGAGCCAAGGAGCCTCATGATGCGAGCCTGTTTGATATTCAACAGAAGTACGGCGAGGTTCGTCCGTATGCAGACTTGCGCCCCTTGCTGGTGATCTAGGCTTATCTGTTTTTTTGCTTATTTATTATTTATTTGTTTAATTAATTGAGGAGGTTTGGGCTGCCCAAGGCCCAAACACCGAGGATGTACAGCATGAAAAAAACGTTGAAAGTAGGTGTGATAGGCGGTGGTATTGGCGGCGTGACTTTGGCAGCAGCCCTGGAGCAACGCGGCATCGAAGTACATTTGTTTGAGCGTGCCGCCGCCTTTGGAGAGGTCGGTGCCGGGATTCAAATGACTCCGAATGCGGTCAAGGTGCTCAACGCTTTGGGCGCCCACGATGCGCTGGCCAAGGTGGGTTTCTTGCCCGAGGCTTTGGTGGGGCGTGATTGGTCCACTGGAGAGGAAAGTTTCCGTATCCCTTTAAAGAGCGATTGCCCGCAGCTGTATGGCGCAGAGTTCTTTCACGTGCATCGTGCGGACCTGCATCATTTGCTGACCGAGCTTCTGGGGACAACGAAGGTCACCTTCAACACGCAGTGCACCGGGGTGTCGCAGCAAGATGGCAAGGCGGTGGCGCATTTTGCTGACGGCTCTAGTTTTGAGGCCGATCTGATTGTGGGTGCTGATGGTGTACGTTCGGAAGTACGTCGCTCCATCTTCGGGGAGGAAGAACCCAAGTTCACCGGCAATATGTGCTATCGGGCAGTCGTACCTTTTGACCAGATGCCTGACTTCGTCGCACCCGAGTCTTCATTCTGGCTGGGGCCTAAAAGCCACGTGGTGACCTATTACGTAAACGGCGGCAAGGCCGTCAATATTGTGGCGGTGAATGAAACGGCCAGCTGGGTGGAGGAGTCCTGGAATGCGCGCAGTACCCAGCAGGAAATGCTGCAGGATTTCAAGGACTGGCACCCCAATATCGTCAAGCTGTTCGAGCGTGTGACGGATGTCTATCGCTGGGGGCTGTTCGATCGTGACCCTATGACTAAATGGTCGTCGGGCCGTGTGACTTTGCTGGGCGATGCGGCGCATCCCATGCTGCCCTTCCTGTCTCAGGGGGCGGCAATGGCTATCGAGGACGCCTACGTGTTGGCGGTTGCGCTAGCCGCTTTGCCAGATGATCTGGACACCGCCTTGTCGCTTTATGAAGCAGAACGCTTGCCACGTACCAGCCGGGTGCAACTGGAAGCACGTGAGCGCGGCCGCACCTATCACCTGTCCGATAGCGAAGCCAAGGCCAAGCGTGATGCCGAATACCGTGAGCAGCAGAAGAAAAACCCGCACGCGGGCGGCATCAAGACGGACTGGGTTTATTCATATAATGCTACTGACTTTCAGCCGAAAGCATTACAGGTTTAATGGGTAGGGCCGGAGGGAGCGTCTTGTTGTCGATACGTCAGTATGTTGAGAACCAGATTCACATCATTACCGGTCTGCAAGGCAGCCCGGTAGACTTTACGACGCCTGCGGGCGACCCCGGCTTGTTTGGCCCACAGTCGGCTGTGTGGCAAGTGCATGCAGATTTCACCTCCATGATGCTCGGGGGGATTTCTGCATTGTGTTTGCAGATGCTGGACCCGAAGGTTTTGGCCGGGGTCTGGGATCATTCCCGCTTTCGTCAGGATATGCAGGGGCGCTTGAGTCGAACGGCGCAGTTCATCTCGGCAGTCAGTTATGCGGGTACGGAGCAGGCTGAGCGTTGCATTGATCAGGTACGGCGGGTGCACGAGCACGTACACGGGTATTTGCCGGATGGCACGCCTTACGATGCCAATGACCCGGAGTTGTTGCGTTGGGTGCATCACACGCAGGCCTACTGTTTTCTGCAATCCCATATGCGCTGGCGTAATGCCAGACTGGCGCCAGAGCAGCAGGATCGCTATGTTGCACAATACTCGAAAGTTGCCGTGTTGCTGGGGGCGGATGGCCTGGTCATGGATGCGGCAAGCTTGAGGGAGCTGTTTGCCCAGGCCGGTCCGCAATTACGGGTTGATGCGCGAACCCGGGAAGTGGCTACAATTTTAATGTCTTCACATACCCTGTTTAAGGGGCCCAAGGCTTGGGTTGCCAGGGTGTTTCTGTTAGCGGCATTGGATATGTTGCCAGAGTGGGCTCAACGCTGTTTTGAGCATCGCCCCAGCACGGCATCCATGTGGTGGCGTCGCAAGGTGGTGAACAGCGTTGCTGGCGTCTTGCGTTGGGCCACACGTAACGGTTCCGTGCATCGGGCGCGGCGTCGCGTCGCCAATCTGGCTTAGCTGGTAGATAAGAATGAATCAAATTTTGAGGCAAATATGGGCCGTGTAACTTTGTCGTCGGATAGCTCCTGGGTCAAGCGGGATAAGCCTGGACGCCCGGAAGGGGTAGGTGACAACACGTCAGAGCGAATTCTGGACGCCGCCGAGGAAGAGTTTTCCGAGACTGGCTATGCCGGGACCACATTGCGCGTCATCGCTCAAAAGGCGGCTGTGACCCAAGCCTTGATCAACTACTACTTTGGTTCCAAGTACGGCCTGTTTGAGGCCGTGTTCATCCGCCGAGGCAAAACCATTTCCGATGAGCGTCTACGGCGCTTGCATGCCTTGCGCGATCAAGAGGGCAAGGTCCTGGTCGATGATGTGGTGCGCGCTTTTCTGGCACCCACGATAGCCTTGCGCGAGACGCCCGGAGGCCGCCGCTTCTTGCGGCTGCAAGCACGTTTGCACACCGAGCCAGCCGAGATTTCCTACAAACTGCGTAATGAAGCCTACGACGGCTCAACGCGTGCGTATGTGCAGATTCTGGAAGAAATATTGCCGGAGTTGCAGGCTAAAGATGTGTACTGGCGTGTGGTCCTGATGATTGGGGCCTATATGTATGCCTTCTCCGATACCCACCGGCTGGAAGAGCTGGCGCCAGGTATCTGTGACCCCAACAATACCGACGAGATTCTTGAGCAGATCATTGCCTTTGTCTCTGCCGGTTTGCTGGCTGCGCCGGTTGTCTTGCCTGGCAAGGCTTGAACTGGACGCCTGCATGTCGACCAGGGACCCTGTTGAACTCTCTACTTTGAAATGACACTTGTCCTTTCTCGCCATCAGGGCCGACGCCAGCAAATTTTGCTGGCGTTTTCGTTTATTTAACCGGCGTACACAACTCCACCACAACACGCTCTGGCGTCTGCACATAAGACACCATCTGTCCCCATGGCTTGTTCTGTGGTGGCGCCAGTTCCGTGCCCCCTTCCGCTAGTGCCTTGGCATGAGCTGCAGGCACATCGTCGCAGACCAGGGCGATTTCAATGGCCAACGGCACGTCGGATGCGTGAGTCGACAAATGCCCTTTGGGGTAGTTCATGTAGGCCAGCATTTCCCCCGCAAAGGCCAAGGTGGTTTGGCCGGTTTCCAGCTCACCGTACAAGCCGGTTTCATGCAGCATTTTGGTGGACAAACCAAACGCGCGGTTAAAGTAATCCAGTGCCTGGCCGACGTCGGGTACGTAGATGATGGTGTAGCCAAATTTCATGGTGGGGCTCGATAGGAAAACGCAGGGCCAGTGCAAAAAAAATCGGCTCCCCGATTGTAGATGGGGAGCCGATTCTTTGATGGCTTAAACAGCCCGGTCAGGGTTTAAAGCTGACCGCGTTTTGTCAGTTCTGCCCTTACACCGGCACCGTAGGCAGGGTCTGCCTTGGTGAAGTGGCCCAGCTGACGCTCGATGATTTCCTTGGGAACTCCCGCCATGGCGTCGGCAATATTGCTGAACAGACGCTGCTTTTCCTCGTCGTTGAACAGGCGGAACAGATTGCCTGGCTGCGAGTAGTAGTCATCGTCCACGCGGTGATCCCAGTGATCCGCAGGCTGGCCATCCAGCGCCAGAGGCGGTTCGCTGCGCGGAGCTTGCTGCCATTCACCCTGGCTGTTGGGCTCGTAGTTGATCGTGCCGCCGTTATTGTCGCCAGTACGCATGGCGCCATCGCGGTGGTAGCTGTGGAACGGGCAACGCGGTGCGTTCACTGGCAGCAGCCCGTGGTTCACGCCCAGACGGTAACGCTGGGTGTCGCCGTAGGAAAAGATACGACCTTGCAGCATGCGGTCGGGCGAGTGACCAATGCCGGGCACCAGGTTGGCAGGCGTAAAGGCGGCTTGCTCCACTTGGGCAAAGTAGTTGGTGGGGTTCTCGTTCAACTCCAGCATGCCCACATCGATCAGCGGGAAGTCGCCATGTGGCCAGACCTTGGTCACGTCAAAGGGGTTGATGTGGTAGGTGCGCGCCTGCTCTTCGGTCATGATCTGAATGCGCAGCGCCCAGCGTGGGAAGTTGCCCTTTTCAATGTTTTCGTACAGATCGCGCTGCGAGCTCTCGCGGTCCTGGCCTACGACTTTGGCGGCTTCTTCGTTGGTGTAGTTGGCAATGCCTTGCTGGGATTTGAAGTGGAACTTCACCCAGTGGCGCTGGCCCTTGTCGTTGATCAGGCTGTAGGTGTGCGAACCAAAGCCATGCTGCTGACGCAGGTTACAGGGCAAGCCGCGGTCGCTCATCAGGATGGTGACCTGGTGCAGGGATTCGGGCGACAGGGACCAGAAATCCCAGGCAGCGCTCATGTTGCGCAGGTGGCTGCGCGGGTCGCGTTTCTGTGTGTGGATGAAGTCGGGGAACTTCAGTGGATCCCGTATAAAGAAGACAGGAGTGTTATTGCCCACGAGGTCCCAGTTTCCGTCTTCTGTATAGAATTTGAGGGCAAATCCTCGAACGTCGCGTTCTGCATCGGCGGCTCCTGCTTCACCAGCTACGGTGGAAAAACGTAAGAAAACGGGGGTCTGGCTGCCTGGCTTGAAGACCTTGGCCATGCTGTATTGCGTGATGTCGTGCGTGACGGTAAAGGTGCCGAAAGCGCCCGAACCCTTGGCGTGCACCACGCGCTCGGGGATGCGTTCACGGTCAAAGTGAGCCAGCTTCTCCAGCAGCCAATAATCCTGCATCAGGACGGGACCACGAGGGCCTGCCGTCATGGAGTTCTGGTTCTCCTCAACTGGGCGGCCAGCGGCGGTCGTCAGGGTTTTGTTGCTCATTGTGATTCTCCGTTGAAGCTGACCCGAACCGAGTGGGGCGGGTCGTTTTAAGAAGTTGAGATCAGTCTACTTGCCTGGGTGAAAATAGTTAAATCAAATGAGTTTAGCGAACGAATAGCTTTTTGCTATTGAAAGGGGTTTTCATCCCGATCATAGCGGTAAGTAGAAACACAGAAAATAAAATTTCTACGATCGGGGCAGAGAGGAAAAGCTAATAAATGTGTGCACACAGTCTTTAAGCGCTGGGGGACAAGGCATTATTGGCGGGCAGTAGCGTTTAGTGCAATCGGGTAGATAACAGGCATAAAAAAACCCCGCTAAACGTAGCGGGGTTTTTTGTGTCAGAGCGAATTAGCTGTTGGCTGCTTTCGCGCTGTTCTTTTCGATTTGCACCATGATGTAGCGCTGCTGGGCAATGGACAGGATGTTGTTCACGCACCAGTACAGAACCAGACCGGCGGGGAAGAAGAACATCATGCCACCAAAGACCAGAGGCATCAGCATCATGACTTTGGCTTGCATTGGATCAGGCGGGGTGGGGTTCAGCTTGATCTGCAGGAACATGGTACCCATCATGATGGCGGGCAGAATCATCCATGGGTCGCGTGCGGCCAAGTCGTGAATCCACAGAATCCAGGGTGCACCGCGCATCTCGACGCTGCCCAGCAGCACCCAGTACAGCGCAATGAACACAGGGATCTGAACCAGCATGGGCAAACAGCCACCCAGCGGGTTGATCTTCTCGGTGCGGTACATCTCCATCATGGCGGCGTTCAGCTTGGCCTTGTCGTCGCCGAACTTCTCGCGCAGGGCTTGCATGCGTGGCGCAAATTGCTTCATCTTGGCCATGGAGCGGTAGCTGGCGGCCGACAGCGGGAAGAACACCAGCTTGATCAGCACGGTCAGCGCCACAATGGCCCAGCCCCAGTTACCCAGCAGGGAATGCAGCCAGGTCAGCAGCTTGAACAAAGGCTTGGAGATGATGGTCAGCCAGCCGTAGTCCACCACCAGATCCAGACCGGTAGCCAGTTGTGACATGGCTTTCTGGTCTTGCGGGCCTACCCACAGGGAGGCGTCCACAGCCTTGCTTTGGCCAGCGGCGATAGAGCCGACCGATTCCAGCGTGCGCACGGCGTACAGATTGTTGCCCAGCTTCAGGATTTCGTTGGTGCGTTGCAGATCCTGGGCAGGAACCCAGGCGGTTGCAAAGTAATGCTGCACCATGCCGATCCAGCCGTTATCCACGCTGCGCGCGTAGGTGGCCTTGTTCTTGTCGATGTCCGAGAAGGTGATCTTCTGGAATTTGTCGCCGCTGGAGTAAACCACAGGACCGGTAAAGGTGCTGTACAGGCGGGAAGAGTCGGGTGGGTTGTTGCCGTCGCGAGTCAGTTGCAGGTACAGGCGTGGGTCAATCGCGGCGCCGGTATTGTTCTGGATGTCGTGACGAACCTGGATGTCGTAGCGACCCTTGTGCAGCGTGTAGGTCTTGGTGACTTTCACGTCGTCCGAAGTCGCTTCAAACACCACGTCCAGCGTATCGCCCGTCATGCTGCGCTGGCTCGAGACCAGGGTGAACGGGGTCAGGTGGTTGGGCAGGTTCTGGCCAGAGGCACCCACAATACCGGACTGGGCCAGGTAGGTGGAGGCGGGCGAGTTATCCAGCAGCACCATGGGCTGCTCGGGGTTCTCGGGCGAACCGTACTTCAACAGCTCGGCCTTGATCAGCTGGGCACCTTCGGTGCTAAAGCCCAGCTTGTAGACGTCTGTCGTGATGTCGATAGTTTGCGCTGTGGCAGACACCGCGCTGTTGCTCGAAGGCAAGGCAGCAGACGCAGTCGGCTCTTGAGCAGCGGGAACACCACCGTTTGCGGCAGGTTCGTCGGAGGCTGCTGGCGCTTGTGTGGTGGCTGGGGTGGAAGCGAACAGCGATGGTTTGCCGTTGTATTCCTGCCAGTTGTTCCACAGCAGCAGCAGTGCAAAGGAGAAGATCATCCATAGGATGGTGCGTCGGATATCCATAGCGCCTGTATCACATTTATAAAGCTGAGCAAAAGCTTAGCAGTTTAACGTAGCTGGTCAGCAAACAGGGGGTTGCCTTGAAAAACAAGGCGCAGACCAGGACGATTTCAGAAAGTGTTGCGGTCTTCGGGCGTGCGAGCGGGCACAGGATCATGCCCTCCCTTGCACCAGGGATTGCAGCGGCAGATGCGTACACCACCGAGCCATAGCCCTTTGAGCGGGCCATGAATTTCAATGGCCTGCAAGGCATAGTTGGAGCAGCTGGGAGTAAAGCGGCAGTTTCTACCGATCCATGGACTCAGAAAAAACTGGTAAAAGCGGATCGGTGCCGAAGCCAGTTTGCGCATCATGGCCGTACCTTGGAGAACAAGGTGTCGGCCTCGGTGCGAACCAGTTGCTTCAGGGCAGTCAGCGACACCTGGGGTACCTTGCTGTGCAGCCTGAAGACATAGGCGGCATTGGGCAAGCCTTCACGTTTGTGGCGGAAGGTTTCACGCAAGATACGCTTGATGGTGTTGCGGGTGACGGCGCGGTTGGCAAAGCGCTTGGGGACGATCAGTCCCAGACGGGCGCCTTCGGTCTGGTGTGGATCTTCGCCACGAGAGCGAGTGACCACGAACAAAGCCCCGCGACCTACGCGTTGCCCTTTAAGAGACTGTGCGTATTCGGTGGGGCTATGTAAGCGAGCCGTAGCTGGAAAGGAGGCACGCATGATGCGTATCGTGGGAGTCGGGCTTTAGATAATAGATCCATCACCCTGGGCCCCGCATCCCGACATGGCTTATACAGCCAGACGTTTGCGACCTTTAGCGCGACGTGCGTTCAAAACAGCGCGGCCACCGCGAGTTTTCATGCGAACGCGAAAACCGTGGGTACGCTTGCGACGGGTAACAGAGGGTTGGTAGGTGCGTTTCATGGTGTATCCAAAAAAATGAGCCGCCAGAAATCGCAGAAAATCTCCACCCCGACAGCGCAAACGCTTGGGATCTGGCAACAGAAAATCGTGTTAAGCCCGTCATTTCAGCAAATTCTTTCTGTTGTGTCAATTATTTAGCCCGATATTACGCAACTAAATTTGTTAGCCTGTGGATAACTTGGCACAGCTCAGGGTAGAATCGAGGTTTACAGAAGTGATGACCGATGAATGAATTCTGGCAGTCCTGCGTTCAGAAATTGGAGCAGGAGCTTCCCCCCCAACAAATAAGTGCGTGGATACGTCCACTGGTTCCCCTGGACTTCGACAGCGAAGCCGGGGTGTTGCGCGTTTCTGCTCCTAATCGTTTCAAACTGGATTGGGTCCGCAAGAATTTCGCCACTCGCATAGAGGAACTGGCTTCGGATTTCTACGAATGTCCCGTAACGGTTCAGTTCGAGCTGCCCTCGGCCAGCGCGGCGCCTCGTCGCGCCCTGGCCGATCGTGCCGCTCCTGCGCCTGCAGGCAGCCCCGCCGGTGAAAACCTGGCTCCTCCTGTTGCCAACCCGGCCATGACGGCGGTGGTGGATGCGGTACAGGATCGTTCGCGCCTGAACGCCGAACTGACTTTCGACAACTTCGTGACGGGTAAAGCCAACCAGCTGGCACGCGCAGCGGCCTTGCAGGTGGCCGAGAACCCCGGTGTCTCCTATAACCCACTCTTTCTGTATGGCGGTGTGGGTTTGGGCAAGACCCACCTGATTCACGCGATCGGCAATGCGCTGGTCGCCAATGGCAATGGTGTGCGGGTACGTTACGTCCATGCCGACCAATACGTGTCGGACGTGGTCAAGGCATACCAGCGCAAGGCGTTTGACGAGTTCAAGCGCTACTACCATTCGCTGGACTTGCTGCTGATTGACGATATTCAGTTTTTCGCCGGCAAGAACCGTACGCAGGAAGAGTTTTTCTACGCCTTTGAAGCGATGGTGGCTCAGCGCAAGCAGATCATCATCACCTCGGATACCTATCCCAAAGAGCTGGCCAATATTGATAGCCGCCTGATCTCGCGCTTTGACTCCGGCCTGACCGTGGCCATCGAGCCGCCCGAGCTGGAAATGCGCGTGGCAATCTTGTTGCGCAAGGCTCAGGCCGAAGGCATTGCCATGCCCGAAGAAGTGGCCTTCTTCATTGCCAAGCATCTGCGCAGCAACGTGCGCGAGCTGGAAGGGGCGCTGCGCAAGGTTTCGGCCTACGCGCGTTTCCATGGCCGCGATGTCTTGACGGTGGAGGTGTGCAAGGATGCACTGAAGGATTTGCTGTCGGTCTCCAATGGGCAGATCACAGTGGAAAATATTCAGAAAACCGTGGCCGATTTTTATAAAATCAAGGTCGCGGATATGTACTCCAAGCGCCGCCCCGCCAATATCGCCATGCCGCGCCAGGTGGCCATGTATCTGGCCAAGGAACTGACCCAAAAGAGTTTGCCGGAAATTGGCGATCTTTTCGGTGGTAGGGACCACACTACGGTGCTGCACGCGGTGCGCAAAATCTCGGATGCACGCACCAAGCAAGCCGAACTGAATCACGCATTACACGTACTGGAACAAACTCTCAAAGGATGACCATGCAACTCGTTCAAGCTACTCGCGACGCATTGCTAAAGCCCTTATCCACAGTAGTTGGCATTGTGGAGCGCCGCCATACTTTGCCGATTCTGGCCAACATCCTGCTGCGTAAAAACGGCTCTGATGTCTCTTTCCTGGCAACCGACCTGGAAGTGCAGATCACCACCAATGCCGACTTTGGCGTGGGTGAGGACAATGCAGCCACCACGGTGGCGGCCCGCAAGCTGCTGGACATTCTGAAAGCCCTGCCCGACTTTGGCGATGTGCGCCTGGGCCTGGACAGCGGCAAGCTGACCATCCAGTCCGGCAAGAGCCGCTTTCAGTTGCAGACTCTGGAAGCCGCTGATTTTCCAGTGCTGAACCTGCCAGAGCAGTGGGACGTGTCCTTGAGCATGCCTCAGCGCACTTTGAAGCACCTGTTCAATACGGTGCACTTTGCCATGGCGCAGCAAGACATTCGCTACTACCTGAACGGTATGTTGCTGGTGTTTGAACCCGGCCTGGTACGTACGGTTACCACGGACGGTCACCGTCTGGCTCATAATGCCACCGCAATTGACGGCGTGCAGGAGCGTCACGACATCATCGTGCCGCGCAAGACGGTGCTGGAAATGCAGCGTTTGCTGGGCGATACCGACGATCTGGTCAACATTGATGTGTCCAGCCGTCAGATTCGTTTCCGCTTTGGCGATGTGGAGTTGGTCTCCAAACTGGTTGAAGGCAAATTCCCCGACTTTGCTCGTGTGATTCCTTCCAACTACACCCGCCACTTCGATGTCAGCCGTGAAGTGCTGCAAGGCAGTTTGCAACGTGCTGCCATTCTGACCACCGACAAACTGCGTGGCGTGCGACTGCAACTGTCGCAAAACCAGCTCAAGATCTCCGCTTCCAACGCTGAACAGGAAGAAGCCGTCGAAGAGCTGGATATTGATTATGAACACGAAAGTCTGGACGTTGGCTTTAACGTCAGCTACCTGCTCGATGTGTTGGCCAGCATCAAGGACGAAACGGTCCGCTGGTCTGTGCAGCCCGATGCCAACGCCTCTGTGTTGATGACGCTGCCCGAGCAAGAAGACTTCAAGTACGTGGTCATGCCGATGCGCATTTAATGCAGCATGTTTGACCGGTATGGCCCGCCGGGCCATACCCGCTTGAAGCAGACAGGCTATTACAAGGTTTTATGCTATGACCGATCAAACCACGACCACCCAGCCAGCCGATTACGGCGCTGATTCCATCAAAATGCTCAAAGGCCTGGAGGCCGTGCGCAAGCGTCCAGGCATGTACATCGGGGACACCTCCGATGGCACCGGCCTGCACCACATGGTTTTCGAGGTGGTGGATAACGCGATTGATGAGGCCTTGGCCGGTCATTGCGACGATATCGTCGTCACCATCCACTCCGACAACAGCATTTCGGTGTGCGATAACGGCCGCGGTATTCCAACCGATATCCACAAGGACGACGAACACCAGCGCAGCGCCGCTGAAATCGTCATGACCGAACTGCACGCCGGCGGTAAATTCGACCAGAACTCCTACAAGGTATCTGGCGGTTTGCACGGTGTGGGTGTGTCTTGTGTGAACGCCCTGTCCGAATGGCTGTTGCTGACCATCTGGCGCAATGGCAACGAACACCAGGTCGAGTTCCGCCGTGGCGAGCGCACTGCGCCCCTGGCGGTGACCGGTCCTGCAGAAGGCCGCACGGGTACCTGCGTGCGTTACCTGGCCGACGTGGAAATTTTCAGCAATATCGAATACCACCACGAGATCCTGGCCAAGCGCCTGCGCGAGCTGTCCTTCCTGAACAATGGCGTGAAGATTCGCCTGGTTGACGAGATTCAGGGCAAGGAAGAAGACTTTGCCTTCCTGGGCGGCGTCAAAGGCTTTGTGGACTTCATCAACCGCAACAAGACCCCGCTGCACCCTAACGTGTTCAGCGTCGCAACCGAGTCCAATGCCGGTGGTACGCCAGTATCGGTTGAAGTGGCCATGCAGTGGAACGACAGCTACGCCGAAACCGTGCTGTGTTTCACTAACAATATTCCCCAGCGCGACGGTGGTTCCCACCTGACCGGTCTGCGTGCGGCCATGACCCGCGTGCTGAACAAGTACATTGCCGACAACGAACTGGCCAAGAAAGCCAAGGTCGACACCTCCGGCGACGACATGCGCGAAGGCCTGGTCTGCGTGCTGTCGGTGAAGGTGCCCGAGCCCAAGTTCAGCAGCCAGACCAAAGACAAGCTGGTGTCCAGCGAAGTGCGTCCCGCCGTGGAAGAAGCCGTGGCCCGCACCCTGGAAACTTGGCTGTTGGAAAATCCGAACGACGCCAAGGCCTTGTGCGGCAAGATCGTGGAAGCAGCCCGTGCCCGTGAAGCGGCCCGTAAAGCCCGCGAAATGACCCGTCGCAAGAGCGTGCTGGAAGGCGCTGGCCTGCCCGGCAAGCTGGCCGACTGCCAGGAAAAAGATCCCGCCCTGTGCGAACTGTACATTGTGGAGGGTGACTCCGCAGGCGGCTCGGCCAAGCAAGGCCGGGACCGTAAATTCCAGGCCATTCTGCCGTTGCGCGGCAAGGTGCTGAACGTAGAAAAAGCCCGTTTCGATCGTCTGATTTCCAGCGAGCAGATCACCACCCTGATCACCGCCCTGGGTACCAGCATCGGCCCGGACTTTGATATTGACAAGCTGCGTTACCACCGCATCATCATCATGACTGACGCGGACGTGGACGGTGCTCACATTCGTACCCTGCTGCTGACACTGCTGTATCGTCAGATGCCCGAGTTGATTGAGCGTGGCTATGTGTACATCGCGCAGCCGCCCTTGTTCAAGGTTAAGGTTGGGCGTGAAGAGATGTACCTGAAGGACGAGGCCGAGGAAGCGGAGTTCATGTTGAAGCTGGCCCTGCGCGATGCAGTGTTGACGCCAGCTGAAGGTGCAGCTCCCATCACAGGCGAAGCCTTGTCCGACTACGCTCATCGCTACGTGAAGGCCAAGGCCGTGATTGAGCGCCTGTCGCGTCATATGGACGGTGATGCCCTGTCAGCATTGGCTGAAGGCGTGAAGTTGAACTTGGATACACAGGAAGCCGCCGAACAGACTGCTAAGGATTTGGAGAAGGCCCTGTTCGACGAAGCTGCCCCCACCGTCGTCAAAGTCTTTGCCGCCTTTGATGAAGGGAGCGAATCCTGGCGTGTGGTGGTGCAGCGTCTGCACCATGGCAACATCCGTGTCACGGTGTTTGACCGCAACTTCGTGCGTGGTGGCGATCACCAAACTCTGGCCCGCGCTGGCGAGACCTTTGCCGGTCTGATCGGTGATGGCGCCATGGTGGCTCGTGGTGAAGGCGAGAAGCGTCGTGAAACCGCCGTGGATGACTTCCGTGAAGTCATGCAATGGCTGTTGACCGAAGCCGAACGCGGGCTTAGCAAGCAGCGCTACAAAGGTCTGGGTGAGATGAACCCCAGCCAGCTGTGGGAAACGACCATGGACCCCACTGTACGTCGTTTGCTGCGTGTGCAGATTGCTGATGCTATCGATGCGGATCAGATCTTCACCACGCTGATGGGTGATCACGTTGAGCCACGTCGTGCCTTTATCGAGTCCCATGCCTTGCAGGCGGGGAACCTGGATATTTAAGGCTGTCGGTGCTCACCGTTCCTGAAAGCTGTTCGGCTTGATGAAAACCGATCTCAGGAATTCGTGAAAAACCTCGCAGTGATGCGAATGAATAAAATGGGCTCCGGCGTTCCTGCTGGGGCTCATTTTTTTGGTGATGACTGATGAGCTCTGAGTCTTGAAGATTCAGCGTCTTTGGGCAGGCTCAATTAATTTTTGTCAGTAGACACGGACTGATCAATTGCCTGGTGGGTTGGTGGCAATGGCGTCACGCGCCAGGAATGGAAAGGTGCGGAATCAAGCTGATGTGGTCTACTTGCAGTGATACACCCTGCTTCAGAACGAACTAAAAGAAGGGGCGTGGGGATCTGATGGTGGTACCTGGCGTCGGCCTTGCAAGGCCTCTTGATCGATCGTAAAGACGCTGTAAATTATTCAATAATTCTTTGTTTGGAAATGGAATGCGACTGGACAAGTTTCTTGGTGAGAGCACGGACCTGAGTCGCTCAGACGCGCGTAAAGTGCTTAAAAGCGGAGAAATCACCGTCAATGGCGAGGTAGTGACCAAAGGCACTCACGTTGTACAAGAGGGTGATGTAGTGTGCTGGGATGATGAGCCGCTTGCCCTGATTGGCCTGCGTTACATCATGCTCAATAAGCCCGCTGGTTACGAGTGCAGCCTTAAAAATAGTGCTTACCCGTCCGTGATGATGCTGATCGATGTAGAAAAGCGCGAGCGCTTGCACACCGTCGGTCGCTTGGATGTGGATACTACCGGCCTGATTTTGATTACGGATGACGGCCAGTGGACGCATCGTATTATCTCGCCCCGCCATCAATGCGATAAGGTCTACGTGGCGACCTTGGCAGAGCCTTTGCCTGATAATGCAGAAGAATTGTTCAAGGCCGGTATCTTGTTGAATGGCGAGGACAAACCAACGCTGCCAGCCGTGCTGGAACGCATTGATGAACGCACTGCGCGGCTGACCATCCAGGAAGGGAAATACCATCAGGTGAAGCGTATGTTTGCTTCCCTGGGGAATCTGGTTCAGACCTTGCATCGCGAGCGTATTGGCTCTCTGTCCCTGGACGACAGCCTGGAGCCAGGCGAGTCGCGCTACTTAACGCCTGCCGAGGTGCAGCAGTTTGTAGAAGAAGGCTGAACTCCTGGCCCTTGGGTCTGGCTTTGATAAGTCAAAGGTGTATCAAGCCCAAGGCTTTGATGTCCTGACTTTGGGAAACCAGTCAAAAAAAAGCGCTCAAACAGAATGTGGTTGAGCGCTTTTTTGTACCTGCTCAATCATCAAAGGGTCTGGTGGCGCGGTGTCCTGCCTTATTTAAGCGCCTTGCGCATGATGCTGGTGTTGTGTTCATAGCCTAGTTGCTCATATAGCGCGATAGCGCCCCGATTATTGCTCAAGACCCCCAGCTCGATGTAGTCCAGTCCACGCACTTGTGCCCACTCCTGGGCGGTCTGCATCAGCAGCTTGCCCAGTCCCATGCCTCGTGCCGATTCCGTCACGACAAGATCAATCACATAGGCAAAGTCATGCGGCGTGATGCAGTTGTACGGCGGGGTCTTTTGCTGCTGAACAATAATAAAACCCAGCGCCTGATCGTCCTTCTCGGCCACAAACAAGGCTGCCTGGTCCGACTCGATCATGGACTGGATAAAGCCCTCGTCCTGCCGTGCTTGCAGGTAGTAGTGCGGTTGCAAATGATGCATGTGGGCGAATAGCTCGGCGTACATATCTCCAATCGTGCCAATGTCAGCAAGTTGGGCGGGACGTAGGGTGGGCATGGTTCGGGCTCTTGGTCAGTAATAAAGCGGAAGCGAAAACAGAAGCGTCTTGATGGTAGGCCGGGCACGGGGAGGAGGCAAATCTTCTGTTCAGAATATCCCTTCAATAACAAGGGGTAATCCGCTTTCATGCAGGCCTGAAGCTTGGGTCCGGCTTCGTTCCCTGTACACCTTTTCCCCCTGAGAGCCGCTTCTGTACATTTATCCCTGTTTTTGTAAAGTATTTGTGCACGTACTTTACGACCGTCTTTTTCCTGCAAGCTCTTTTCCCGGGTTTCATAATGAGGCTCTGAAACCCTTGTGTATTCAGGTTTTTTATAAATATTTAATGGAAAACCCCAAGCTTATTTTTTTCAAAAAACTAGAGGTTTAAAGTAATATCACACTGTTTTTGGGCAAATTTTGTGTACATTTAATGCACGAAATTTACACGAGGCACTGAAATTTACACGCAATGCCTATAGAGGGGAGGAGATTGATGCAGACCCGTTTCTTGCGTCATGTTTGTAGTTGGATGTTCGGGCTGTCCGCACTGGCCATTCTGGCCTTGATGGCGGTGGCCTTTGCCGATGTCATGATGCGCAGCTTCGTGCGGCCGCTGTCTGGCGCTTTTGAATTAACCGAGGTGCTGGTCGGGGTGATGGTGTTTGCCGCCCTGCCCTTTGTCACCTTGAGTGGCAAGCACGTCAAAGTGTCCTTGCTGCGCTCTCTGGTGGGCAAGAACGTGCTGGTGCAAGGTCTGTTGCGTTGGTGCAGTCGCGTGGCGACAGGTGTGCTGATGGCCTTTCTGGCTTATCACCTGTGGGCCTTGGGTACACAGTTTGCGCAGACCAATTCGCGCGCGGTATTTGCAGACCTGCCATTGGCGCCTTTTGCTTACTTTGCAGCGGTGATGTGCGCCCTGTCCACGCTGGCCGCACTGTTCAGTGCCGACGGCGATGAGCTCGCTGAGGAAAAATAATGACTGTCGTTGTCACTGGCATGATCATCCTGATCGTGCTCATGGTCCTGGAAGTACCCATCGCGGTGGCGATGGCTTTAGTTGGTATTGGTGGCTTTGCTTACGTAGTTGATTGGGGCCCGGCCGCCTATATGGCTGCGGAAACCTCGTATCGCCTGGTTCATAACTACAACTTGTCCGTCATCCCGCTGTTCATCCTGATGGGCAATCTGGTGACACGGGCGGATGTCTCCAAAGACCTGTTCGATCTAGCTTATCGCTTTGTCGGTCATCGTCGTGGCGGTCTGGCCATTGCCACAGTGCTGTCGGGCGGCATGTTCTCGGCCGTATGCGGTTCCAGCTTTGCGACGACGGCCACCATGGCCCGGGTCGCGTACCCCTCCATGAAGCGCTACGGCTATGCCGACTCCCTGGCAGGTGGCGCTATTGCATCAGCCGGTACTCTGGGTGCCATGATCCCGCCCAGCGTGCCCCTGATTGTCTATGGCGTGCTGACCAGCACGGATATTGGCAAGCTGTTTATTGCAGCCGTGTTGCCCGGTATTTTGGGCATGGTGTTGTATATCGTTGCGGTGATGGTGGCCACTCGCATGACTCCCGGTCTGGCAACGGCAGGAGAGCGCAGTTCCTGGCTGGAGCGCATTCGCGGCCTGAAAAGTGTCGGCGCCGTTTTACTGTTGTTCCTGCTGGTCATCGGCGGGATTTACGGCAACTTGTTCACGCCGACTGAAGCGGCCGGTATTGGTGCGGTCGGTGCCCTGCTCATCATGATCTGGCGTCGCAAGTTCTCCTGGCAGAGCTTGATGGGTGCCTTGCGTGAAACCGCCATGACCAGTGCCGCCATCTTCGTGATTATGGTGGGGGCACAGATCTTCACCACCTTTGTGAACGTGGCCGGCTTTACCGCCCTGTTGTCCGATGCGGTCCAGCAATGGGACTTGCCGGGCTGGGGCATTTTGCTGGGCATTGTGGTGCTGTACCTGGTCTTGGGCTGCATGCTGGAAGGTATGTCCATGCTCTTGCTGACCTTGCCCATTGTTTACCCGCTAATCATCAACCAGGGTCTGGACCCGATCTGGTTCGGCATTCTGGTGGTCACCTTGATCGAAGTGGGTCTGATCACACCGCCCTTGGGGATGAACGTGTTTGTGCTCAATTCCGTGGTGCCGTCCATGTCGCTCAGCACTATTTACCGCGGCGTTATCTATTTTGTCTTTGCTGATCTGCTGCGCCTGGCGCTCTTGATTGGCATTCCCGGCATTGCTTTGTTTCTGCCCTCATTGATGTAAGCCATTTTTATTGAATCTGATTTTCTCGAAGGAATAAGCATGATTAAGCAAGTTAGCAAATGGGTGGGGGTAGCGGCAGTCGCCCTGGCTGCCAGCACCAGCGTTCAGGCACAGAACGTCACGCTGCGTTTTTCCAATTGGTTGCCACCCACCCATCCCATGGTGACCGAGATGTTGAACCCCTGGGCCAAGGATGTGGAACAGGCAACGGAAGGACGGGTGAAGATTCAGGTTTTGCCGCCTTTGGGCACCCCGGCTTCGCACTACGACCTGGTGCGCAATGGCGTGGCAGACATGACGATTGGTGTGCACTCCTACACCCCGGAGCGTTTCAAGCTGACGGAAATGGTGGAGTTGCCCATGACGGCCGAGAACGCTCAGGTGAACTCGCTGGCCTACTGGCGTACTTATCAGAAGTACTTCATGGGCAAGAACGAGCACGCCGGCACCAAATTGCTGGGCGCGTGGGTTCCTGGCTCGTACCAGTTGTGGACAGCCGCCAAGGTAGACAGCCTGGACAAGCTGGATGGCACCAAGATCCGTATTCCCGGTGTGCTGGTGGAGCGTATCGCCAAGCTGCTGGGCCTGGTGTCGATTTCCTCGACGCTGACCGAAGCCTATGACCAGATTTCGCGCGGCATTATTGATGGCATGTTCCAGAACTACACCACGGTGATCGACTTCAATCTGGCGCGCTTCATGCCGAACTTGTTCGTCTTGCCCGGTGGTTTCTCTGCCTCCAGTCAGTTCATGGTGGTTAACGAGCGCAGCTGGCAGCGTATCAGCGAGGCCGACCGTGCCGCGATTGATGCCTTGTCAGGTGAAGCACTGGTCAAGCGTTTCTCGGGTATCTGGCAAAAGAACAATATGGCGGCTTTTGATCGCTTGAGCGCTGAAGGCATCAAGGTGCACCGCATTGAAGGCGAGCAGCTGGAAGCCATGAAGACCAAGCTGGCGGTGATTGAGCAGCAATGGTTGAGCGAAGCCAAGGGTGTGGAGGCTCAGGAAGCGCTGAACTTCTACCGTGCCGAGCTGGATCGCGTAGCTGCCGAACTGGGCGTTCCCAAGGACTAAACCCGTCATGACACAGCATCTGGAAAGTGAATACAACGCCAGTTGGCATGTGCCCGATCACAAGGAGATTGTGGCCTCGTGGCCGGGGTTGGCCGAGCAGTTTCGGGCTGGTTCGCGTCATGAAGCCAATCAGCCTTACGGCCCGGAAACGCGTAATGTCATGGACATTCACTTTCCGGCTGTGGAGCGCCCGGATGCGGCGGTGCTGATGTTCATTCATGGTGGCTATTGGCAGTCCATGGACCAGCGTCGTTTCAGCCATCTGGCACAAGGCAGCGTGGATAACGGCCTGATTACGGTATTGCCCACCTATACCTTGTGCCCGCAGGCGAGCGTGGCGCAGATTATTGATGAGCTGCGCCTGGCTTGCGCGACGGTCTGGCGACGTTTCAAGCGTCCGATCGTGGTGGCAGGACACTCGGCAGGGGGCCACTTGGCAGCTTGCCTGCTGGCTACGGATTGGCCCGGTTTTGCACCGGACCTGCCCCACGACATGTTGCAGGCGGGCCTGGGTTTGTCCGGCTTGTATGACCTGGAACCGCTGACGCATATCGGCATCAATGATGCCTTGCAGCTCAATGCCGATACCGCCCGAGCCTCCAGCCCCTTGTTCTGGCCTGCCCCTGCCAATGGGCAGCCTTTCGAGGCCTGGGTAGGCGGTGACGAAACCTCGGAATTTCATCGTCAAAGCCAGGAACTGGCCAAGGCCTGGTCCAGGCAAGGAGTGGATGCGGTGTACCGCAGCCTGCCGGGAACAAATCACTACAACGTGATCGCGGCCTTGGCCGTTAAAGAATCCGTACTGTCAGCGCGTCTGGTTGCGCTGGCAAGGAATTGAGTTATCTCTGTCTTTCATTAGACACACCACTTTTACCGGGCCTTTGGCCCGGTTTTTTTGTGCCTGCTTGATTCTCTTTAACTTTGTTCATTGTTAATAATTCGTCTTTAAACGAAAATTAACGCAGAAAGACCGCATGGGGCGCTTATTTATTGGCAGGACTGGCAGGAGAGAAAAGACCATGAGAAGCAGATCACATGATGAGGCTATGGCCGATCTGTATCGCAGTGATCCGGCCTTGGCATTAGAGACTATCAATCAGATTTTGGAGGACGGGGATCAGGCCGAACTCCTGATCGTGTTGCGTCAATTGGCACAGGCTTTTGGTGGTGTGCAGGCAGTTGCCGAGCAGGCGCAGTTAAATCCGACGCAGCTTTACAGGACCTTGTCCCCCAAGGGGAATCCGGCCTTGAGCAGCCTGACGGCCATTTTGAAGGCAATGGGCCTGCGTCTTGCGGTGCAGCCTTTGTAGGCTTCTGGCGGATCATGATTTAGCATGACATTTCCCGCCCTGGACTTATTGTGATTCAAAGCCATTCATGATTGAAAACACCCCTGATACTCGCCCTGTGTACAAAGCGGCCTGCCATTGCGGAGCCGTTCGTTTCAATGTGAAGCTGACCGATGGTCTGCGTTCGGCGCGCCGTTGCAATTGCTCGTATTGCCGCATGCGTGGGGCGGTGGCGGTGTCGGCCAACCTGGCAGATATTCAGGTAGAGCAAGGGCAGGATGCCTTGACGCTTTATCAGTTCAATACCGGGCAGGCCCGGCATTACTTCTGTTCGCACTGCGGGATTTATACCTTCCATCAGCGCCGCTCCAACCCGGAGCAGTATGGTGTGAATGTGGCCTGTATTGAAGGCATGAGCCCCTTCGATTTTGAGGAAGTGCCGGTTAATGAAGGCCGCAGTCATCCCAAGGATCGTCCTGGTGGCGGCAGTGTAGTTGCCGGCTGGCTGCGCTATCAGGCAAATCCCCAGGCGCAGGACGACTGACGTTGCCTGCCCGGTGGTTAAAAAAACGCCCCTTACGGCTAGCGTAGAGGGGCGTATAAAAACAGATAGCGCGGAACAGAATCGCGTATCTACGGAAGAACAGTACAGCGAGTCAGGGTGTGGCCCCCGAAGGGGCGTCCCGCTTTAGAACTTGTGGTTAAAGGCCACGTACAGCTGTGTGGCGCGTGCGTCTGGCAGGAAGGTCAGGTTCTGTGCATAGCCGCCGTACACGTACACCATGGTGCGCTTGGACAGGTCGTACTGGTAACCTACCGAGTACACATGCTGACGTTTGGTCTGCGCATTGGGGCCGGTAATGCTCTCTGGCAAGTTGCGTGGATCTGCCATGTTCCAGCCCAGCGAGAAGCGGCCGCCTGCCAATGGTGTGGTCACACCAAAAGAGTAGGAGTTGATCCGCAGGCCTGGCACTGCTGCAAAGGAAGGCAGCGGGTTGGTGACGTTGCTCAGGCCAAAGACCTGGGTGGCGAACAGGCCGTCGCGAGTCTGGCCGATGCCGGCAAACACTTTGACCACATCAAAGTCGTAGCTGGCCGCCCCTGCCCAGGCGCTGACACGGGTAGAGTCGGCAGCAGGACGTGCACCGCTGGCAGACTGTTTATTGATGTGCAGTTGGTCGTACACCAGAGCGGCGCTCAAGGGACCGTTGTTGTAGCGCAGGCCGGTGGTCACTGCACGGATATTGTTGTCTTTGCTGTTGGTGCCATCCGGGCGCTCGCTATCCCAGTGCTGCTGTCCGTTGATGTTGAAGGAATAGCCAATACCGAACTGAAAGCCGTTCAACGTGGGCGATTGGTATTGGATCTGGTTGTCGTAACGCACCGTGTTGGCCACGCTGAAGGTCGATCCAAAGCCTACAATTCCACCACCGCCACCCAAGGGGTGAGCCATGCTGAAGTATTCGGTCGGCATATTGTTCTTCAGACCGAAATCCACCTGACCCCAGTCCTCGCCGGCCAGACCCAGTGTGGCCTGACGGCCAAACAGGCGACCACCCTGAATGGACTTGCCGGTAGGCACATCAAAGCCGCTTTCCAGCACAAATTTGGCTTGCAGCCCGTTGCCCAGATCTTCCGTGCCGCGGATACCCCAGCGGCTGCCAAAGTGCACACCGCTATTGGGGCCCAGACGTGAAGTCTTGAACTCGGTGGCATCAGTCCGGTCCCGGCTGTAGCTGCTATTACCCTTGTTCATGTCGTAGCCAATACCCGTGTCCAAAATCCCGTACAGGGTGATGGATGCGTGGGCTGCCGAGCTGGCCATCAGTAAAAACAGGGCCGTACCGACAGCAGTTTTATTTCTTGTTTTCAATTCCTCTTCTCCTTCGTGGTAGATAAAAAAGCGTGCAGCAATCCCCCTACCGCAAGTGATGCAGCAAGAAACAGGCGCAACAAAGCAGGCAGGGCAAAATGCCTGCGCCGTGTACCAGCGAAGGGGGTATGGGCGCGAGTACCGGCGGTACTCGCGACGGGGGTCTTAGATCAGTTCAAGATCGACCAAGGTTTGGCGTATGACGTCTATCTCGGTGTCCTCGACCTCCAGAATGGGGCGGCGTACATAGGGCTGCACGGGTACGCCGCGCATCTTGAATGCAACTTTCAGCACCGAGGGTGAAGAGCCGTAGCGGCCGATCAGCTCAGGGGTGTACCAGCGTTGCAGAATCTGTATGTCTTTCTGGCCGCAGGCGCGGGCAGCGTCTATATCGCCGCGCCAGATGTGGTTGTAAAAATCGGGCTGATAACGGCCCAACACGCCGCCTGCGCCAATCGTGCCGTCGCCATCCACACTTTGCAGCAGGGACAGGCCGTGCTCATCCATGCGAAAGCCGTACACACGGACCTTGTCTTTCAGGCGGAACAGCGTCTTGATGAACTGTTCAATGCTGGGGCTGGATTGCTTGATGCCGACGACACCATCGATATCGCTCAGTTGCTCCAGCAAATCCACCGACAAATCGATTCCGGTCCCGGCAGGCCAGTTGTAAATCACGATAGGCAGGGTGATTTCTTTGGCGATCTGCTGGTAAAAGGCCAGTATTTCCTTGTCATTGGGGCGTACATAGGGGGGCGGTGCAATCACGACCCCTTCATAGCCCAGTGCCTGGGCCTCTTGAGCAAGAGCGACCACTTCGGCGGGTGTGTAGCCGGTACAGCCTGCCAGTAAAGGCAATTTGCCGCGCATGGCGTCGGCACTGGCGCGGAAAAGCTCTACCCGTTCCTGGTTGGACAGGCTGGTCCATTCGCTGGTGGTGCCGCCTATAAACAGACCGTGCATGCCCTCGGCATGCAGCCATTCCAGCATGCTGTGCAGTGCCGGTACATCCAGCTGTCGTGCTTCATCAAAAGGGGTGATGATGGTCGGGATATAGCCCTTCCAGTTCACCCGGTGTTTCTTGCTCATGTGTGTCACTTGTATGGGTTGAAGAAAAGAGGAGGCCTCTGGCTCAGGGCAGACGTGCCGTGGCTTCGATCTCGACCAGCATGTCTGGCAGCGCCAGATTGGCCACTCCCAGCAAGGTGTTGGCAGCCGGTTCGGCCCCTTCGTAAAACTCGTTGATCAGTGCGCAGATCGGGCCCAGCTCTTCAGGTGTGTGGCCGACCAGGTAGGTGCGCAAACGCACGACATCGCGCGGGCTGGCACCGGCTTCTTTCAGGACGGTTTTCAGGTTCTGCAAAGCCTGGCGGGTTTGTGCGATGCGATCGCCTGCACCCACTAACTGCCCTTCACCATTCCAGGCGACTTGCCCGGCCAGATGCACGGTGCGGCTGTTGTCCTGTACGACAGCGTGGGAAAAACCGAAGTTGGTGCTGTTGTAGAGCGATGCCGGATTCACGCATTCACGGCCCTGGGGGGCGTTCAGTGGCTGACTGCGCTGGACCAGCTCAAAAATATTGCCCCAGGGGTCGGTGAAGTACTGGAATTGAGCACCGGCGGTCGGGCCAGAATCAAAGGCGATGCGGTCCAATACTGTGCAGCCGTGCTGTTCAAGTTGTGCCACTGCCTGATCCAGATCGGCCACCAGAAAACCCAGGTGATGTGCACCCACATGGTTGGACTTCAGGGCTCTTTGGGTGTCGCTGGCAGGTTGTGCGTAGGCAAACAGCTCGATATGAAAGCCATTGGGCAGCACCATAAAGGCCAGTTCCAGCTTGGCATCGGGTATGTCCAGGTGGGCGTGGGTCCAGTCTTTGCCTTGCGCAGAACGGGGCAGGTCAGCGCTGTTGATGGGCCCCAGACGGTAGAGTTGGCGGGCACCAAACAGGCGTTCATAAAAAGCAATGGCTGCATCCAGATCGGGTACGGTCCAGGCGGCGTGATCAATTTGTTCAATAGCCAATGGCAAAACAGGCGATGTCATGAAGTCTCCGTTTATGCCCGTACGGGGGCTGTATACAAGATTGTGCAATAAAACTGCACATAATTTACGGTTAAATAATACTTTAGGCCTGTAGTTTTTTGTTGAAAAACCAGACTACGTATTTTCCCTAGGTAAAATATCGTTTATAAACAATGGCTTGTGGTTTGTGTCTGTGACGCCTATATCGGTGTTGCGTGTAAAGTGCTTGTGCACACGTGTAAAGTCTGGAAGAATTCAGCACTGAAACTGCACGGTTTGTGCAGTTTTGGAACATGCATTTGCACACCATTAGGCTGCCTCTCTTACCCTATAATTCGTGAAGTTCGGCTACACATAACTACACGAACATAGGACTTCAGAATGATAGGCAAACGACTTCATGAGCTGCGCGTGGCCAAGGGTCTGTCCCTGCGGGAGTTGGGTCAGATGGTCAAGCTCTCGCCCACGCTGCTCAGTCAGGTAGAACGCGGTGTCACCACACCCAGTTTGACGACCCTGCGCAAGCTCAGCGGGATCTTTGGGGAATCCATGTCTTCCTTGTTCATGGATACCAGCAAGGGGCCGTCGGTATGGATCAGCCGCCCTGGTGAACGCATGTTGTTGCGTGGCCCGCGTGGGGGTGTCGTCTATGAACGGCTCACCCGTGGCAATGGCGAGATGGAAGTGTTCCGGGCTGTTTACGAAGTCGGTCAACAGTCCATGGACGATATGTCGCACCCGTCCCTGGAAAGTGTCTATGTGGTCCGGGGTGTCATTACTGCAGAGATTGATAAGGTAAGTTTTGACGTCAAAGCTGGCGAGAACATCAGCTTTGATGCACGCCAAAGCCACCGTTACCTGAACCGGGGAACGGAGGAAGCGGAAATCATCATGTCGATTACCCCGCCCGTCCCCTGATTGGTCTTGATCCGGGGCGAACGGTGTACCGCATCACTACACTATGAGCCCCAAGCCTGATTCTCTTTCCCCCCCTCCTGCCTGTGCCCCCGGCACCCTGCCCGCCCGGACGGATGTCCTGATCATTGGCGGCGGGCTGCTGGGCTGTGCCGCTGCCTACTATTTGAGCCTGGCGGGGGTGCCCGTGACCTTGATCGAACAAGGTGAGCTGGGCCTGCAGGCATCCAGCCAGAACGCGGGCAGCCTGCATTTCCAGATGGAATACCGCATGATCGAGGCGGGGCTGGAGGCCAGCAAACGCGCCTTGCAAGCCATGCCCTTGCATGTGGACGCCATTGCCCGCTGGCGGGCCCTGGAAGATCAGTTGGGTGTGTCGGTGGGCGTGCGTCAGAAAGGCGGCTTCATGCTGGCGGAAACGGCACAGCAAGCCCAGGTTCTGGAACAAAAAAGCCGTCTGGAAAACCAGGCCGGCCTGAAGGTCGAGCTACTGGACCGGGCCGCTTTACAAGCCAAAGCGCCCTATTTGTCGGACTCCGTGCTGATGGGGGCTTTTTGTGCTGATGAAGGCAAAGCCGACCCTCGCCGCGCCAGTCTGGCCCTGGCAGCCGCCGCGCGGGCTTTGGGTGCGCAGATCCTTAGCCAATGCCAGGTGGTGGACTTGAAGCGAGTGGGTTCTGACTGGCAAGCCAAGGTGCTCAGTGGGGAGCAATGTCGCAGCAAGCAGGTTCTGATTGCTGCCGGTGTCTGGTCCGGGCGCATTGCGCAAATGACCGGCTCGCAGTTACCCGTCAGCCCGATTGCCCTGACCATGACGGCCACCGCACGCACCGCGCCCTTTATGGATTACCTGTTCCAGCACGTGGGACGACGTCTGTCCTTGAAGCAAACGGCTGAAGGCACGGTGCTGATTGGCGGCGGCTGGCCTTCCACACTGCATCACCGTAATGGGATTGCAGATCTGGAACGCAAGCCCAGTCTGAACCTGGATTCTTTGCAACGCAGCGTACAGACCGCCTGCAGTGTCGTCCCCCAACTGGCCTCCTTGCCTGTCTTGCGCTCCTGGACCGGGGTGACCTCTTTGGTGTCGGATCAACTGCCGTTGCTGGGCCAAGTGCCGCACCGCCCCGGTTTGTTCATTGCCACTGGTGGAGCCGCCTTCACCCTGGGTTTGACCTACGCTCATTTGCTGGTAGCGCAGATGCTGGGCCAGCCGCCCAGCCTGGATATCTCTGCCTACGATCCTGATCGTTTTAGGAGTTTGACCTTTGCCTGACGCACAACGCTTGCTGCATAAACGCCAGCGCTTCGAGCCAGCTGTGGTGACAATCAATGGTCATGAGACAGCCTGTTATCTCGGTGAAACCGTGGCGACGGTTTTGCTGGCGGCCGGAGTCGGCGCTTTTCGTCGCACCGCCAGTGGTGCGCCACGTCGTCCGGTGTGCAATATGGGCGTGTGCTTTGACTGCATCGTGACCATTGACGGGGTGCAGGGGCAGCGCAGTTGCATGACTACGGTACGTAGCGGTATGCAGATCGAGGTAGCCGACGATGTCTGACATTCTGGATTTATTGATTGTGGGGGCAGGTCCGGCAGGACTGTCTGCGGCTCGAGTGGCTAGCTCGCAGGGTTTAAGCGTGGCCGTGCTGGACGAGCAGCCGCGCTTTGGCGGACAGGTATTCCGGCAGGCACCCGAGGAGTTTGCGGCAGCGGACCCGGACTCCATGCACACCTATCCTTTTTCACACAGCTTGTTTGCCTGGGCGCGGGCCACCACGGCTGTGCAGTGGCATTTCAGTACCCTGGTGTGGGGGATTTTTGACGACCCGCAGGATGAGCATATGCGTCAGATCGGCACTGCTGGCCCACAGGGCGCCTCCGTGCTGAAAGCCCGCCGGGTGTTGATTGCGACCGGGGCCTATGACTTGCCCGTGGCCTTTCCGGGTTGGACCTTGCCGGGCGTGCTGAGCGCCGGTGGGGTGCAAACCATGATCAAGAGCCAAAGCCTGATGCCGGGACAGCGTTTTCTGTTGGTGGGCGGCCATCCCCTGCTGCTTCTGGTTGCTGAGTTGTTGCTGGATGCCGGTGCACAGATTGCCGAAGTTGCCATCGCCCGCAGTTTGCCGTCCATGAAGGAAATGCTGCGCGCTACACGTGCTCTACCGGGACAGTCCCGGCTGGTTAAACAGCTGCTGGCGATCTTGTTGAAACTGCGTCGTCATGGTGTGCCTTTGCGCTTTGCAACGGGTATAGAGCGTGTCCATGGTGACGAGTCCGTTCAGGCTGCCACGCTATGTAAAGTGGATCAAAACTGGCACGCCATCGCGGGCACACAAAGACGTGTAGAGGCAGATACGGTGGTCGTGGGTTATGGCCTGCTCGCCAGTACGGAATTGGCGCGCCAGACAGGCTGTGCCGTGCGGTGGGACAGTGCCGCTGGCGGCTGGCTGGTGCAGCATGATGATAGGCTGCACAGTACTCAGTCAGGCGTACTGGTTGCTGGAGAGCAGACGGGTATTGCAGGAGCATTCAACGCCCATCTGCAAGGTGAGCTGGCGGCGTGGCAATGTGTGCTGGAATTGCAGCCGCCAGCGGCCGTGACAGAGATAGCAAAAACCATTGCCGACCTGCAACTGCGCCTGGGTCGTAATCGTCGTTTTACCGACACCGTTATCGCCTTGTTTGCCCCCAAGCTGGAGGCACTGGCCCAGGCAATCACCCCGGATACAGTGGTGTGCCGCTGCGAGGAAGTCACGGCACAGGAGGTGAATCAGTTTCTGGACGCTCATCCTTATGTGACGGATATCAATAGCATCAAATTGGCCTGTCGTACCGGAATGGGCATGTGCCAGGGGCGCTACTGCCAACACACCGTGGCGCAGATGCTGGCCAGTCGTTTGGGCCGGGGCATAGATCAAGTGGGAATTTACAAGGCTCAAGCGCCAGTGAAGCCTGTGCCGGTCGCGGCGTTGGCGCATATGGAGTAAGAGGGGCTTCTAACACAGGACGTACAGTGCAATGAAGAACGCCCTTTTTTACAGGGGCGCTCTGTCCTTGGTTTTGTATTGTTCTTACACTGGCTGTTCCAGTATTTCCTGCAGGCGAGTCAGCAGCTTGTCGCTGGCGTTGTGCATATGCCGTTCGCAGATGGCAAGGGCGCCTGCTTCGTTGCCCGACGCAATGGCCGCAGCCAGTTCTTCATGCTCGTCCCAGATGGACAGACGCTGTTCTGCTGATTGCAGTACAGCCCCCATGACACGTCGCAGGTGTACCCAATGAACTTGTGCGCTCTCGGCGATCATGGGGTTGCCCGACGCTTCGTAAATTGCTTTGTGAAAGGCTTCGTCGGCTTCGATCATGGCGCGCACATCGTGACCACGAGCAACCTTGCGGCCCAGACGGATCAGGTCCGGGTCCAGTACGGAGCTTTGGCGTGCCGCCAGCTTGGTAGCCAAAGCTTCCAATGCGCCACGAACTTGATACAGGTGCCCGATATGTTCCAGATCCAGCGGGGCCACCATGACGCCCCGCCCTTCGGCATCTTGTAGCAGCCCGTCTTTTTTCAGCAACTGGATGGCCTGCAACACCGGCGAGCGGGACACGTTGAGCTGCTCGGCAATGTCTTCCTGAGTGATGCGCGAGCCGGGGGCCAGAGAGCCGTCGCTGATGGCATCGAGCAGGATGCGATAGACCTCGTCAACATAGTGTGGACGGGCCTGCAACTTACCGGAAAGCTTGGCATGCATGAGGTCTGGAACTCCGCTACAAACAAAAAACAAGTTAAGGCCGCAGCCTGGCTGCGGCCCTGGGTTTACATCAGGGCGTGGTCCGCATGGATTGCAAGAGCGCCGCCATGGGGTCCTGGTCTGACGTCGCCTGTACCTCGAACGGGTTGCTTAGCGGGTCGTCTGCCTGTATTGCTCCTGGGCTGAGCATGGGGGCGGGACGGTTCAGCTGGAGCAGGATTTCTTCATCGCTCAGGCTGACTGTTTTGTGCAAGCCTCCCGTTACCAGTTGCGGATAGGCAATCACAATACCCACCACCAGCAATTGTAGTACGACGAAGTAGGCTGAGCCCTTCCAGATCTGCTGGGTACGAACCCTTGGAATAGTTTGCTGGCTAACGGAATCTACATAGTCGGATCGGGGTGCCACGCTGCGCAAATACAACAAGGCAAAACCGAACGGGGGTGTCAGAAAGGAGGTTTGCAGGACCAGAGCAATCACGATACCGAACCAGATCAGATCAATGCCCAGGCTGTTGGCGACGGGTGCCAGTAAGGGCACCACAATGAATGCAATTTCAAAAAAGTCCAGAAACATGCCCAGCACAAAGATGATGGCGCTGACGGCAATGACAAAACCCAGCTCGCCACCGGGAATGGCATCAAACAGGTGCTCTACCCACAGGTGGCCGTCTGCGGCACTGAATGTGAAGCTGAAGACGGTGGAGCCGATCAGGATGAACATCACGAAAATAGCCAGCTTGGCGGTATTTTCCAGAGCTTGATTGAGCAAGGACCAGTTCAGGCGTTTGCGTATCAAGGCCAGTATCAGCGCGCCAATTGCACCCATGGCACCGCCTTCTGTTGGTGTAGCAATTCCCAGGAATATGGTGCCAAGGACCAGAAAGATCAGGATGACTGGCGGGATCAGGGCGAAGACAAAGCGTTCGGCCAGTTGCGAGAGCAGACCCCAGCCTGTAACCCGGTTCACAGTGGCAAATAGCAGCGCACTCATGGAGGCGACAACCAGGGCGGTGATGGCCACTTGATCCGTGGGAGCCTGAGCAGGCTGGGAAAAGACCTGGGCCATGACTTCGTTGTGCAGGCCTGCCCAGGTAAACCCGATGAAGGCGCACAGCAGGACCAACATGCCCAGCGACCGTCGTCCGCTTGCACCAGTGGCTGTCACCTGACTTCTGGCCTGTTCTGGCAGTGCTGGCATCCAGGAAGGACGGATCAAGGCCAGAACAATGACGAATGTAATGTAGATCACCAGCAGCAAGAGACCTGGGCCCAGTGCCGCTGCGTACATGTCTCCGACTGAGCGGCCCAATTGATCGGCCATCACAATCAGGACCAGAGACGGCGGCAACGCCTGTACCAGAGCACCTGAGGCGGTGATGACGCCCGTAGCAATTTCCGGTTTGTAGCCGTAGCGCAGCATGACGGGCAAGGAGATCAGGCCCATGGAGATCACCACCGCCGATGTGACGCCGGTGGAGGCGGCCAGAAGGGCCCCTACCAGGACAACCGAAACGGCCAGGCCACCACGGACAGCACCAAAGAGCTGGCCCATGGTTTCAAGCAGGTCTTCTGCCATGCCCGACCGTTCCAGGATGATGCCCATTAGCGTGAAAAAGGGGATGGCCAGCATGGTTTCGTTTTGCATGATGCCAAAGATGCGTAGCGGCAAAACCTGGAACAGATTGGTCGGAAACAGGTCCAGTGCAATGCCTAGTACGCCAAATACCAGGCCGGTAGCGGCCAGTCCGAAGGCCACAGGAAAGCCGGTCAGCAAGAGCACAATCAGGCTCAGGAACATGATGGGGACGAAGTAGTCCGTGATAAAGGTGGCAATCATCGTGCGCCCTCCTGTGCGGTCGATAGCGCTTCGGCTGGCACATGAATAGGCGTGTCCTGGGCATTATCTTCAGCAATGCAGTCCGGCCCTTTGCCTGTCAGGAACAGGATACGTTTGACCAGCTCGGCCAAGCCCTGAAGCAACAGCAGGCTAAAGCCGGCAGGAATCAGCAGGTAGGCGGGCCAGCGCACCAGCCCGCCGGCGTTGCCGGACATTTCACCCGAATGCCAGGCGGCGGTGAAGAATCCCCAGCTCAGGTTGATGACAAAAATACAGAACGGGATCAGGACGACAACAATCCCGGCGATGTCCACCAGGTTGCGTCCCCGCGCTCCCAGGCGGGTGGAAACGAAGTCGATACGAACATGGCTGTTATGCAGAAATGCGTAGCCTCCTCCCAAGAGAAAGACAGCCGCATACAGGTACCACTGAGCTTCCAGCATGCCGTTGGAGCTCAGGTCAAAGGCCTTGCGAGTGATGGCGTTGCTGGCGCTCAGAATGGTGGTGGCCAGCAATAGCCATTTGATGATGAATCCGATACAGCGGTTCAGGTGGTCTATTCCCCCCACCATGGTTTTCAATGCAGTCATTGTTGTCTCCGCGAATATTGTTGTGTTCGTCGTTGTGCTGCCGGGGAGTGTTTGATGGCGGCCGTATGCAAGCCGCTCTGTAGCAGGTGCTGTGGTGACTCCTTGGGCCATGAGCGTGCCCGAAGTAAATGGGGTGCGCCCTGGCGGGAGCCAGGACCAGGAGATGGCCTTACAGGTCCAGAACCAGTACGCCCGAGCGTGCGCGTGACACGCAGGCGGTCAGGCAATGGCTTTGCTCGTCGGGACTGAGGATGTAGTCCTGGTGATCCACATCGCCTTGCAGATAGTTGATGCGGCATGTGCCGCACAGGCCCGATACGCAGGAGGTGGCAATCGGCACACCGGCTTGCGTCAAGGCATCGCTCAGGGATTGATCGGGAGCAACCTCAATGCACTGGCCGGTACTGGCAATCTGCGCCACGAAGGCACCGGGAGGCAGGGTATTGGCATTAGGGGCAGGTTCAGGCGCCTTGAAGTGTTCGCAATGCACGGAACCGGCAGGCCAATGCGAGCTGGCCTGCGCACAGGCTTGCATGAAGCCGGTTGGGCCGCAGTAATATACGTGAGTCCCTTCAACTGCATTGGCCAGCAGATCCTGCAGATTCAGACCTTGTGCGGGGTTGCCGTTGTCCAGATGCAGATGCAGGCGGCCTTGTTCTTGCCATGTGAGCAGTTCGGAGCCAAAGGCGGCCGTGTCGTGGCTGCGAGTGCAATAGTGCAATTCAAAGGGCTGACCCTGAGACTCCAGAAAGTGGGCCATCGCCTTGATGGGCGTGATACCTATACCCCCGGCTAACAGAATGGAACGGCGTGCATTCGGGTCCAGTCGAAAATGATTTCGGGGCGTGCTGACGGTGACTTGCTGCTGGACCTGCAAGACGTCGTGCAAGGTGCGTGAACCGCCTCGTCCATTGGCATCACGCAGGACAGCAATGACGTAGCGATGACGCTCATGAGGAGGGTTGCACAGCGAGTATTGGCGGATCAGGCCGGGTTGAATATGTACGTCTATATGGGCACCGGCTTCGAAGGCAGGCAATTCGCCACCCTGAGGACAGCTGAGTTCATAAGAATTGATGCCTTGCGCTTCGTAGCGGATTTGCCGGATCCGCAGTGACAGCAGCCCGTCCGGGTTGGTAGCCGCCTGGACGGGAGTGGCGGGTTCTGCAATGGCGTTCATGGCGCTCTCCGTATGGGGCACCCGCCCCTTTGGAGCGGGTGCGGCAGGCGATCAGGATTCAGCAGCGACAGCGCTGAGCGATTGTTGAAGTTCCTGCATGCTCTGTTTGACGAAAGCCTCGCGCTCCGAGCCTTTCAGATTGTCGGCCGAGGTCAGGATGCGCACGATTTCGCGCGTGGCATGTCGGCGGCGTGCGACTTCCTGGGCCAAATCCTCGGACTCGGGAATCGCCAGGACATTGCCCGAGCAATAGCTGTTGGGGGCACCCCCACAGTCTTTCAGCCATTGGGCAAAGCCTTCGGGGGTCGCGGCAGGGTTGGAGCCACGCAAGGCATCGCGCAACATCTTGCGGAACATGTACAGCCCGGCGTCGAACTTGGTCGGGTTCTCCAGAGCATGGACCGCAATCGGGCGCTGGCTGATGATGGCCTCGTAATCGCCCGGTGCCTGCTGGCATTCCTTGTAGTTGTGACGGGCACGGTGGTCGGACGGGATGGGTGGCAGATCTTCCAGCTTGTATTGTCCAAAGCGCTCGGGACGGCGCATCGCAACCTGCCCTTCCAGAAAGTCGATGGTCTCGTAGCCCACCATCTCCTTGTTACCCACTCCGCGTGTATCAATGCCAGGGCCCATGACGCGCCAGCCAATCATCTTGCTGTTCTGGTCGTCCACGGGAACGGTCCAGCGCACGATGTGAAAGCGGCTGAAAAACTTTTGCTGGGCACCGTCTTCGGACGTGTAGGCATGCAGGCTCAGATTGGGCAGGACCTGGTGCTGAACACGGATAAACAGATTGTCCTTGCTGGCACGACGGGCACCCGCGCAGGCCAGGCTGCGGCCATTGTGTACCGGGATGAACTGCATGTCGGGGGCTACTTCCATGGAGGCCGCGCCCACCTCATCAAACGTGGTGCCCTGGTAGTTGCCGCCTACCACGTTCTTGGCAGCGTGCAGTGCGGTGGGGTGGAAGTTGTCAGCGGCGTTGTCCTGTACTTGCAGCCAGTTGCAGTGCTGGAAGTTGCTGAACGCCACCAGTTCATCACCGGGCATGACGGTGAAGTTTTCCTCCCATTCGGGGAAAGGAGGTTCGGCATCAGGTGGGCCCATATAGGCAAAAATCAGGCCATGGCGCTCGAAGGCCTTGTAAGCACCCTGGCGGATGGAGCAGGCGTATTTTTCGCCCTCGGCTTCTTCGCCTTTCGGATAAGGGACATGCAGACAGGTTCCGTCTACGTCGAACACCATGCCGTGGTAGCAGCACATAATGCCCTTTTCCTGGATGGCACCGTACTCCAGAGAAGCGCCACGGTGGGCGCAATGGGCGTGCAGCAGGCCGATCTGGCCGCTTTTGTCGCGAAATGCGACCAGCTCTTCCCCCATGATTTTCAGGAAACGCGGGGTGTCGGTCAGTTCCGCTGCCATGCAGACGGGATGCCAGAAGCGGCGCATGTACTCGCCCATGGGCGTGCCAGGGCCAACTTCGGTCAACTCAGGGTCGTGATCAGGAATGCGGTTGGTGTAATAGCCGCCGTAGGGAATCAGTTTCTTTTCGGTCATGTCGTCCTCGTGTACAGATCAATGGTGGAAAGGGTCAGGCTACTTTTCGGTCGACCAGCGCCTGGGCGCTGATCCAGGGCATCATGGCGCGCAGCTGTTCGCCGACGATTTCAAGGCGGTGGCGCTGGTTCAGGCGTCGATGGGCATTCAAGGAAGGTTGGCCGGCACGGCTTTCCAGGATGAAATTCTTGGCATAGGTGCCGTCCTGGATGTCGCGCAGCAAGGCTTTCATGGCCTGGCGTGTGTCTTCGGTCACGATGCGTGGACCGGCCTGGTATTCGCCAAACTCGGCATTGTTGGAGATGCTGTAGTTCAGGTTGGCGATGCCACCCTCGTACAGCAGATCCACAATCAGCTTCAGTTCATGCAGGCATTCGAAATAGGCCATTTCTTCGGCATAGCCCGCCTCGACCAAGGTTTCGAATCCACACTTGACCAGATCCACCATGCCGCCACAGAGCACCGCCTGCTCGCCAAACAAATCCGTTTCGGTTTCTTCACGAAAATCGGTTTCGATGACGCCGGAGCGTCCGCCGCCATTGGCGATGGCGTAGGACAAGGCCAAGTCACGAGCCTGGCCGGAACGGTCGGCGTGAATGGCAATCAGGTGGGGGACACCGCCGCCCTCCACATAGGTGGAGCGCACCGTGTGGCCGGGCGCCTTGGGGGCGACCATGATGACGTCCAGATCGTCGCGGGGCTGGATCTGGCCGTAATGGATGTTGAAACCGTGGGCAAAGCCCAGCGTGGCGCCGGGGCGGATATGGGGGGCGACTTCCTGCTCGTAGACGCGGGCAATGTCCTCGTCAGGCAGCAGCATCATCACGATGTCGGCTTGTTGAACGGCAGACGCGATGTCTGCCACAGCCAGACGGGCAATGGCGGCCTTTTGACGCGAGGCACTGTTGGGGCGCAAACCCACGACCACTTCCACGCCAGAATCACGCAGATTCAATGCGTGAGCATGGCCTTGAGAGCCGTAGCCGATGATGGCAACCCGGCGTTGCTGCACCAGGGCCAGATCGCCGTCCTTGTCATAAAACACCTTCATACTGCCTCCTTTTTGTGAGTTCTGTGTTCTGTATACAGAGTTCAGTATTGTGGGGCGATATTCGAGGTGTCAAGGAAAAATTGGCAGGTCGGGGGAAATCCCTAGGACGGAAATTTTGCTTAGCGCATCGGGGTCAGGCTGGCCTCGCGCAGCAGCCATTCACGCAGGTGTTCCACGCGTTTGAGCGTGTCGCGGTGATTGCGGTAGTAGAGAAAATGCATCTCGCGTTGCAGGCTGCGACCATTGGGGGCGGGCAAGACGATCAGTTCCCGATTGTCCAGTTCGCGTTCGGCAAAGCGCTGGGTTTCCAGGCAGACACCCAACTGATCCACCGCTGCTGCAACTGCCATGGCACCGCGGTCAAAGGACAGACGTGGACCGGGGGAGGCGGCCATGCCATTGCTGCCAAACCAGTCAGCCCAGCTGACCGGACTGATGGTGGAATCGATCAAGGGCAAATGCAGGTACCAGGGCTGATGCAGAGCCAGACTGGCATAGAGCTTGGGCGAGCATAAGGGTAATAGCGGTTCAGGGTGCAGCGACTCCACCACCAGCCTAGGGTCGTGGCTGGGGGCATGTCCGTAGCTGATCACGCAGTCAATGTCGGTGGACTGGTGCAGATCGGGCGGTGTGGCGTCCGTACGCAGATGGATGGCCAAGCCGGGATGCTCCCGCATGAAAGCATGCAGACGTGGCCCCAGCCATTTCACGGCCAGGCTGGGTGCACAATGCACGGTCAAGGCGTGCGTACTGGCATTTTCTCCCTGTGTGTCCTCGCAAAGCCGGGCCAGCTTGTCCAGCAAGGGAGTCAGTTCCCGATAGAACTCCTGGCCTTGGCTGTTCAAGCTGACACGCCGGTTGTGACGGACGAACAGGCTGCGTCCCAGATGAGTCTCCAGGCTTTTGACCTGATGGCTGATCGCGGAAGGAGTCAGGTGCAGCTCATCGGCCGCCAGGCTGAAACTCTCCAGCCGGGCGGCCGATTCAAAGGCTCGTAGCCAGGCGAAATTAGGGATGGCTCGCATTAGGGTGCCTTAAACAGGTGAATATTTTTAATCAATAGCTGAAAAAGCTTCGTTTGTCATTCATGGTTTTCGACCTCTACCATGGTTTTACGTTTCACCCGTACGCTGCGCTGGATGGGCTGGCGTGCGGGCAACGCAACATCTTGCCGAACCCGAAGGAGACCTTCCCATGAACGCTAAACCCGATATCAATGAAATTTTGGCCATGACGGGCCGAAAGTCCATTTACCAGCCCGAGCAGCAGGGCCTGATCTATCCCGAAGAGCCCCAGTTTGAGTCTTTTGAAGAAGCGCGCACGCATTTGAAGCAGCGCCTGGTGGCCGCCTGCCGTGCCTTTGCCCTGCATGGTCTGGACTATGGTTTTGCAGGCCATCTGACCATTCGCGACCCCGAGCATCCCAGCCTGTACTGGACCAATCCCATGGCCGTGCACTTTGCCGATGTGAAGGTCTCGAACCTGATTCTGGCGGACCACGAAGGCAAAGTGGTGGAAGGCGATTACGCGGTGAACCGTGCCGGCTTTGTCCTGCATGCTGCGGTTCACGAAGCACATCCCGACATCGTTGCCATGTGCCATGCCCATACGGTTTATGGCACTGCGTTTGCCTCACTGGGCCAGGAAATCCTGCCTATTACGCAGGATGCCGCCGCCTTTTTTGAAGACCATGTTGTCATTCGCGAAGAAGCGGGTCAGGTTGCCGTGGAAACCAAGGCTGGTCACAAAGTGGCTAATGCCTTTGCGGGCGTCAAGGCAGCCATTCACCAGAACCATGGTTTGCTGACGGCCAGCCGTCACAGCATTGAAGCCGCCGCCTTCTGGTTCATTGCGCTGGAACGCTGCTGCCAGCAGCAATTGATGATTGCTGCAACCGGCATGACGCCAACACTGGTGACCCCCGAACGTGCCCGTTACAGCCGTGAGCACGTAGGGAGCGAATACATTGGCTGGCTGCACTTTCAGCCGATCTGGGAAAACCTGTTGCGCACCCAGCCCGATATGTTTGATTGATCCGTCCCGCAAGCAGCTTGATCCGTTGGGGGCAAGCTGCTGACTTTGCATAAATAAAACGAGGAGACACAAGCGTGGAACGACGAGCAATGCTGAAACTGACCGGCCTGGCCGGCATTGTGGCCAGTGGCATGGCCCCTGCGGTCGTCAAGGCGCAAGAGAATTTGCGCTGGCGACTGGCATCGAGCTTTCCCAAGCACCTGGATACGATTTATGGCGGAGGAGAAGTTTTTGCGCAGAAAGTGCGCGAGCTAAGCGATGGCAAGTTCAATATCTCCGTGCATGCGGGTGGGGAGTTGATGCCGGCCATGGGTGTAGTCGATGCGCTGGAACAGAACTCGGTGGAAGCGGCTCACACGGCGCCTTACTATTTCTTTGGCAAGAATGAGGCGTTTGCCTTGAGCTGTGCCATTCCATTTGGCATGAACTCTCGCCAGCTGACGGCCTGGATGTACCACGGCAATGGCTTGAAGCTGACGCGCGACTTTTATGCCAACTACAACATCGTCAACTTCCCCTGTGGCAACAGCGGTGTGCAGATGGGCGGCTGGTTTCGCAAGCAGATCAATACCCCGGAAGATATACGGGGCCTGAAGATTCGGATTGGTGGTTTGCCCGGTAAAGTCATCGAGAAGCTGGGTGGCATTCCGCAAAATATCGCCGGTGGCGAGGTGTATCAGGCACTGGAAAAAGGCGTTATTGATGCCGCCGAGTGGGTGGGACCCTATGACGATTTGCGACTGGGCTTTCACAAGGTCGCGCCCTATTACTATTACCCAGGATGGTGGGAAGGTTCAGTAGGGCTGGATCTGCTGGTCAACAAGAAAGCGTATGACGGTTTGTCGCAGCACTACAAAGATATTGTCTCGGCAGCCAGCACGTATGCGCATCTGGATATGCAGGCGAAATACGATGCCCGTAACCCAGGTGCCCTGAAAGAACTGGTCGGTCAGGGAGCCAAAGTCTTGCCTTTCTCCAAGGAAGTGCTGGATGCCTCATTCAAGGCGAGTGAGGAACTGTATGCTGAACTGAATGCCAGCAATCCGCAATGGCGAACGATTTATGCGGATTATCGGGCGTTCCAAAAGGACGAGCTGCTGTGGTTCCGCTTCGCGGAAGCGCGCTTTGATCAATACATGCAGACCGTGTCTTTATGAATGAGTGGTAGGAGTAGCCGGACCTCGGGGCCGCTTTCTGTTATGGAAAGCGGCTTTTTTTGGTGTCTGGGAGCAGGTGGTTTCAACCCCACTATTTAGCGGAATACATGCCCAGGCCATGATTTTTTTATATAAATATATAGATTAACGTCCGTACAAATAAACCGACAGACTGCGTCGGTGTTTTCCCTTAAATTTAGGCGTATTCCCCTGTGGGTGCTGGTTATAAGGTCATTGTCAATCCATATTTCCATAGACAAGTATCGGCTCCTTATTATATTGTTCGTATCAAACAACAATTATGTCCGGTCAATTAATAGGAGCAGGTCCATGAAAAACGGGATACGGGGTGTACTGGCAGCAGCAGGGATGGTGGCCGCGCTGGGCGCGCAGGCTCAAACGCTCAAGCTGGGTGTGGTAGGAGGCATGACAGGTCCAGGCGCGCCCTGGGGTCTGGCTATTGATGGTGGCGTGAAAATCGCCGTGGATGAAATCAATCAGGCCGGCGGCCTGGAAGTGGGCGACAAGAAGTACAAGGTTGAAGTGCTGACCTACGACGACCACTACAAGGCAGCGGATGCAGTAACCGCCACCAACCGTCTGATCGATCAGGATGAAGTGAAATACATCATCGGCCCGATTGGCTCGGCTTCGGTCATGGCCATGAAGCCGATTACCGAGCGCAACAAGGTCATCATGCTGTCCAACAGCTACTCGACCGAAGTGCTGGATGCGAATACGCAATACATGTTCCGCGTGCTGCCTACGCAGTACGAATACAACCGTCAGCTGATCGGCTGGTTGAAGCAGGAACGCCCCGAGCTGAAGCGTCTGGCGATCCTGTCGCCTAACGATGCCACCGGCTGGAGCACGCAAAAGATCCAGACCGCTGCATACAAGGACGCCGGTTACGACGTGGCTGAAACCAAGTTCTTCGAGCGCTCGCAAAACGATTTCCGCACCTTGCTGACCAGCATTCTGGCCAAGAATGTGGACTTCATCGAGCTGGACACCGTGCCACCTGGCCCGGCCGGGATCGTGATACGTCAGGCACGTGAAATGGGCTTCAAAGGCCAGTTCACCAAGTTTGGCGGCAATAACGTGGCTGAAACCGTGAAGTCTGCCGGTGCGGACAATGCGGAAGGAACCTTGGTGTATTTGTCGGCCGATCCGTCCAGCGAACCGTACCAGAAGCTGAGCCAGGCTTACGCCAAGGTCCACAGCAACAGCATGGATGACTTCGTTTTCTACTTCTACGATGCCACCCGCCTGCTGTTCAAGGCCATTAACGAAGCTGGCACCGTGGACGATACCGATGCCGTGCGTGCCCGCATTGAAGCCAATAGCAGCTTTGACGGTATTCAAGGCGCGATTGTGTGGGGCGGCAAGGATGTCTATGGCGTGAACCACCAGATCGCCACCCCGGCCTACCTGGGTGTGATCGAGGGCGGCAAGGCCAAGGTCATCAACAAGTTCGACGCCCGCTAATTACCGGTTTTGTTTCAGTACGCACTCCGCCACGGCGGTGGAGTGCACCTTGATACGGTTAGCAATTATGCAGATCGCAATGCAAATCGCCATCATCGCCCTGATGTCCACGTTCGTGTATGCCCTGGTTGCCCTGGGTTTCACGCTGGTGTTTGGCATCTTGCGGGTGGTGAACTTCGCTCACGGCGAGTTCTACATGCTGGGCGCTTACGCCATGTATGTGTTTTATGGTCAGTTTGGCTGGCCCTACCTACCCTCTATCGCGGCCGCTGCCGTGCTGGTGGGATTTCTGGGCTTACTGGCTGAACGCGGCCTGTTCCGTCGCTTTGTGGGCGACGAGATGGGCGGCATGATCATGTCCCTGGCTTTGGCGATTACCTTGCAGGCGGGGATCTCGCTGCTGTTCTCGGTGGACGAGCAATCGGTACGCCGTCCGGTGGAAGGTGCCTGGCAAATTGGCCAAGCCTTTTTCGCCAAGGATCAATTGCTGATCGTAGGCATGAGTGTGCTGGCGCTGGCCGCCTTCTATTTTCTGATCGAGCGCACCCGTATCGGCATGACGATACGTGCGGTGGCGCAGGATCGGGAAGTGGCACGTCTGCAAGGCGTCAGTTCCTGGAAGATCATGGCCTTCACCTTTGCCTTGAGCTGCGGCCTGGCCGGTTTGTCGGGCGCCCTGATGGCGCCGGTTTACACCGTGCACCCCTATATGGGCGAAGCCGTGGTGGTGAAAGCCTTCATTATTGTGGTTCTGGGTGGTCTGGGCAGCTTGCCCGGTGCGGTGGTTGCCGCCCTGATTCTGAGTGTTACCGAGGCCGTGGCGTCCACCTTCTATAACGCGACCGTGGCCACCATGTTGTCCTTCCTGATCGTGATGGCCGTGTTGCTGGTCAAACCCAGCGGTTTGATGGGGAAATCGTCATGAGCGCGATCAAAACTGCTTCTTTCTATCCGCGTGATGGCGCCCTGCAATGGGTCTGGCATGCCGTTGTGGTCGCGGTGCTGCTGGGCTGGCCCGTGTGGGCCGGACAGCCTCGCTTTGCCCTGCATCTGGCCATCATGGTGTCGCTGTACGCCTGCCTGGCCATGAGCATGAATTTGGTTTTGCGCATCGGCCAGCTTTCGCTGGCGCATGGTGCCTTGTTCGGGCTGGGGGCGTATGCCTCGGCCATTTTGAGTCGAGATTATGGCTGGTCCTTTCCAGCCGCGTTTTTGGGCGCCGGAGTGCTGACGGCAGCATTAGCTGTGATCACCGGCCCTATTTTTATGCGTATCAAGGGTGTGCATTTCGCACTCTTGACCTTCGCCCTGGGCGAAGCCGTGGTGCTGTGCTTTATCGAGTTCCACGAACTGTTTGGCGGCAATAACGGCTTTGGCCAGATTCCGGCCCTGCAAGCCAGCTTGCCGATTCCTGAAGGGCGTTACGGGGTTTATCTGGTGACGGTCAGCTTTGCCTTGGTGGTGTATTTCGTGCTGCGGGCCTTGTACCGCCGCGAATGGGGCATGGTGGCGGACTCTTTGCATCAGAACGAGCAGTTGGTGCGCTCCGGTGGTTTGAATGTGCTGCGCTTTCGGGTCAGTGTGTTTGTCCTTAGCGCCCTGATTGCCGGCTGGACAGGCAGCTTGTATGCCCACTACCAAGGCTATATCTCGCCTGATTCCTTCGGTTTCTGGACAGCGGTGAATGCCGTCATCATGAATGTGCTGGGTGGTGTGGGTGCCCTGGCTGGTGCCGTGGTGGGGGCCGCAATCCTGATCCCCCTGCCCGAGTTGCTGCGCGACTTGCAGCAGTACCAGCGCCTGATCTATGGCCTGACTTTGATTTTGCTGCTCTTGTTCATGCCGCAAGGTTTGGCGGGTCTGTGGCGTAAGTGGCGCGGCGCGCGCAAGGAGGCAGCATGAGCGTGCAATTGAATGTTCAGGGTCTTAGCCGACATTTTGGTGGGATCCGCGCGGTGGACGAGGTGTCCTTCAGCACGGCTCCCGGTCAGATTACCGGCGTGATCGGCCCCAACGGCGCCGGTAAAACCACGCTGTTCAATCTGATTGCCGGTACGACCAAGCCCAGCGCGGGTGCTGTCACCATGGATGGTGCCGCGATTACGGGTCGCCCGGCCGCGTCCTTGGCGCGCCAGGGTCTGGTGCGTACCTTCCAGATGACGCATGTATTTGCAGGCCACACGGTATTTGAAAACCTGTATCGCGCCGCTCTGTTCCGTCAGTTTCCTTCGCCCTGGTCGCTGTTCAACCCTTGGGGTGTGCGTCGTGGCCGCGAAGAGGCCGCGCGACAGGCAGAACAAGCCTTGGCCTTGATTGGCCTGGAGTCTGTAGCCGATGAGCAGGCCGATTCGCTGGCCTATGGCTTACAGAAGATTTTGGGTGTGGGTATGGCCCTGACAGCCATGCCCCGCCTTCTTTTAATGGATGAGCCCGCTGCTGGCCTGAACCCGGTGGAAACCGTGGCTATGGCCGACCTGATTGAACGCATCCACGCCAGTGGCATTGATGTGGTGGTGGTCGAGCACGATATGGGCCTGGTGATGCGCCTGTGCCAAAAACTGGTGGTGCTGGTTAATGGTCGTTTGCTGGCCGAAGGCCCGACCGCGCAAGTGCGTCAGGACCCGCGGGTGATTGAAGCCTATCTGGGTGCGGATCTGGACAAGGAGCCTGGGCTGGAGCCAGCAGTGGAAGCCCGCGCAGCGCAAAACGGGACGGGACACTCGGCTTCGGTCTCTACAGCTGGTCAGGGAGCTGCCAAGGTCAGCAAGCCTGCGCCCATGCTGGAAATCAAGGACTTGAGCGTGTCCTATGGCGCAGTACGGGCCTTGGACAAGGTCAGTTTTGCGGTGGAAGAAGCCAGTGTGTGCGCCGTGATCGGAGCCAATGGCGCGGGTAAATCGACCCTGATGAAAGCCATTAGCGGTCTGGTGCCGGTTGCTGGGGGAGAAATCCTGCTGGAAGGCCAGCCTATCCAGAACTTGAGTGCAGAACGCCGTGTGAATCTGGGTATTGCCCTGTCTCCTGAAGGCCGTCGCCTGTTCCCGGAACTGACGGTGCGCGAGAACCTCTTGATGGGGGCGTATCTGCGTCGCGATCAGGTCGACATTACGGTGGATCTGGAGCGTATTTATGGCTACTTTCCGCGCCTGTGGGAGCGCGAGCAAAGCCAGGGGCGTCATCTCTCGGGCGGCGAGCAGCAAATGTGCGCGATTGGCCGTGCCTTGATGTCCCGGCCCCGCCTGCTCTTGCTGGATGAACCATCCCTGGGTCTGGCCCCGGCGGTCACCTTGGAAGTGGCCCGTGCAATTCGTCAGATCAGCCAGGACGGCACCACGATTGTGCTGGTGGAGCAGAACGCTCGCCTGGCGCTGAAGTTGTCGAACCATGCTGTGGTGCTGGAAACCGGGCGCTTGAGTCTGGCGGGCGACAGCAAAGACATCATGAATAACCCACAAATTGCAGCAGCCTATCTGGGCCACGCCGCAGAGGCTTCGCATCATGCCTAATATTTACCAGGTCGCCATGTTCAATGCCGAGCGCTACCCCGACAAGGTAGCGGTCTCGGACGAGCGCCAGGCCTTGTCCTTTGGCCAGTTCTGCGCTCGTGCGCGCGCCTTGTCGGCTTATTTGAAAGGTTTGGGCGTACAGCCGGGGGATCGGGTGGCCATCATGACGCCCAATTCCATCGACTATCTGGCCTTGCTGCATGCCACAGCCGTAGGCGGTTTTGCTTTGGTGCCAGTGAACACCCGTTACGGTGCTGCTGAATTGCGCTACTTGCTGGACGATGCCCAGCCCACGGTGTGCATTGTGGACCCGGCCTACCGTCCCTTGCGCGAGCAGATCGAGTCCGAAGGTGGTTTGAACAGTGCCGTGCAGTGGCTGGAGCATTTGCCTGAGGCCTTGCCCGATCACCGTGCGGATGATCCGGTGCAGCACCGCTTTGGACGTGTAGGGGATGAGGATGTAGCCATCATCATGTACACCTCGGGCACGACTTCGGCACCCAAGGGGGCCATGCTGACACACGGCAATTTGTCGGCCAATGCGGTGAACTACATCATGGAGCTAGGCATTGATGCCAACAGCCGCTCCTTGCTGGCGACACCCTTGTTTCACATTGGCGGCTTCGGGGTGGTGAATGGCCCCATTCTGTATGCCGGTGGCAGCTTGCACGTGGTGCCGCGTTTCGAGGCCGATGCCGTCATGGACGCGCTGCGTCTGTACCAGCCTACGCATGTGTTCCTGTTGTCGGCTATGTGGGTAGGCTTGACCGATCACCCTGAGTTTAAAGAGCTGTCCCTGCCCGGTGCCCAGTTTGTGCAAACTGCGGCTGCGCCTTTGGGCCAGTGGCGTCAGGACTTGATCCGAACCGTGTTTCCCAATGCTGAATTCAGCTGGGGCTTTGGCATGACGGAAAGCTGTGTCACCACCATCAAGAATCGCTACACGCAGGAGATTCTGGAGCATCCCGGTTCCATCGGCTACCTGTGGCGGCATGTGCAGTATCGGCTGGTTGATGCCGATGGCAAGGTGCTGCCTGATCAGCGCGGGCCGGGTGAAATGCAGGTGCGTGGCCCGACTGTGTTCAAAGGCTATTGGCGGCAGCCCGAGCTGACCGCCCAGGTGCTGGATGCCGATGGCTGGCTGCACACGGGCGATTTGATTCGGGTGGACGATGAAGGCTTTGCCTATTTCATGGGCCGCAGCAAAGATATGATCAAGACAGGTGGCGAGAACGTGGCCGCGCTGGAAGTGGAAAACTGTCTGGCCAGCCACACCGATGTGCGCGAGGCCGCCGCCTTTGGCCTGCCCCACGAGTATTGGGGCGAAGAGCTGGTTGCTGCGATTGTGCCCGCCAATGGTCGTGAGCCGGATGTGGAAGTGCTGCGCGAGTTTTGCCGGGAAAAACTGTCCGGCTTTAAAGTACCCAAACGCATCTTTATTGTGGATTCCCTGCCCCAGTCCTCGTCGGGCAAAGTGCAGAAGTTCCTTCTTCGACAAAGGTATGTCTGATGCTGACGTCTTTATCTCTGTTTGACCCTGCCGTGCTGGCTGCCTGGGCCAAGCGCGCCCGCGCCGATGATTTTGTACGGCAGCACAGTGTTCTGGCCGATGTTTGCGTGGCGCTGCGCAATACCGACACCGGCGAGCATAGTTGGCTGGCCGTGTCAGAACAGGATGTGCAGGCGGGCACCGGCCCGCGCGAGGTGCCGTTCTGGCTGGAAGGCGATAGTGCTGCTTTTGCGGATCTGGCCCAGGGCTTTCCATTTAACCGCTTGGTGCGTCAGCACCGTCTGGTTGTGGGAGGCGATTTGCGCGCCTGCGTGCAGAACTGGATGTTGTTGTACGCCCTGACCCGTCTGACGGGCGAGCTGGAGGTCTGAGCATGCCTTATGTGACAACTGCGGATGGTATCCGCGCCTATTACGATCTGGCCGGTTCCGGTCCGGCCTTGGTGATGGTGCACGGCGCCAGTCAGGACAGCCTGTCCTGGCAATATGTGCTGGACCACTTTGCGCCCTTTTATACGGTGTATGCCCTGGATTTGCCCGGTCACGGCAAGAGCGGCATGCCATTGGGTGGACCTCATACCGCCACCCCGCAAAACGCTCAGTATCTGCTGCAATTTCTGGATGCGGCGGGTATTCAGAATCCGGTCCTGATGGGGCACTCCATGGGCGGGGGCGTTGTTGCCCAGGCCGCTGCCATGGCGCCCGAGCGTATTCGTGGCCTGGTGCTGGTCGATGGCGCTTCGGTGAACGTAGTGAAATCTTCCGGCTATAACCCGCGCATTCTGGAGATGGCGCGTATCAATCCGGGCGACTGGTTTGAAGTGACCTTTCGCACCTTGATGGGCACCTTGTCCGACCCGGCCCGTGCGCTGGAAGTGGTGACGGATGCCCGTCGTTGCATTCCGGCGGTGGCCTTTGCGGATATCTGCGCTTTTGGTGGTTTTCGCATGGAACAGATTCTGGACGATATCCGCTGCCCGGTGGTGATCGTGGAAGGCAGCGAGGACTGGTCCGTGCCGCCAGAGTCCGCCAGCGAGGTCGAACGCTTGCTGCGAGAAGGCAAAGTTCCGGTGGAATATATAGAATGGCCGGGCATCGGGCATTTTCCCCAAAGTGAATGTCCTGAGCAGTTCACCCGCGACACCCTGGCTGCGATGCGCCGCCTGTCTCTTTAAGCTGAAAACCGTATGGCAAACACCGAATCCCAGTCCAGCGCCAAGCCAACCCTGTATCAGAACATGAGCGATCGCTTGTTGGAGTTGATCCGTTCGGGCCATTACCCCGTCGGCTCCAAGCTGCCCACCGAGATGGAGCTTTGCGAGATGTATGGGGTAGGTCGGCACACGGCGCGTGAAGCCATACGCAAGCTGACCGATCTGGGTTTGATCGAGCGGCGTCGCCGTGCCGGTACCACCGTGATACGCCAGCATCCCAAGCCGCAGTTTGGTCTGGCGCTGGATACCACGGACCAGTTGCAGCGCTATCTGGAATTTACCGATCTGCACGTGCATAAAAAGGCGGTCTGTGTGGACAAGCAGCCGCCTGAAACCGCGCTGGACGGTGAGCCTGCGGATTGGGTGAAGGTGGAAACCTACCGCAGTGTGCCGGGCAGCAAGCGCGGCATTTCCTGGACAGATATTTATCTGCGCAAGGAATACCAGGCGGTAGCTGACCTGATTTCGACCCAGCCTGGCGGTGTGTATCCGCTGTTGGAGGAGCACTGTGGCGAAGTGGTGGAAACGATCGAGATGGAAATCTCCGCCTCGCGCTTTCCCCCGCATGTTGCCCGCTTTCTGGGCTACGAGGACTCAGACCCGGCGCTGCTGATTATCCGTACCTTCCGCAATCTGGCGGGCAAGGTCATGGAAGTGGCGGTCAGCTTTTACCCACCTTATGAATTCCGCTACGTCACGCGCCTGTCGCGCAGTGATGGGAGCCACCGCTCGCAGAGCTGATTTTTCCGAACCTTTGGGGAGACATTCATGAAACGCAAATATGGCCGCAGTGTGACGGTCAAGGTGACGGGCGACCATGCGCTGGTGCGCTTTGATCGCGGCGTGAACCGTAATGCTATTGATCAGGACACCTTGCTGGCCCTGACGCAGGTGGCGCAAGACCTGGCCTTGTCGCTGGAGATTCACATCGTGGTGCTGACCGGGGCCAAGGACATTTTCTCGGCCGGGATTGATCTGAAAGACCCGCAAAAGTGGAACGATGAACAGGCTGGTTTGCTGGAGCGTCGGGATGTGGCCCAGCGTGGTGCGCGTTTGTGCCGTTTGTGGGAAGAGCTGCCACAGCTGACCATTGCCGCCATTGAAGGCGCAGCCGTGGGTGGTTCGGTTGCTCTGGCGCTGGCGTGTGATTGGCGTGTGGCATCGCAGTCATCCTTTCTGTATCTACCTGAAGCCAAGGTGGGCCTGAACATGGGCTGGGGTGCCATTCCACGCATGGTGAACATGCTGGGTGCCGCTCGCACCAAACGTGCCATCTTGCTGGCCGAACGCTTCGGTGCTGAACAGGCGCTGGACTGGGGTCTGCTGGATGAGGTCTGCGAACCCGGTCAGGCCGTGGCGGTGGCACAGTCTTTGGCCAAGCGGGCTTCGGAGTCGCCTGCCGCGATTATCCGCATGACCAAGGAGTCGGTGAATCAGGTCGCCAATGCCTTGAACCGTCTGGGCATTTATATGGATGCCGATCAGGCGCTGGTGTGTCGCGACAGTGTAGAAGGAGCCCAGGCGCGTGCGGGTTTTTTGTCCGCTGGTCGAGCCTAGATAAAACGGCTCTGCTTGGGGGCGGTCAGCGGACCGGCGACCAGGGCGGGAGAAGGTATTTTGTCGGACCGCGCTTGAGCGCACTGCGGGCACAATCTGCCTGGCGTTAGTGTGCGCAAATAGTGTGTTACGTGCCCCTATCCGCGTTTGCGGACAAGGGGCTATCTACATCGAGGGATCAGGCGGTTTGACGCTCTTGTGCCAGTCGTCCCATCCCCTGCGGAAATAAATCCAGCCCAGCCGTCGCCACCAGATCCCAGAAGCCAGCAGGCGAGCTGGACACAACAGTGACGCCCAGCTTGTCCTCGACCTGACGCACGGCTTCCAGCGATACCAGGCCGCCGCAAGACAGCAGCAAACCTTGTGCCTGACCGGGGGCCTGCTCTTGGGCGATGTCCCACGTCTTCAGACACAGGTCTACCAGCTCCTGCGTGCTGATTTTCGACATGGCCGTGACGTCATTAACGCCCAGTCCATAAGCGCAGACGGCCTGGATCTGGTTCTGGTCCAGAAATCGGACCAGGCGCTGGTTTACGTCATCAATATAGGACGAGGCCACCGCTACCCGTTCGATGCCGCTGACACGCAGACCGCGCAAGATGGCATGGCTCATGGTGGAGCATGGCAAGCCGGTGGATTCGCGCAGACGTGCCACCAGCTCTTCGTTAAAGTCCGAGCCGCGGTAAAAGCTCAGCGATGTTCCCATCAGGGACACGGCCCGGGCGCCACGGGCAGCCAGTTTCTGGGCTGCTTCCACCACCTGGTCGATAACCTGGTCATAGCCTTCCTTGTCCACCGAACTGAGCGCCAGACCTTGGGCGATGAAATCGATTTCCGGGTACATTTCCGGACCTTCCGGAGGCACCAGACCGGCGGCTGGCGGCACGATCAGGCCAAGTACGGGGCGCTGGGCGCCAGAGTTGTCAGTCGTCATAACTTAGCTGCTTATTTCATTGTTTAAAGTCGAGTTGGGCGGTCTTGATGACATTGGCCCAGCGTTCTGTTTCTTCACCCAGCCATTTTTCGGTGGCCTGGGCATCTTGATAACCGGCTACCGAGCCTTGGGCCAGGAAGGCATCCTGTACTTGCTTTTGCTGCATGCTGTTTTCCAAGGCCTTGCTGACGGTGGCGATCAAAGCCGGGTCCACGTTTTGTGGGGCCAGCATGAACAGTGACGGTGTCACGCTATAGCCAGGAATGGTTTCCGAGACGCTGGGCAGATCGGGCATGCCGGGGAAGCGGCGCTCGGACAAGGTGGCCAGCAGACGAATGCGGCCGGAGTTGGCCAGGCCGATCGAGGAAGCCAGGCTGGCAAAAGACATGGACACTTCACCGGAGGCCAGAGCCTGACTGGCGGGAGCGCCACCGCGGTAAGGAACGTGCACCAGTTCGGTTTTGGTCTGCAAGGCGAACAGTTCACCGCCCAGATGGTGCACCGAGCCTACGCCCACCGAGGCGAAGGTTTCTGTTTGAGGGGGCGCCTTGCGGATGGCCTCGATCAATTCGGCCACGGTTTTGACAGGGCTGTCACCCGGAACGGCCAGCGCCAGATCAGACTGGCCCACCATACCGATAGGGGCAAAGTCTCGTTGCAAGTCGTAGCGCAGCGCCGGGTAAATATACGGAGCGACCAGCAAGGAGGTATCGGCAAACAGCAGCGTGTTGCCATCGGCCTGGGATTTGGATACGTAGTCGGCAGAAATGGTGCCGCCTGCGCCGGATTTGTTTTCCACAATTACGGTGCGGTCTAGCTCCTTGCTTAGCGCCTGAGCGGTGACGCGGGCCAGGGTGTCGACCCCGCCGCCAGGGGCAAAACCCACGACAAGGCGAATGGGTTCGGCAGCGTGTAAAGCGGCCACAGGGCTTAATGTCAGGGCGAGCGCAGCCAGCGCACGCCGTGTGAAACGGCTTGCAAACATGAGAAAGTCTCCTCGGTATGAGTGGTAGTTTTTTTAGCTAATTATTAATTCAGTGCCGCATATAAAACCCGGCTAAAGGGTTGAGCTGGGCGTTTAGCCAGCTATAGCGCTCGCGCTTGTCGAACTCCCATTTTTCAGGATGGGCCTGGGCGACACGGCGCAGGGATTCGGCTCCGGACAGCACATGGCTGGCCGCGGCTTGCATGGCGCTGGGGCCGTCGCGTTGGGCCAGTGCCTGGGTCAGTGCCTGATGTTCATGCCAGGACTGCTCCATGCGGTTTTCCTGATCCAGATGGCGGTGGCGGTAAGGGTTGGTCAGACGGCGCAGGTGTTCAATTTGCTGCACCATGAAGGTATTTCCGGCAATGCTGTGAATCAGGGCGTGCAATTCGGCGTTGTACGTGGCGTAATCAGCCAGGCTTTTTTCTTGCAGGGCCTTGGCACCGCGCTTTTGCAAACGCTCCAGTTCGCGAATCTGGGCATTGCTGATGCGGTAGGCCGCCAGCTGGGTACAGGCGCCTTCCAGCAGGGCCAGGGTTTCCAGCATTTCTTCCAGCTCTTCAATCGTGTGCTGGGTGACAAAAATACCGGCTCGGGGGGCAATGCGCACTTGTCCGGTGGCTGCCAACTGCAACAAGGCTTCGCGTACCGGGGTGCGTGAAACCCGGAAAAAAGTGCACAGCAAGGATTCATCAATGGCGCTGCCCGGCGGCAGATCACCGCTGGCAATGCGGTGCTCCAGTTCGATTCGTACCCGGTCGGTATTGCTAAGCGTCATGTCTGTCTCCCAAGCCTTTTCCTGTTTTTTAGGCTTAAATGATTCTAGGGAGGGGTTTTTGATATATCAATTAAGGCTTATCCGAGGGTAAAGAAAGTTTTGCCCCGTTTTGATTCGGAGAAATTTCACGGATAATCATTTTTTGCGCCCCCTCTGGCCCCGTTCGGTCATAGAGGAAAGCACGCTATTTTTCGGATAAAAAAACCATGAGCGAAGAACGTAAACCGCTGGATGCATTGGCCAGCGGCGCCATGCTGGTCCTGTGCCTGATCTGGAGCTTTCAGCAGATTTTGCTCAAGGCCACGGCCAATGACATGGCGCCTATTTTTCAGATCGGTTTGCGCTCGGGTGTGGCTTGTGTGTTGGTGGCTTTGCTGGTTCTGGTGCGCACGCACAAGCTGGCCTTTACAGAAGGGGCCTGGAAGCCGGGGCTGATGGCCGGCTTGCTGTTTGCGCTGGAGTATTTGCTGCTGGGTGAGAGCCTGCGCTTTACCTCGGCAGCGCACGTGGTGGTGTTTTTATATACCGCTCCTGTGTTTGCGGCTTTGGGCCTGCATATTCTCTTGCCGTCCGAGCGTCTGGCCCGCTTGCAATGGGTGGGGATCGGGCTGGCGGTGGCGGGCATTGCCATTACCTTTCTGGGGCCGGCCAGTATGGACGGGGCCAATCTGGGCCGCATGTTGATCGGGGATTTGATGGCCTTGGCCGCCGGAGCCTTGTGGGGCTTTACCACCGTGCTGATTCGTAGCACGCGCCTGTCTGCCGTCCTGCCCTCGGAAGCTTTGCTGTATCAGCTGTTCAGCGCTTTTGTGATTTTGATGGTGGCCGCTGTCGTGACCGGGCAAACCGATATTCATTGGTCAGGCTTGTTGGGCGCCAGCCTGGTGTTCCAGTCTGTGGTGGTGGCGTTCTTGAGCTTTCTGGTCTGGTTCTGGTTGCTGCGTCAGTATCAGGCGTCGCGGCTGGGGGTGTTCTCCTTTGCCACTCCCTTGTTCGGTGTTTTATTCGGCGCTTTCCTGCTGGGCGAGGCCATAGAACCCCGTTTTGTGATGGGCGCTTTACTGGTGTTGATGGGCATTACCCTGGTCAGCGCCTATAGCTGGATCAGTCAGCTGCGACGTCGCAGAGCTTGACTGAATCAGCGAGATGACGCGAATGGCCTCAAGGCGCAATGCGTTGTCGCAAGCTGCTTTTCAACCATCGGCAAAACTGGCGGGCCTCACTTTGCTGGGGTGATTGTGCGTTGACATAGGCCATGTAGGTCGCGCCTGTGGCCACTTGGCCAGGGCCGACTTCCCGCAGGACGCCATCGCGTAGATGGTCCATCACCAGTAAACGCGGCACAACCAGAAATCCGGAGCCGGCAATGGCCCCGGCAATCGCGAAAAACAGGTGATCGTAGGTGGCGCTCATCAGTAGCCGCGAAGGCTCAATACCCTGATCCAAAGCCCATAAACCCAACATGTCCGGTCGTGAGCGCGCGGTCACCATAGGCCAGTGTTCCCAGGCCTGCCCGCTGTGCTGCTGGATCAAGGCAGGTGCTGCCACGCATACCAGCTCTTCGCGTATGAGCTCCCAGCTTTCGCTGTCGGGCAGGCTCAAGTCACGGCTGATCAACACATCAAACTCTTCATTAGGACGGGGTGGCGACAGATTGGTGATCAGATCAATTTGCATATGGTGCTGGGCGGTGAACTGGCCAAGCATGGGCACCAGCACCGTCATTGAAAAGCTGGGCATGGAGGTGCGGACTCTCAGCCGTTCGTGCTGATCCTGTTGATGGGTGATTTGCTGAATGGCCATCTCCAGGGTGGCCATGGCATCTTTGACCGTGTCATACAGCTGCAAGCCGGCGGCCGTCAGCTCAATATAGGGGCCGCGTCGAATGAACAGGGCCTGCTTGCTGACTTTTTCCAGGGTGGCGATATGCCGGCTGACTGCGCTTTGGGTGATCCCCAGGCTTTGGGCTGCACGGGTGAAATTGCCTTGTCGGCCCACCGCGACAAATACGCGCAGGGGGACCAGAGGAATATTCTCAAGCATGATTAAAACTCATGATAGGGCCACGCTTAACAGGGGGTGGGTGTAGGGTGTAACAGAACGGTCATCTAAGATAAATACCATGATTTTCATGCAATTTTATTGAAATTACAGGAAATAATCATGCAAAACCGTTTCCCTTATCTATCCGCTTTGCTCATGCTTTCCTGCCTGGCTACGGGGGCTGCCAAGGCGGATGAAGTGGTGTTGTACTCCTCCAATAACATCGATGTGGTGAACACGGTGATTGAGCAGTTCCGTCAGGTCCACCCCGAGATATCGGTGTCTGTGGTGCGGGCGGGTTCCGGTGCCCTGATGCAGCGTATCAAGGCCGAAGCAGAGCAACCTCTGGGCGATTTGTTCTGGTCCGGCGGGTTTTCTACCTTGTCGCAGTATGCCGAGTACCTGGCGCCCTATTCGTCGTCCGAGGCCAGTGCTGTAGGTGCCCAGTATCAGGGAGCTGAGCAACGTTGGTTGGGTACCAATACCCATGTCACGGTGTTGATGCTTAACGAGCGGCAGTTGGGCAAACTCAAGGCGCCTGACAGCTGGGCGGATCTGGCTGATCCGGCCTGGAAGGGCAAGATCGTGATTCCAGATCCGGAGCGCAGCAGCTCTTCTTATGTTGCCTTGTATGGCCTGCAGGATTTGATGGGCCAGGAGGTGTTTGAGAAGGTTGTGCGCAATGCAGTGGTGGTCGGAACCACCTCCGGTGCCTACGAGGGCGTTGCCAATGGCGAGTTCGCGGTTGCGGTAACGATGGAATATGCCGCCTATCAATATGTGGCCGGTGGTCTGGATACGATTGACCTGGTCTACCCCAAAGAGGGCACTTTCCTGTCGCCGGAAGGCATGGCCTTGATCAAGGGCGGGCGTAACCCCGAATCCGCTCGCAAGCTGTATGACTTCCTTGCCTCCCGCCCTGCGCAGGAAGAGGTATTCAAAAGCGCGTTCCGCCGCCCTTTACGCAGCGATATTGCCGTCAATACGCTGACAAGCTTGCCTGCCATGGATCAGATCCGTGTGCATGCGCTGGATGATGATCGTATGGGTGCGGATCGTGAAGCCTTCCTGGCACGTTGGCGTGCACTGGTTTCCCAGCGCTAGGCGGGACTGGTATGCAGATACATCTATCAGGTATTGAGCAAAGCTACGGTTCACAGACTTTGTTTCACGGCTTGGATCTGGACATCCCCAGTGGCTCCTTGTTTACCCTGCTGGGGCCATCGGGCTGTGGCAAGACGACCTTGCTACGCATGTTGGCCGGGTTTGTGCGCCCTGATCATGGCAAGGTGCTGTTCGGCCAAACAGACATGACGCGAGTGCCTGTGCACAAACGCAATGTGGGCATGGTGTTTCAGGATTACGCGCTGTTTCCGGATCGCAGCGTGCTGGATAACGTCAGCTACGGTTTGCTGGCGCGTGGCCAGTCTCGCTCCCAGGCTCGTGTCCCCGCTTTGGAAATGCTGGCGCGCGTGGGCTTGAAGGACAAGTCAGATGCTTTGCCGTCCGCCTTGTCCGGTGGGCAGCGACAGCGAGTGGCCATGGCACGCGCTTTGGTGATCAAGCCCGATCTGCTCTTGCTGGATGAGCCCTTGTCTGCCCTGGATGCAAAGCTGCGCACCGATCTGCGCGAGATGCTGCGGGACCTGCAGCAGGAAGCCGGCATCACTACTGTGTTTGTGACGCATGATCAGGAAGAAGCGCTGAGCGTGTCTGATTACATTGCCGTCATGGATCGGGGCTGCGTCCGCCAGGTCGGGACGCCCGAGCAGATCTACCGCTGCCCTGACAACAGCTTTGTGGCTGATTTTGTGGGAGGGGCCAATCTGATCGAGCTGCAGGAGGAGCTCGGCCAGGCTGCAGATGGCTGCCGCCGGTTCCGTACGGCGGGGGGCATTGTGCGTATTCAGTCTGTCGGACGTTTTACCGAGCGGACGATGTTGGCCTTGCGGCCTGAAACTCTGAGTGTGGATGCTGTGCGCCCGCTGGGCGAGGGTGACATTGCGGCGCGGATTGAGAGCGTGGATTACCGGGGTCCCAGCACGGCTTATCAATTGCGCACGGAGTTCGGTTTCCTGAGGGCAGTGGTCTGGAATACCGGTGTCAGTCAGAGTTGGGCCCGGGGCGATGCGGTGGTATTGCGCGTTCCCGAATCGGCTCTCTTGGTGGAGCGCACATGATGCTGGGTTCTTTGCGACGCGATCCAGCTTGGCTGATGCTGGCCCTGGGTGCAGTGGCTTTGCTGGGCTACTTTTTGCTATGGCCAGTCCTGTCCATGCTGACCAGCTCCCTGTTCAACAAGGAAGGTCAGTTTGGTTTGCACGGCTACGTGCAGTTTTTCTCCGAGCCTGCTTATCGGGAGAGTTTGTTCAACACCTTGTGGCTGGGTGGGGCCGTAACCGTGTTTAGCCTGGTGCTTGGCGCTGGTTTGGCTCTGGCTGCGGCTCGTTTTTCCTTCCCCTTGGCTACTTGCCTGGGCGTCTTGCCTTTGCTGACCTTGGTCATTCCGGACGTGGTGGTTGCAGCAGCCTGGATTGTGGTGCTGGGTAAACAAGGCGTGCTCAATAGTGTGCTGGCTCCTTTGGGCCTGGAGCTGCCTTCTTTGTATTCGTGGTGGGGTCTGGTGTTTGTGATGACCTTGAACAACTACGTGTACGCCTATGTCGCTGTGCTGGTAGGGTTGAAGTCCATGGACCGTAATCTGGAGGAAGCGGGGCTTAGTCTGGGTAGCTCCCCGGCTCGCACCTTGCGCACGGTGACCTTTCCTTTGATGATGCCGGCTTTATGCGGTGCAGCGGTGCTGGTCTTCATGCACGTTATTGGGGATTTTGGCGTGCCGGCCATTTTGGGAGCCCGTACCCCCGTGCTGGCGGTCAAGACTTATAACGAATTTGTCAGCGAAATGGGCGGTAACCCGCAAATGCAGACCACCATGGCTTCTTTGCTGGTGTTTCTGGGCCTGGCCTTGCTGCTGATTCAAAAGTGGGTTGTAGCCCGACGCACCTACCAGATGGAGTCTGGACGAGCTCCGGAGCGCGTGCCCTTGCGTGCCTGGCAGGCCGCTGTGTGCGCCTCTTTAGTATCGATCCTGATTGTGTTGTCGGTGCTACCCGTGATGGTGGTGATTGTCACTGCATTTACGCCCTCTATTGGACCGGTGCTGAAGTATGGCGGCTTTACCTTGAGCCATATGCAGCAAGCTCTGGTGCAGGCACCCGGGCCTTTGTACAACTCCTTGTTGCTGGGCGCCGCAGCGACCAGTGCCGGTGCCGTATTTTCCATCGTGGCCGCCTATCTGATCGTAAAGCGTCCTTCCGGTCTAAGTACAGGTCTGGATGTGCTGGTCATGTTGCCCTTGACGATTGCGGGCACCGTATTGGGCATTGCCTTGATTAATGTGTTTAACAGTGGCTGGCTGGTGCTGACCGGCAGTTGGGTCATTATGGCGCTGGCTTACTTTTTACGCCGGGTGCCCACCAGTGTGCGTGCAGCCATGGGACCTTTACATAACTTGCGTAGCTCCATCGAAGAGGCTTCCATCAGCCTGGGCGTAGCGCCGATGCCAACCTTTGCGAAGGTCGTTTTGCCGGTGGTATGGCCTGCCGTAATTGCCGCCACGGTGTTGATGTGGATCACGACTCTGTCGGAATTATCCGCCACGGTGGTTCTGTATTTTGGCGGGATGAGCACCCTGCCTATCGAGGTTTTTCAATTGGTGGACAGTGGGCGTTTGGCACAGGCCAGTGCATATAGCCTGGTGCTGTTGATGGCGATATTTTTGCCGTTGCTGCTGACCCGTTTCATTTTCAAAGTAAAAGTAGGATGGACACAATGAGCTCTGTGCAATGTCAGGAAGAGATCGCGCTAGCCCAGCGCGTGTTGGGAGCCAAGGCATCGGCCACCAAAGAGATGACGCGTCTGGCCAATCAAATGCGGCAACAGGGGCAGTCTGTGATTACCCTCAGTCAAGGCGAGCCGGACTTTGCGACCCCCGAGCATGTGCGTCAGGCGGCTAAAGAAGCAATTGATCGTAATGAGTCCCGCTATACCGAGGTCGCTGGCACCCTGGCCCTGCGTGAGGCCGTGGTGCGCAAGTTCGAGCGTGACAATGGCCTGCACTTCAGCCCCGATCAGATCCAGGTGGGCTGCGGGGCCAAGCAAGCCTTGTATAACGCCTTGCAGGCCACGGTGCAGGACGGGGATGAGGTCATTATCCCTACCCCTGCCTGGGTTTCCTATCCTGAAATGGTCTTGTTGGCAGGTGGCCAGCCGGTCATTGTGCGTTGCAGTGCACAAGCCGGTTTCAAGCTGCAAGCCGATCAGCTTGAACGCGCCATCACCCCCCGTACCAAATGGCTGATGCTCAATTCTCCATCCAATCCCAGTGGTGCCGTGTATTCACGTCAGGAACTGGAAGCGTTGGAGCAAGTGCTGTTGCGCCATCCGCATGTCTGGGTGATGGCTGATGATGTATACGAAAAAATCCGCTATAGCGACGAACCCTTTGCCACGCCTGCCGCCTTGTCCCCGTACATGGCAGCGCGCACATTGACCATCAATGGTGTCTCCAAGGCCTACGCGATGACCGGCTGGCGGGTGGGGTTCGCCGCTGGTCCGCTGCCTTTGATCAAGGCCATGAATCTGGTGCAGTCGCAAGCGACCTCTCATACCAGCTCCATTAGTCAGGCAGCGGCCGTGGCTGCACTGGATGGCCCCATGGATTTTCTGCCTGAGTTTGTGGAAGCGTTTCGCCGACGCCGTGACAAGGTGGTGGCGGCGCTCAATGCCATGCCGGGGATTGAGTGCGATCTTCCCATGGGCGCGTTTTACGTGTTTCCCAGCTGTCAGGGCGTATTGGGTTTGCGAGACCCTTCCGGTCAGTTGATCAGTACCGACAAGGATCTGTGCATGTACTTCCTGCGCAGTGCAGGGGTGGCTGTGGTACCAGGGTCGGCATTTGAACTACCCGGTCACTTCCGGGTGTCTTATGCCTCCAGCGATCAGGAGCTGGAGGAGGCGATGAGCCGCATTGCCCAAGCCATTGCTCGACTGAGCTGATCCCCTTACGGAGAAATAGTGTGAATAGCAAAAAGAATCAGGTGTTGAAAGAAGCCTTCTCCCAAGGGCGTTTGATGACGGCGATGGCCGCACATAACCCCCTGTCTGCTCGGCTGGCGCAGGATGCCGGTTTCGGAGCGATTTGGGGTAGCGGTTTTGAGTTGTCAGCCAGTTATGCCGTGCCCGATGCCAATATCCTGTCGATGGGAACTCACCTGGAGATGATGCGGGCGATTGCCTCAAGCGTGGATATTCCTTTGATTGCCGACATTGATACCGGCTTTGGCAACGCGGTCAATGTTAGCTATATCATCCCGCTGTATGAAGCGGCGGGTGCCAGTGCCATTGTGATGGAGGATAAAACCTTCCCTAAAGACACCAGCTTGCGAGCGGACGGGCGTCAGGAGCTGGTACGGATTGAAGAGTTCCAGGGCAAGATTGAGGCGGCTTGTGCTGCGCGCCGTGACCCTGATTTCTTGATTATTGCGCGGGTCGAGGCCCTGATCGCTGGCCTGGGGCAGGAGGAGGCCCTGAAGCGGGGGCTGGCTTACGAGCAGGCGGGTGCAGATGCCATTCTGATTCACTCCAAACAAGCTACGCCAGATCAGATTCTGTCTTTTGTTCAGGCTTGGCCGGGCAAGGTGCCGTTGGTGCTGGTGCCAACAGCCTACCCTCAACTGACCGAGGCGGACATTGCACAACTGGGCAAAGTGGGCGTGGTGATTTACGGCAATCATGCGATTCGTGCGGCTGTAGGGGCCATGCAAGCGGTGTTTGCCCAAATTCGTCAGGATGGCGGCATTCAGAATGTGGATTCCGGCCTGCCTTCCGTCAAAACCATTATTGGCTTGCAAGGCGATGCCCATATGCGGCAGATCGAGGCCCGGTTTCTGCGCTAGAAGGGACAGTATTGGGCTTCGTATAATGGCTGATGGCCCGACGGCGGGCCATTAGCCGGATGAATACGATGCCCAAATCTGCACAAGGCCCTATCCCGGTCACATTGTTGACCGGTTTTCTGGGCAGCGGGAAAACGACTTTGATCAATCGCGCTTTGCAAGAAGCGCAGATGGCCGACACCCTGGTCATCATCAATGAGTTTGGGCAGACGGCGCTGGACCATCATCTGGTGGCGCATAGCCAGGAAAATGTGATCGAAGCTATGGGCAGTGGTTGCTTGTGCTGCACCATACGGCGCGATCTGGTACAGACCTTGCGCGACATTACCTGGCGTTTTTCGCGGGCAGGCCAGAGACAGTTCCGACGGGTTCTGATTGAAACGACCGGGCTGGCCAATCCTGCCCCTATCTTGCATACCTTGTTAAGCGATCCGCAACTGACCGGGAAGTACAGCCTGGCGGGTGTGGTGACGGTGGTGGATCTGGAGCATGGGCTGGAAACGCTGGCGCGCCATGCCGAAGCGCAACGACAGGTGGCTGTGGCTGATTTGCTGCTGTTCAGCAAGCGTGATCGGGTGGATGCCGTGGCGGAAACGGTACTGCGTGACTACGTGCGTGGTTTGAATCCTTTGGCGCAGCAGCAGATTCTGGCGGTATCGCAGCCTGTTGCGCCCAGTTTGTTGGGCTTGGGTGAGCAAGCGGGGCAAGGACGGGCCTGGAGCTTGGAAGCGTTCGAGGCATTGGGGCAAGATACTGGCGATCACGATCACGATCACGATCACGATCACGATCACGATCACGATCACGATCACGATCACGATCATGTGCATAGCCATAGCCATAGCCATAGCCATAGCCATAGCCATAGCCATAGCCACGGCACGTGTACCCTGGCTGGCAACGGCAACGGCAACAGTCAGCCCAGCAGTCTTGAGTCTGCTCACTTGCATGGAGCAAGCTCCAACGAGTCCGCGGTCGGCTTGCCTGATGTTTCCCGCCATGGAGATTCCATCTACTCGTTAAGCGCCCTGTTCCCCCAAGCTCTGCCCGCCGACAAACTGCAATCCTGGTTGTCGGATCTGTGTCAGTGGGCAGGCCCTCGCCTATTGCGCCTTAAAGCTGTTCTGCCCGTCCAGGGCATGGACCAGCCGCAGGTGATTCATGCCGTGCAACATCAGTCCTATCCTTGGCAGGCCGTGCCGCAGTGGCCCTGGCCGGATCAACAAGGGCGCATGGTAGTGATCACACAGGATCTGGATTTCCAGGAGCTTTGGGCGCGGTTGCAGGCTTTGGATACGGCGGTTCGAAAGACGGATTGATACTCGCAGAGTCCGAGCCTCTCTTGGCCGGATTTTCTCTAGTCGTTGACTTCGAGCCTTTCTTGATCGGATTTTCTTGAGTCGCCGGGAGCTTGATGGAGCGTTGTCTCTTGGTCATCCGAACAGGCTATCCACCGCTGCGGCAGACAGCACCCCAAAGCCGAAAAAAAGGACGCCTAAGCGTCCTTTTCAAAAGCCTTTGGGCTAACAGGTTTTATTGGGGCTCTACGCCCACTTTCTTGAACAGGGCGGCCCACTGGGGCACTTGTTGCTCCACCTTGGCCTGCAAGGCGGCCGGGTTGGCTTCCTTGTCCATGACCGTGGCTCCCAGAGTGGCCATACGGCTTTGGAAGTCCTTGTCAGCCATGCCAGCTTGAAGCGCTTTTACCAGGGTATCCACGACAGGCTGGGGTGTATCTTTCGGTGCCCACATGCCGTGCCAGATGCCTACTTCAAAGTCCTTGAAGCCGGATTCCTCCATGGTGGGGACGTCCGGGAAGGTCGGGACGCGCTCGCGGCTGGTGACAGCATAGACCTTCACCTTGCCGGATTTGATTTGCTGGGTGGTGTTGGTGGTTTGGTCACACATGATGTCCACCTGCTTGCCCATCAAATCCGCGATGGCCGGGGCGGTGCCTTTGTAGGGCACGGTCAGCAGTTCAATACCCAGTGCCTCAGTGAACATGGTGCCGCACAGGTGGCTGGCCGCGCCAATCCCGGCGTTGGCCAGGGAAACCTTGTCCTGGTTGTCCTTCAGGTACTGCACCAGCTCCTGAATGTTGTTGGGTGGGAAGTCCTCACGGGCAATGATGGTCATGGGAACGTCAACGACCAGGCCGATGGGAGACATGCCGTTGATGGCGTCATAGCCGGGCTTTTTGTATAGCGAAGGGGCGGTGGAAAAGCCGATGTGCATCAGCAGTATGTTGTAGCCATCCGGCTTGGCGCGGGCGACCTGGGAAGTGCCAATGGAGCCACCTGCCCCGCCTTTGTTTTCCACCACAATGGTTTCACCCAGAACTGGGCGCATGGCTTCGGCCAGAGCGCGTGCCACGTTGTCCGTGGGACCGCCCGCCGCAAAAGGCACCACCATATTGATGGGGTGGTCCGGATAACCGGCTGCCTGTGCGGTAACCGAGCAGGCCAAGGCCGCGCCCAGACTGACAAACAGCTTGTTTAATGCAACAGCCATAATGCCTCCTTGATAAGGATTACTTATTCTTTTGGGAGATACTTGGGTCCGGTCGCTCTGTGCTGCGAAGCGTTGCAGGAGTGGCTTTATTCTACTGAGGGTGGACGTGTTTCTTTTTCAGGTCTAACCCTAGTAAGGGGCCTGAATGGACTAGGGGAATATACGGGGGTTCGCATGGCGAGCAAGCCACAGCCAGAGCTTGTGGCTTGCCAAGGTGCCTGCTCAGGCAGAGGCCGGTTTATGCAGTACCGGCGTCAGATAGGCGATGATGGAAACAGTCATTGCGGCGGTGGCGATCAGACTGCAGAAGATCATCAGGCCCTGGTCCAGACCCAAATGGTCGGCCAGCCAGCCCAGACCCAAAATAGGCAGGATGGCACCCAGATAGCCGGTGATCAGGTAGGTAGACGTCAGACCGGCACGCTGATGCGGTGGCGAGACACGCTGCACGATAGACATGCCGCCGTACATGCACAGGCCGTGGCCAAAGGCGGTCAGCAGCACGCACAGGATGAATAACAACGAGGAACTGGCCCACAGATTGATCAGCAAGGCGATACAGGCCAGGGTAAAGGACAGCAGGCCCACGATGACGCTGCGCTTGGCGGGCCAGCGGCGGATCAGCAGCTGGAAGCCCGAGGACAGGAACAGAATAATCCCGATGGAAAAGCCGCTGGTGGCCGGGCCGTGCCAAGGCACCATTTGCGCCATGAAGCTGGGCGCCAGAGAGGCGAACAGGCTGAACATGGCAAAGGCGCAACAGGCGGACAAGCAGCCAATCAGATAGGGGCGGCGCAGATGGGTGGCGGGCAGTGTCAGGCGCGGCATCCAGGTACGCCAGTTGGTCTTTTGCGGTACCGGCTGTTTGCTGGCAATGGGCTTGATCTGAAACAGGGCATAGATGGCCAGCACACCCAGGGCCATGGAGGGGATATAGCTGGAGAACAGTGGATTTGGCACCCACTGTGCAATCAGGCCGCCTACGACCGGGCCCAGGCCAAAACCAAAGGCCAGCATCAGTGAGGTGGTAGCGGCAGCGCGTTGCACGTCTCCGCCCCGGTTAAATTGCCCCAGACCGATGGAGGCTGAAGTCACAATCATGCTGGAGGCCATCCCGATCATGATGCGGCTGAACACAAAGCTGCCTACATCCCAGGCAAAGGCGGACAGGGTGACGCCGCTGGTCACCAGAATCAGGCCGGTACGCAGCACGGGCATAAAGCCTTTCATGTCGCTCAAGCGGCCCAGAAACAGCAGGCCCGTCAAACCAGCGGCCATATAGGCCACGTACAGTTGGGTAATGTGACTGGCGTTCAGGTCCCAGCGGTCCTGATACAGCGGGTATAGCGGGCTGGCCAGGGCCGTGCCCATCACCCCGATACACATGGCGATACTGATCCACACGTAGGGGTCCCACTTGCTCTTCTTGCACGCCGGGCGCGCAGCCGCAGGCTTGTCAGCAGCCTTTTGCTGGGCTGGATGGTTCAGGTTCTGTTCGACCCGTGCTTTTTGCAGGGTCTGAGCGGGGGTGCTGGCGTGAAAGTCCTTGCAGCTTTGGGAGTCTCGCCAGCTTTCATGCAGCACCCATTGTCCTGGGGGCTGGTCTTTGCGCAATACATCGAAGCGTAAACAGGCGCTGTTGGCCCGGGCTTGTTCAGCCAGCGAGTCTACATAAGCGGCCTGTGCCTGAGGGTCCAGATCGGTGAAATGGTAGTTTGTAGTGCGAAAGTACGTATCGCCCATACGGCGCAATCCTTGACAGCGAAATCATTCGGGACCATCAAGGATACTCTTTCGTGTCTGCACTGACATGGCAATTCGCTGACACTAGGCTGGCTGGCGTAAATCCAGATGTATATCAGCCACACGCACAATTTCGGCTTCGTGGTCCGGGTCGCGCCAAGTGTCCTGACAGGCCATCTGGTGCCAGCGCTGCATGGCAGGCAATTCCAGTATGCGATTCATGTAGTCCTGACAGGCTTCGTCCAGTTTCAGACCATAGGTTTGCAGGCGAAATACCACGGGAGCGTAAAAGGCATCGACGGCACTAAAGCGCTCTCCGGCCAGGAAAGGGCCGCCAAAACGGCTCAAGCCTTCTTGCCAGATGGTTTGCAGGCGTTCCAGCTCGCCTTGCAGACGCATGTCCTGCTGATGGTGGTGGGCGCGCAGGGCGACGGCAAAGGGGCAGAGATTCCGTAGCGAGGAAAAGTTGGCGTGCATTTCTGCACTGGCGCTGCGCGCCCAGGCGCGGGCAATGGGGTCTATGGGCCAGACGCCGGGATGCTGTTCGGCCAGGTATTCGGCAATAGCCAGACTGTCCCAAATGATCTGCCCATTGGTGTGTAGCACAGGTACTTGGCCCGCCGGTGCCATTTCATGGAAAGCCAGGGTGCTGAAGGAGGGGCCAAAATTGAACCAGCGTGCGTCAAAGTCTATGCCCAAGTGGCTCATTAATAACCAGGGGCGCAAGGACCAGGACGAATAATGGGGATTGCCCAGAACAAGGGTATAGCTTTTTGAGGGTTGCATGGCGGCAAGCTTTCACGAAGGTGATGGTGTTTGCACTTTAGTAGGCTTTGTTCTGCTTGGGTAGTACCAGTGCCGGCTTAGCGTTTTGGTATGCTGGTTTTTTTTGCGGATTTGGGGAGCGGTGTGCATGGCGTATGACCTGGAGAAACGGCTGGTGATTGGGCTGGCTTCCAGCGCTTTGTTTGATCTGAGCCAGTCCCATCAGGTCTTTCTGGAGCAAGGTGAGGCAGCGTATCGTGATTACCAGCTGGCGCGCGAGCATGAGCCCCTGAAGCCGGGCGTGGCTTTTTCCTTCATTCGGCGCTTGCTGGCCCTGAATGATCTATCGCCCGACGATCCCTTGGTCGAGGTCGTGCTGCTGTCCCGTAATGATCCCAATACAGGTTTGCGGGTGATGAATTCCATTCGCCATCATGATCTGGACATTACGCGGGCGGTGTTTCTGCAAGGGGGCGACCCCAGCCCTTACATCCAGCCGCTGTCCATCAGCCTGTTTCTGTCGGCTAATCAGGAAGACGTGCATCGGGCGGTGCAGCAAGGCTATCCCGCAGGTCAGGTTCTGAATTCTTCTTACGAGGATGCTTATGACGACCAGCCCATTCGCGTGGCTTTCGACTTTGACGGGGTGATCGCGGACGACGAGTCCGAGCGCGTGTATCAGCAGGAAGGTGGTTTGCCGGCCTTTTTCGAGCATGAAGTGCGTTTGGTGCAAAAACCGCATAATCCCGGCCTGTTACAGACGTTTTTGCTGAAGTTGGCGCATATACAGGAAGTGGAGCAATTGCGTCAGGAGCAGGATGCCAGCTATGTGCCGCGTCTGCGGATTGCGATTGTGACGGCACGCAATGCGCCGGCTCACGAGCGTGTCATCAATACCATCCGCAGTTGGGGTATCGAGGTGAACGAGGCCTTCTTTCTGGGTGGCATTGAAAAACGTCGGGTGCTGGAGGTTTTGCAGCCCCATATTTTCTTTGATGACCAGACCACCCACCTGATTCCCACCGCGCAGACCTTGCCGTCCGTGCATATTCCGTTTGGGGTGGTGAACCATCCGCCAGTGAAAGTGGTGGTGCCGGAGAAAAAGAAAGGGCGGAAACAGGCCAAGACAAAGCCGCGAACTGATGCTTGATCAGGCGCGGCTTGGTTCCTGGGGGCACTCAGCCCTCAGACTTGGGCCAGGGCGCGGCTAACGGCGCGTGCAGCGGGCTGGATCAGGCTGGCTAGCGCTTCGGGGCTGATCGCCTCAAAGCGTTCCAGCGTACCCAACAAGGTCAGGCTGCCGAAGATACGTTTGGCATCATCAAAAATAGGCGCGGAAATACCGCCTATGCCCGGATTGATCTGCTCTTTGGTGATGCAATAGCCCGCACGGCGCAGTTCCTGCATATGGGCGGAAAACACCGGCCATTCCTTGCCCAGGCGCTGTACATAATCAATCTCCTGATTTTTCTCGTACAAGCGGCGCAGATGGCGGGTGGGCAGATAAGCCGTGACGATACGGGCTGTGGAGCTGCGGAACATATCCATGGTGCGGCCCCGGCCAAACAGCAGCTCGAAACGCTCCGGCCCGGTTTCCTGATGGGTGGTCAATATGCGTTCGCCATATTGCTGGCCGATCAGGACGTCCAGTCCGGTCTGCTCGACCAGCGAACGCAGCAAGGGGCGGCAACGGCTGACCAGCGGATCAAATTCGCGGATCAGCAGATCCATTTCTATAAACCGGGGCCCCGGCGCGTAACCTTCGGGACTGCGTATCAGCAGGCCGCTAGTGCATAACTCTTTCAGGTAGCGATAGGTTGTCGCGGGAGGGTAATTCAAGCGAGCGCAGATGGTTTCCACATCCAGAACCGGAGTGTCTGCACCGTACAAGTCCAGAATTTGCAGCATGCGTCTTAGACTATTCATGTGCCCTCGTAGAAGCGGAGTTGTTGGTTCTTTATTCTAACCATGCTGCGGCGTGTCAGTGGAGCGCAACATCGGGCATTGGCCGAGTCTACTGGTTTATACCTAAACCATCAGATTATTCAAAAATTATTCTCAGACTGCGGTAATAATCTGAGGCATAAGCGGGTCTGTTATGCATTTGCTTACACATGGCCTACTCCTTTTGTGGCGTCGGGTTCTACGCGGGCCCGGACCCGGTTTTTTTTGAGGCGGACATGGATCAGGCTCAGCCCAGTCAGGTGTCTTTAGAGATCAAGAATGTGCTGTTCATCATGTGTGACCAGTTACGTGCAGACCACCTGTCCTGTTATGCCCCTGGGGGCGCATTAAAGACCCCCAATCTGGATCGTCTGGCCGCCATGGGTGTACGCTTTGATCGTGCCTATGTGAACTCTGCCGTCTGTGGCCCGTCGCGGGCCTCGTATTACACCGGCCGCTATCCCTTGTCGCACCGGGTCACCTGGAATCGCGTTCCCCACCCCATCGACGAGCTGTATCTGGGCGATTATCTGGCCCAGTCCGGGCGAGAGTGCCATCTGCTGGGCAAGACCCATCACGTGCCGGACCCGGCCGGGGCCAATGCCCGACGCTTCCAGGTTCAGCCCGAGGCGGCCGAGCGCTTCTGGCAAGGCGGCTTTACGGCGATTGAACGCTATGACGGTCACTTTGAAATGGGCCCGGATAGTGAATACCGCCAGTATTTGCAGGCTCAGGGTTACGACAGCGAGCGTCCCTGGGAAGACTATGTGATTGGCAGCCAGGATGCCCAGGGTCAGTTTGCCTCCGGTTGGTACATGCGTAATGCCAGCCTGCCAGCACGGGTACAGGCGCAGGACTCTGAAACCGCCTACTTCACCCAGCGGGCCATGGATTTCATCACGGCCAAAGGCGAAGAGCCCTGGGCCTTGCATCTGTCTTTCATCAAACCGCACTGGCCTTATAAAGCGCCAGCGCCTTACCACGACCGCTTTGGCGCGGAAGACGCCTGTACGCCCTTGCGTGCAGAGCACGAGCGCCAGAATGCACACCCCGTGCATGCGGCCTATCAGCAGCATGAAGAGTCCCTGTCCTTTGCCCAGGACGAGGTCTGGCGCACGATCAAGCCTGTCTATATGGGCCTGGTTCAACAGATCGATGATGAAGTCGGCCGTTTGCTGGACATGCTGGAACAGCAAGACCGCCTGAAAGACACCCTGATTATTTTCAGTTCTGATCACGGCGATTTGCTGGGCGATCACTGGCTGGGCGAGAAAGAGTATTTCTTTGAAAACGCCATACGCGTTCCACTGATCGTGGTTGATCCACGGACTTCAGCGAATGTCACACGTGGTCAAAGCAGTGAAGCTTTTGTCGAGTGCGTGGATGTCACCCCTACGATTCTGGATGCCTTGCACCTGCCCGCCCAGGAACACCGGGTGGAAGGCCGCTCGCTGATTCCCCTGTTGCACGGCCAGTCCGATTGGGCGCGTGAGTACACCGTGGCCAGCCTGGATTACGCCTATCGGGAAGCCCGCCAGATTCTGGGCCGTGGCGTGGATGAATGTCGTGGCCTGATGCTGCGCGATAGCGACTATAAATACATACATTGGCAAGGCTATCGGCCACAATTATTCGACTTGAAGCAAGACCCTGACGAGCTGCACGACCTGGGCGCAGATCCGGCGTATGCAGCGGTTTGTCGGCGGATGAAAGAAGGCCTGCTGGACTGGCATGACACCCTGAAAGGGCGTGCCAGCGAGAGCTGGGCTGCGGTAGAGGATCGTACCAATGCGCACGAGCGCATGATGAATATCTTGATTGGACGATGGTAAATGCGCTGCGGGGGGCTACCAGTCGGTGGCGGGCCGCAATCAATAACGATAAGGAGTGGACAATGAAGCAGCTTAAAAATACGACGCTGGCCCTGTTGTTGGCAGGTGTGGGTGCTTTGGCCCCGATGATGGCTCAAGCCGCCTGGCCGACTACGGACCAGGTGCGTATTGTGGTCCCCTACCCACCCGGCACCGAGCCTGACATTCTGGCCCGCGATCTGGGTGTGCATCTGAACAAGGCCACCGGCAAGGTCTTTGTGATTGAAAACCGTCCGGGCGCCAACGCCATTATCGGTACTGACAATATCGCCAAAGCCAAGGGGGACGGCTCGGCCCTGCTGATGGTCGATAGCCTGGCGGTATCGACCAACCCGCTGCTTTACAGCAACCTGCCCTACAAATGGGAAAAGGACCTGAAGCCGGTCACCACAGTCGCTGGCGTGAACCTGTATCTGCTGGTGCGTAATGATTTCCCGGCCAAGGACTACAAGGAATTCATCGCCCAGGCCAAGAAAGCCAATGGTGATACCAATGTGGGCACCGGTGGCCGTGGACACGTCACGCACCTGGGTATGGGCTTGCTGGCCCGTGAAGAAGGGGTGAACTTCACCTACATCCCTTACAAGGGCATGGCCCCGGCGACAAACGCCATTCTGGGCGGTGAGACAGATGCCATGCTGGTCGGTGGCATTCTGGCATCCCAGCACGTAGATGGCGGCAAGGTGCGAGTCTTGGCGGTAGGCGCTGACAAGCGTACTGAACTGCTGCCAAATGTGCCGACGGTGCAGGAAGCAGGTGGCCATGCCAACAGCATTCCGACGACGACTTTTGCGCTGTTTGCCCCCGGCACCACGCCGGATGACACCGTGAAAGAAATTCAGGAAAAGGTGGATGCTGCCCTGAAGACCCCCGAAATGCAGGCTGCCTTCAAGAGCCGTGGTCTGGCCCAGTTCTTCACCACCCCGGCCCAGACGCTGGAGCGCGTGCAGAACGACTCCAAGGTCTATTCCGAGCTGATCCCTACCCTGGGCATTCAGCCTGAGTAATGGGCTATCTGGCAGAGCCATACATCTGATCAGTAGCCTGGCTGCTGACGGTTATGGCTCTGTGAATCCTCAAGGTTGGAAAGGATAAAAAAACACCACACACGCCCCGTTCAGGTGAGGCGTGTGTGGTGTCTCTTGAATCTGGAAGTCGCTACAGACCAGGTTCAGAACGCCAAGCCCGCGCTATGCAGGGTTAGAACCGATAGTGTGGCCGGGCGGGCTGCGTTTTACTGATCGTTGTAGTCGTGCTGCTCGGAGATCAGACGCCGCAAGGTGGTTTTGAGGGCGCCGACATCCAGCGGTTGCAGGCGCTGCACCACTTCCTGCTCGTGCAGGCGGGCCTTGGCAATCAGGCCGGAGATCAGCGTCTGGCCTTCTTCGGTGATGCGTACCAAGGTGATGCGACGGTCCACATCGTGGGCCACGCGGCGCAGCAAACCTTGCTTTTCCAGGCGATCGAGCAAGCGCGTGACGGTGGGTTGCTTGGTGGTGGCAATGCGAGCCAGATGGCCGATGCTCACTTCGCCCGCGCCGGACAGGGTGGACAGCACACGCCATTCGGAAATGGACAAACCGTTGCTTAGCACCACTTCATGGAATTCGGCAGAGATCAGCTGGCTTGCCTGGGCCAACAAGGCGGGCAGGTAGTTTTCGACAAAGACGGTGTCGTGTTCGGTGGGGCTCATGGTGCTTATTGTCATTACAGGCTAATGGGTGCCGCAAGGCAGCAACAGGGCTCACTATAACCAAGCTGTCCGCTCGCGTGTCGCAAATAATTTAGCTACTTTACTAGGGAAAACCATGAGAATGGATATGTTGAGATATAAACATATTCCGATGAAAATAAATACCATGTTCACAATGAGCGGTAAGTAAGGAAAGAAAAATGGCTGAGCGATCGTTTGTCGAAGAAGTCAAAAAGCTGCGCCTGGGTGATGGAGACGTATTCAGTGGCGAAGGCATCCTGGCGGTGACCAAGGCCCTGCTGGAATCGGGCGTGTCCTACGTGGCCGGTTACCAGGGTGCGCCTATCTCGCACTTGATGGACGTGCTGGCAGATGCCCAGGACATCTTGCAAGAGAACGGAATCCGTTTTGAAAACAGTGCCAGCGAGGCAACGGCGGCGGCAACGCTGGCTGCGTCGGTTAACTACCCGCTGCGTGGCGCCATCACTTTTAAAGCAACCGTGGGTACCAACGTGGCCTCGGACGCGCTGGCCAACCTGGCCTCTGGCGGGGTCAAGGGCGGTGCGTTGATTATTGTGGGCGAAGACTACGGCGAAGGCTCGTCCATCATGCAGGAGCGCAGCCACGCTTTTGCCATGAAATCGCAAATGTGGATGCTGGACCCCCGTCCCAACCTGCCCTGTATCGTGCAGGCGGTAAAAGACGGCTTTGACCTGTCCGAAGCGTCCAACACCCCCGTGATGCTGCAGCTGCGTATTCGCGCCTGTCACGTGCATGGTCAGTTTGTGGCCTCGGATAACCGCCGCGCCAAATTCACCATCAAAGAAGCGATGGAGCAGCCCACACGCGATATCAACCGTATCGTGTTGCCGCCCGCCAGTTTCCTGCACGAAAAAGAAAAGATCGAACAGCGCTGGCCTAATGCCGTCAAGTTCATCGAAGAGCGTCAGTTGAATGAATTCTTTGCTGATGGCACCGATGACGTCGGTCTGATCGTTCAGGGCGGTGGCTACAACACCGTGATCCGTGCTCTGGAACACCTGGATATGGCCGACGTGTTCGGCGAATCCAAAGTGCCGATGTACGTGATGAACGTGGCTTACCCGTTGATCGAATCTGAAATCGTCCGCTTCTGTGAAGGCAAGCGTGCGGTGCTGGTGCTGGAAGAAGGTCAGCCCAACTTTGTTGAACAGAACATCTCCGACATCGTGCGTCGTCACAATGTGGACGTGACCTTGCACGGCAAGGATCTGTTGCCTCTGGCCGGTGAGTACAACACCGCCACCATGTTGAAAGGCCTGCGTGCCTTCATGGAAAAATACGAGCGCATCGAGCCCCTGCCAGCCCGCAAACCACGCGTGATCCCGATGAAAGTCGAGACCGTGGAGCGTCCCAAAGCTGAGCAGGCCAGCCTGGTGGAAGTGGAAGCGGCTGAAGTCAAACCCTTGGGCAGCCTGGACGAGAACGTTCACGCCCGTCCGCCAGGGTTTTGTACCGGCTGTCCCGAGCGTCCTATCTTTACCGCTTTGAAGCTGGTGGAGCGCGAGCTGGGCGAGCACCACGTGTCGGCCGACATTGGCTGTCACCTGTTCTCCATTCTGCCGCCCTTCAACCTGGGCAACACCACCATGGGTTATGGCCTGGGTGGCGCCGGTTCGGCCGCCTTGAACGTGGATTCGGACAAGCGTGCCATCTCGGTCATGGGTGACGGCGGTTTCTGGCACAACGGTTTGACCAGTGGTATTGCCAACGCCGTGTTCAACCGCAGCGACAACCTGACCATTGTGATCGACAACAGCTACACCGCGGCTACGGGCGGTCAGGACATTCTGTCCTCCAAGGCCAAGAACGAAACGCGCAGTACCGGTCACCTGATCGAGAAAGCCGCGCGTGGCGTCGGTGTGGAATGGCTGCGCATGATACGTCGCACCTACGACTTGAAGACCATGACGGCAACCCTGCGTGAAGCCCTGACGACCAAGGAAAAAGGTCCCAAGGTGCTGGTGGCGCAAAGCGAATGTATGTTGAACCGTCAGCGCCGCGAGAAAGGCCAGGTGCGTAAAGCCGTGGCGGCGGGCGAACGCGTAGTGCGCGAGCGTTTTGGTGTGGATCCGGATACGTGTACCGGCGATCACTCCTGCATCCGCTTGTCCGGTTGCCCTTCGCTGTCGATTCGCCCCAATCCGGACGCTCTGCGTCAGGATCCGGTGGCGAACGTGATGAACAGTTGTGTGGGTTGCGGTCTGTGTGGTGAGGTTTCCCACGCGGCGATTCTGTGCCCGTCTTTCTACCGTGCACAAGTAGTCAGCAACCCGACTGGCTGGGACAAGTTCCGCGAAAAAACCCGCCGTAGCTTTATCGGCTGGTTGCAGCGTCGTGACGCTGCCCGTCGTGAACGTCTGGCCTTCTAAGCACACCCGTAGAGATTTTTATCATGCAGATCAAACCAATCAAGATTGCTATTTTGGCCATGGGTGGCGAAGGCGGCGGCGTGTTGGCCGACTGGATCGTCAACCTGGGCGAACAAAACGGCTACTTTGCACAGACCACCTCGGTGCCGGGCGTGGCCCAGCGTACCGGCGCCACGATTTACTACGTGGAACTGTTCCCGCACTCGGCCGCCGTGGATGGCAAAAAGCCTGTGCTGGCTCTGATGCCCATGCCCGGTGACGTGGACGTGGTGCTGGCTTCCGAACTCATGGAAGCCGGTCGCGCCGTACAACGTGGCCTGGTGACAGAGGACCGCACCACGCTGATCGCTTCCACCCACCGTGTCTATTCCATTGCCGAAAAATCGGCCATGGGCGATGGCCGTGTGGACGACAACGCCCTGATTGCGCACGCAACCCAGGCTGCCAAGCGTTTTGTGTACTTCAATATGGAAAAAGCGGCCGAGGATTCGGGCAGCGTGATTTCCGCCGTGCTGTTTGGCGCATTGGCCAGCACCGGCGTGCTGCCCTTTAGCCGTTCGCAGTTTGAACAGACCATCGAGCGCGGTGGTGTGGGCGTCAAGCCCAGCTTGAAGGCTTTTGGTGCCGCTTACGCCCGTGTTGCGGAAGGTGATGCAGGTAAAGCCGATTCGGAAAACAAGCCGGTTGATATGGCGACGCTGGCCCCCCGCGATCCTGCGGTGGCCAAGCTGATTGACCGCGTCCGTGCCGAAGTACCCGCGCAGGCCCAGCCTATCGTGGTGGAAGGTGTGCGTCGTGTTCTGGACTTCCAGGACGTGGCCTACGCCAATCTGTACCTGGACCGCCTGAAAAAGATCAGCCAGTTTGCCCGCCCTGACGATGTGGCCCTGATCCGCGAAACCGGCCGCTACCTGGCGCTGTGGATGTCTTACGAGGACGCCATTCGCGTGGCTGAACTGAAAACCCGCTCGAGCCGTTTTGACCGTGTGCATAAAGAAGTGCGCGCTGCCGACGGCCAGATCGTGGCGATCAATGAATACATGCACCCCCGTGTGGAAGAAATCAGCGAAATCCTGCCGTTTGCCAGCGTAGGCCGTTGGTTGATGCGTCCTACCTGGGGCAACAAGCTGGTGAAATCCCAGACCAAATCCGGTCGTGTGATTCAAACCAGCTCGGTGCGCGGCTTCATTCCCTTGTACCTGCTCTCGGGCTTCAAGCGCTGGCGTCGTCGTACGTTGCGCTACCAGGCTGAGCAGCAGCGTATTGAGGGCTGGCTGAAGCAGATTGAACAGGCTGCCGATGCCCATCCGGCCCTGGCTCTGGAAATTGCCCAGTGCCAGCGTCTGGTCAAAGGGTATGGCGATACCCATGCCCGTGGCTTGCGTAACTACCAGACCGTGATGTCGGCTCTGGAGCGCAACCCCAGCACCCTGTCACCTGCCATTTTGGGTGCCTTGCGCGATGCGGCTTTGGCCGACGAGCACGGCGTCAAGCTGGAGGCTGCACTGCGCCAGTACGCACTGGTGTAAGGGCAACACCGGGCCGCTTTCGGGCGGCCTTGGTGAAAACCCTTGAGGAAGCGTTTTTATCCCGCCAAATACTTTATTTCTAAAATATTCATAGTAGAATATAAATTCGGATTGGCACTGCGACCAAGGCCCTGAAAGCCAGACATCCCGTGTCTACTTGGCCACTTGTTCAAGCAAGAATATCCCGCCTGTTGGTCAAACTGAATTAGCCAAAGCTTGGGGGAAAAACAATATGAATCAAAGCGAAGCAGCACTCGAATTTTTGGTAGAACCGGCTGATGCCGGCTTTGAAGGCCGCGTCGGTCCAAAGGACCCCGCCAGCCTGAAATTGTGGTTGCGCATGCTGACCTGCACCAAGCAGATCGAAGACGAAATCCGTCGCCGCTTGCGCCAGAATTTTGATATTTCGCTGGCCCGTTTCGACTATATGGCCCAGCTGTATCGTTACCCGCAGGGCCTGAAGATGGGCGAATTGTCGCGCTATCTGATGGTAACCGGCGGCAATATTACCGGACTGACTGACGAGCTGGCCCGCGAGGGCATGGTGTCTCGCCAGAGCAGCCCCACCGACCGACGTGCTTGGGTGTTGCGTCTCACCCCCAAGGGCAAGAGCAGTTTCGAGGCGATGGCCCAGGCCCACAGCGACTGGATTGCGGAAATGTTTGAAGGTCTGGGCACGGAAGAGGTCGTGCACATCCATCAGCATCTGGGCCTGTTGCGGGTCCATCTGCAAAGCGCTGCTGGCTAGCATAAGGTGCATCCTGCCAGGCCTGTAAACCAGGCAGGATGCGGATAGCGTCACGAACAGGCGCACAAAACACTTGCTAAAAAGGTGTCTACAACATGGTTTCCAAGCTGTACGAACAAGAACATCGCATCCGTTTTTCGGAATGCGATCCAGCGGGTATCGTTTTTTATCCGCAGTACTTTGTGATGTTTAACGACCTGATGGAAGCATGGATCGACTCCATGACCCCCGAGGGTTTTCACAACATGATCGCCAGCAAACGGGTGGGCATGCCCTCGGTGCATATCGAAGCCGAGTTCAAGTCCATCAGCCGTATGGGTGATGATGTGGTGATGAGCCTGGGTGTGGAACGCATTGGCAATAGCTCCTTGAAGCTGCTGTTGCGCTGCATCGGTAAAGACGGTGTGTTGCGTATGCAAGTGCGCCAGACCGTGGTGACCACCTCGCTGGAGACGCACCTGGGTATTCCTATCCCTGATTTCCTGCGCAACCCCATGCAAGAGTATGTGATTGCCCAGCCAGAAAGCAGCAAGGCTTGATCTAGTTTGAAGTAGTAGCAGGCAGTGTGCAGGTCAGGTATTTTTTTTGATTTAAATAGTTGACTTGTATAATATTTATTAATAAATATACTATGCTCAGAAGCATGTATTCAGACCATACGGACATATCATGAATATCGTATGTATTGGCGGAGGCCCAGCCGGCTTGTATTTCGGTTTGCTGATGAAGTTGCAAAACCCTCAGAACGAGGTTTTTGTCATCGAGCGCAACCGACCGTACGACACCTTTGGCTGGGGTGTGGTGTTCTCGGACGCGACCATGGAAAACCTGCGTGAAGCTGACCCTGTGTCCGCGCAGACCATCGGTGACGCGTTCAACCACTGGGACGACATTGAGTGCCATTTCAAGGGTAGCGCCGTGCGCTCCAGCGGTCATGGCTTTATCGGGATTGGTCGCAAGAAATTGCTGAACATCCTGCAGGCTCGCTGTGAAGAAGTGGGCGTCAAGCTGGTGTTCGAGACCGTGGTCACGGACGAAGCTGAACTGGCCCGCAAGTACAACGCCGATATCCTGATTGCTTCTGACGGCATCAACAGCGCCATTCGTACCCGCTACGAAGACGTGTTCCAGCCCGATATCGACACCCGTAACTGCCGCTTTGTGTGGCTGGGTACGGAAAAAGTGTTCGACGCCTTCAACTTCATTTTTGTTGAAACCGAGCACGGCTGGTTCCAGGCTCACGCCTACCGCTTCCAGGATGGCCTGTCCACGTTCATCGTGGAAACGCCTGAAGAGACCTGGCAGAAAGCCGGTATTGGCGAAATGTCGCAGGAAGAGGCCATTGCCTACTGCGAGAAGCTGTTTGCCGACCACCTGGATGGCAACAAGCTGATCAGTAACGCGACTCACCTGCGCGGTTCGGCCATCTGGATCCGCTTCCCACGCGTTATCTGCAACAAGTGGGTGCACTGGCAAGATTACGGCACCGGCAAGAAGGTTCCTGTGGTGCTGATGGGCGATGCCGCTCACACCGCTCACTTCTCCATCGGTTCCGGCACCAAGCTGGCCCTGGAAGATGCCATTACGCTGGCCCAGCACATGGACCACGAGTCCATGGAAGAGGCCCTGAAAGATTACGAAGCCGCTCGTAGCGTGGACGTATTGCGCATTCAGAACGCCGCCCGCAACTCGACCGAATGGTTCGAGAACGTGGCCCGTTACGCCAATATGAAGCCCGAGCAGTTCACCTACTCCATGCTGACCCGTTCGCAGCGCATCTCGCACGAGAACATGCGTATGCGTGACGCGGCCTGGCTGGAAAAATACGAGCGCTGGATGGCGACCGAAGCTGGCATGAAGCTGGCCGACGGTGAAAAGGCCCCCTCGCCCATGTTCACGCCCTTCAAGCTGCGCGACATGCAGTTGAAGAACCGTGTCGTGCTCTCGCCCACGCTGATGTACAGCGCCAAGGACGGCATGCCCGGTGCGACGCACCAGGTGCATTACGGCAGCCGCGCCATGGGTGGCGCTGGCCTGATCATGGCTGAAATGACGGCCGTGACGCCTGAAGGTCGTGTCACTCCCGGTTGTACCGGTCTGTGGAACGACGAGCAGGCCAATGCCTGGAAACCTGTGGTGGCTTTCGCCCACGAACAGGGTGCCAAGATCGGTGTGCAACTGGGCCACGCTGGCCGTCGCGGTTCGACGCAGCTGGGTTGGGAAAAAGCCAATCAGCCGCTGGCTGAAGGCAACTGGCCTTTGGTGTCGGCTTCCGCCCTGCCTTACCAGGCTGGCGTCACTGCCGTGCCTGCCGAGATCACCCGTGCCCAGATGGACGAAATTCGTGACGCCTTTGTGGCCGCCGCCAAGCGCGCTGACCAGGCTGGCTTTGACTGCATCGAATTGCAAGCCGCCCACGGTTACCTCTTGTCCAGCTTCATCTCGCCGCTGACTAATCAGCGTAGTGATGAATTTGGTGGTAGTCTGGAAAATCGCATGGCTTACCCGCTGGAAGTGTTTGCCGCTATCCGTGCCGTCTGGCCAGAGAACAAGCCCATCATGGTGCGTATCTCGGCAACAGACTGGGCCGAAGGTGGCAACACGGCGGACGACGGTGTGGAAATTGCCCGCCTGTTCAAGCAAGCCGGTGCCGATCTGATCGACGTGTCCTCGGGTGAAGTGGTGCTGGAGCAGCAGCCAATTTACGGCCGCATGTACCAGACGCCATTCTCCGACCGTATCCGTAACGAAGCCGGTATCGCCACCATGGCGGTGGGTTCGATCATGGAAGCGGATCACGCCAACAGCATTATTGCTGCAGGCCGTGCTGACCTGTGCGCCCTGTCGCGAGGCTTTCTGGCCGACGCGAACTGGCCACAACGTCAGGCTGCGGAGCTGGGTTACACCGACCTGGCCTGGCCCGTTCAGTACGAATGGGGCAAGGACTGGTTGCAGCGCCAAATCAAACGTGCGCCAGTGGCCCAGGACGGCCCTGCCAAGTCATAAAACACGAAAGGAGACAGCATCATGTCGGAAGAACGTTTTGACACCCACCGCGAAAGCGTGCTCGGTCGTGCAGATGTTGAGGACACGCCCGAATTGGTGAAGTACTACCAGGATTTGACTCAGTTTGAGGCCGGTGCCCTGTGGACCGTGGCCAACAAGATCGAGCCCTGGGAGCCCAAGTCCGAATCCGTGCCTGTGGTCTGGCGCTACCGCGACCTGCGCGATTACGTGTTGCGTTCGGTGGATCTGGTCAGCCCTGAAAAGGCCGGTCGTCGTGTGATTTACCTGAACAACCCCGGTCGCCAGGAAGTTTCGGCGGCGGTGGGCTGGCTGTACTCCGGTTTGCAGGTCATGAAACCGGGTGAAGCGGCTTCCGCACATGCGCACTCCTCCTCGGCCCTGCGTTTCATCATGGAAGGCCGCGGTGCCTACACCATCGTGGACGGCCACAAGATGACCTTGGGCGCCAACGACTTCGTGCTGACGCCTAACGGTTGCTGGCACGAGCACGGTGTGGAAGCTGACGGCCTGCCTTGCATCTGGCAAGACGGTCTGGACATTCCGCTGGTCAACGCCCTGGAAGCCGGTTTCTACGCGGTTCACCCGGATCTGACCCAGGCCATTACGCACCCCGTCAACGACGCGGTGGGTATCTGGGGTGGTCGTGGTCTGAAGCCCACCTTGCACGACTGGCAAAAACCGTACTCGCCCCTGCTCAAGTACGAGTGGGAGCCCACCTACGAAGCCTTGTCGGCCTACGCCAAGGTTACGGACGGCAGCCCCTTTGATGGCGTCATCATGGACTACATCAACCCGCTGACCGGCGGCCCTGTCATGGCCACCATTGGTGCCAGCATGCAAATGCTGCGCCCTGGCGAGCACACCAAGGCCCACCGTCACACCGGCAGCATCATTTACCAATGCGCCAAGGGTGAAGGCTATTCCATCATCAATGGCAAACGCTTTGACTGGCGCGAACGCGACATTTTCTGCGTACCATCCTGGATGTTCCACGAGCACGTGAACGGTTCTTCGTCCGAGGACGCTTGCCTGTTCTCGTTCCATGACCTGCCCGTGATGCGTGCCCTGAATCTGTACCGCGAAGAAGCGCTGGCAGAGAACGGCGGCCATCAGGTCCTGCTGTAAGACTACTTGTTTAACTTATTTGGACGGCCTGCCAAGGCGGGCCGACCCGATTTATTCAAGCCATCTGCACAAGATGGCCCAATCTGGAGATAGAAATGCGTCTTGTAACGTACCGTAGTGAAGTTGCTGCCGCTGGCCGCTTGGGTGCCATTGTGGGCGATCTGGTGGTTGACCTGGGTTACCTGGGCGACGCCACAGGCCACATGCTGCCTGACAATATGCTCGATTTCATCGACCTGGGCCCAGCCGCTGTGACTTCCACGGCTCGCTTGCTGGAAACCTACGCCGACGATATGCCTTTTGGTGTGGCGCTGCCTCTGGCCAACGTCAAGCTGTTGGCTCCTATCCCACGCCCACGCAAGAACATCTTTGGTATCGGCCTGAACTACGTGGAACACGTGGCCGAATCCAGCCGTACTCTGGACACCTCCAAAGAGCTGCCCAAGCAGCCCGTGATTTTCTCCAAGCCACCAACCACCGTGGTTGGCCCTGGCGATGCCATCGAGCACAACAAGAACATCACTCAGCAAATGGACTGGGAAGTTGAACTGGCCGTGATCATGGGCACCCGTGCTCAGCGCGTGGCCAAAGAAGACGCCCTGAAGTACGTGTTCGGTTACTCCGTCATGATCGACGTGAGCGCCCGCGACTGCCGTCGTGCCGGTCAGTGGATCTACTCCAAAGGCCAGGACACCTACGCTCCTTTCGGCCCCGTGATCGTGACCGCTGACGAGCTGACCGACCCGCACAACCTGAACCTGAGCCTGACTCTGAACGGTGTGACCAAGCAAAGCTCCAACACCAAGCACATGCTGTTCAACGTGAACGACCTGATCGCTGACATCAGCGCCGGCATCACGCTGGAACCCGGTGACATCATCGCTACCGGTACCCCAGAAGGCGTGGGCGCTGGCCGTGATCCTCAAGAGTGGATGTGGCCTGGTGACGTAGTGCACGCTGTGGTTGAAGGCATTGGCGAACTGCGCCACCCCATCGTGGACGTCACCCCCCAAAACTAAGTAAAGGAGAGCATGATGCTGGAATTGCGTCAGTTCAAGGCCGCCGCCGTTCAGGCAGCGCCCGTGTTCCTGGATACGAATGCGACTATTGAAAAAGTATGTCGCCTGATCAACGAAGCGGCCGATAACGGTGCCGAGCTGATCGCCTTCCCCGAAGTGTTTGTATCTGGCTACCCCTACTGGAGCTGGGTGATGAACCCGATCGACGGTAGCCCGTGGTTCGAGCGCCTGTGCAAATCGGCCATCGAAGTGCCCGGTCCCGAGATCCAGAAGGTTGCGCAGGTTTGTCGCCAGCGCAAGGTCAACGTGGTGTTGGGTGTGAACGAGCGCAGTCCCGTTGGCATCGGCACCATTTACAACACGCTGGTCACCATCGGCGCTGACGGTCGCATTCTGGGCCGTCACCGCAAACTGGTTCCCACCTGGGCTGAAAAGCTGACCTGGGCCAACGGCGATGCGTCCTCGATGCGCGTGCATGACACCACTATTGGCCCTCTGGGTGCCTTGGCTTGCGGTGAAAACACCAACACGCTGGCTCGTTTCAGCCTTTTGTCGCAAGGTGAACTGGTACACGTTGCCAGCTACATCGCCTTGCCCGTGGCACCGAAAGACTACGACATGGCTGAAGCGATTCGCCTGCGTGCTGCTGCTCACTGCTTTGAAGGTAAGGTGTTTACGGTTGTGGCTTGCTCGACGGTTTCCGAGGAAATCATCGAAGCCATGTCGGCCAGCCATCCTGAAGCACGTGATCTGCTGGCTCGTCCCAACAGCGCGTTCTCGGGCATTATTGGCCCCGATGGCCGCGTTCAGGGCGAAGCACTGATCGACAAGGAAGGCATTGCCTACGCCGACATCGATCTGTCGCGCTGCATCCAGCCGCGTCAAATGCACGACATCACTGGTCACTACAACCGTTTTGACGTGTTTGACCTGCGTGTGAACCGCAAGGCACTGACGCCCGCCCGCTTTTACGAAGGCGACGCAGCGTCCCAGCCAGACCTGAATCCTGCCGAGTTCTCCGTTCTGGACGACAAGGAAGTGTAAGAAGGTTCAAGACGGTCCCTTTCCCCCAGTGGATTGGGGCCGTTTTTTGACGGGTCTCTTTGCTCAAGCGACCTGCTCAAAAAAACCGCCGTGGCCTTGCCGCAGCGGTCCAAGATGCAAGCTGCCTTTGTAAGGAAGGCGGTGCCGGGCCTGAAGGAGCGGGCTGTTTTAACGGCTGGTCCCTATCCTGCGCCATGCAGGGCAGGCAACGATAACGACGACATAAGACCCAAGTAGGAGATGAAATGAGCGACACGAACCCATTGGCAGCCTTTATCCAGGCGATCGACAGCAAGCAGGTCCGTTTTGTGGATCTGACCCAGACCCTGTCTCCCAGCTTCCCCGCCTTGCAACTGCCCCCCCAATTTGGCCAGACTGCCGGTTTCTCGATTGAGCGCATCAGCCAATACGACGAAAACGGTCCAGGCTGGTACTGGAACAACTTCACCTGTGGCGAACACACCGGTACCCACTTTGACGCGCCTGCGCACTGGATTTCCGGCAAGGACCATCCAGACAACACGGTCGACACTATTCCAGTCGACAACTTCCTGCGCCCTGCCGTGGTGGTTGATGCTTCCGCTGAAGTGGCCCAGAACGAAGACTTCATCCTGACCTCCGAGTTCCTGTTGAACTGGGAAGCCAAGCATGGCCGTATCCCTGAAGGCGCCTGGGTGCTGTTTCGCACCGACTGGTCCAAACGCGTGAACGACGCCGAGGCCTTCCTGAACATGCGTGAAGACGGTGCTCACACGCCTGGCCCAGCTCAGGAAGCGGTAGAGTGGATGATTCACGAGCGCAAGGTTCACGGTTTTGGCGTTGAAACCATCAACACCGATGCTGGCCAATCCTACTCCTGGCCTATTGGCTACCCTTGCCACACCCTGATGCACGGTGCCAACCGCTACGGTCTGCAGTGCTTGTGCAACCTGGATCAGCTGCCCCCTCAAGGTGCACTGATCATGTCGGCCCCTCTGAAGATTGAAGGCGGTTCCGGCAGCCCATTGCGCGTGGTCGCACTGGTTGCTCAGTAAGTAGAAAACGGTGGGGAAGTGGCAGAACTGTGTACCATGCGGTTCTGCTGTTTTCTCACCTAGTGGTTTTCCATTATATTCGGCAGTATATATTTATCCGTAAACTATTCATCAATAAAATAAATTCACAAAAGAATGAATAGAGATCCAGCCATACAGCCAGTCTTGGTGTCAGGCAGCCGGTTTTAGCGGAGACAGTAGACGAGCCTTACGCAGCCTTTTTCAGGTTACGCGATACCGTCCCATTGCCCCCTGCGGCGCTACATCATGCCACGGCTTGGCCTTTTTGGCTGGGTAATTGATGTAGTCATGCTCAATGGTAGGCACATGATGGATACTTTTGAACTCGTTATCCGGGACATCCAGAACGCATCCCCGCTGATTCGCAGTTTTACGCTAGAGCCTGCCCAGGCCGGTTCCCTGCCCGCGTTTGCGCCGGGTTCGCACCTGCAGGTACAGATTCCTGATCTGAACGATCACCGCTGCTATTCCCTGATTTCGCTGGACGCCGACACGGCACAGGGCCCGACCTGTTACCGTCTGGGCGTGCGCCTGGAAGACAACAGCTCGGGTGGTTCGCGCTTCATGCACAGCCTGAAAGTAGGCGATACGCTGCGCGTGGCTGGTCCCAAGAATGATTTCCCCTTGCATGCTGCCGCTGAAGGCGAAACCGAAACCGTGCTGATTGCCGGTGGTATCGGTATCACCCCCATTGCCAGCATGGCCGCTGCCTTGCATCACCAGGGCCGCCCTTATCAGCTGCACTATGCTGGTCGCAGTGTGGAACAGTTGGCCTTTCTGGATGAGCTGAGCGCCCTGTCCGGCCCGGCTCTGCGTCACTACGCGGACGACAGCGAAGGCCGTTTCTGCCTGAATACCCTGCTCGACGGTCTGTCTAAAGACCAGCACATTTACGTCTGCGGCCCCAAAGGCATGATTGATGCCGTGATCGAAGCCTGCAAGCAACGTGGCTGGCCTACTGACCATGTGCACTTCGAGCTGTTTGTGACGGCTGCTCCCCAGGAAGGCGACCAGCCTTTTGAAGTGGAACTGCGCCAAAGCGGCGTGACCCTGCAAATTCCCGCTGACAAGACCATTGTGGACGTGATGGAAGAGCAGGGCCTGGACCCCATGATCGACTGCAAGCGCGGCGAGTGCGGCGTCTGTACCTGTGATGTGATCGAAGGCGAGGTTGACCACCGCGACTACTTCCTGAGCGATTCGGAAAAAGCCAGCAACAAGGTCATCCAGATCTGTATTTCCCGCGCCAAGACCCCGCGTCTGGTGCTGGATCTATAAGCCCAAGGGCGACGGAGAACATGATGGAAAAGTATCGTGATAATCCCCAGGCCATCCGCGAATTGGTACGCGAGGCCGAGGTCCACAAGGATTTGTACATCAACCAGGAGCTGTTTGAACTGGAGATGGAGCACTTGTTCGTCAATACCTGGGTCTACGTTGGCCATGCCAGCCAGGTGCCCAATAAAGGCGACTTCTACACCACGACGGTCGGTACGGAGTCCGTCATCATGGTGCGCCATACCGATGACAGCATCCGTGTGCTTTACAACCGTTGCCCGCACAAAGGTGTGCAAGTGGCGGGCGAGACCTGTGGCAACACGGGCAAATTCTTCCGTTGCCCCTACCACGCCTGGACGTTCAAGACGGACGGCTCCCTGTTGTCCATCCCTTTGAAGAAAGGTTACGAGAACACCGGCTTTGAATGCACCGAAGGCAGCAAGGGCATGGCCGCGGTACAGAACGTCAAGGTGTACCGCGATTTCGTGTTCTGTCGACTGGCCGATGAAGGCATTGGCTTTGAGGAATTCTTTGGCGAGTCCCTGAGCACCATCGACAATATGGTGGATCGCTCCCCCGAAGGCCGCCTGGAAGTGGCCGGCGGCGTGATGCGCTACATGCACCAGTGCAACTGGAAAATGCTGGTCGATAATCAGACCGATACCTGTCACCCCATGGTGGCGCACGAGTCCTCGGCGGGTACGGCGGTTAAAGCCTGGGAAGCCGCCCCTCCAGGTACGCCCAAGCCCATGGCGGTCGAGCTGTTTGCTCCTTTCATGTCGCCTTACGAGTTCTACGAAGGCATGGGCATTCGCGTGTGGGAAAACGGTCACGGCCATACCGGCGTGAGCAATTCCATTCACGCTGATTACTCCGAAATTCCGGGTTACTGGGACCAGATGGTCGAAGCCTACGGTGAGGAGCGCGCCAAAGCCATTTTGGGCGATACGCGTCACAACACCTGTTATTTCCCCAACATCATGGTCAAGGGCCCGATCCAGACCTTGCGTTTGTTCAAGCCGCTGGCCGCTGACAAAACCCTGGTGGAATCCTGGACCTTCCGCCTGGTGGGTGCACCTGACACCTTCCTGGAACGCACCCTGATGTACAACCGCCTGATCAACGCCCCGACCTCCATGGTCGGTCACGATGACCTGGAAATGTACGAGCGTGCCCAGCACGGTTTGCAGTCGCGTGGTCGCGACTGGATGAACCTGGCCCGTCTGGTGGAAAAAGACGAAGACCAGCAAAAGAACGTGGTGATCAACGGCACCAGCGAAATGCAGATGCGCGCCCAGTTCCGCGCCTGGTTGAAGTTCATGCTGCCCGAGCAGCAGGCCAAGAAAGAAGAGGAATAACCATGAGCGAAATCAGCCGTCAGGCCCTTATCGATTTTGTGTATGCGGAAGCCCGCCTGCTGGATGAGCAGCGCTACGAGCAATGGCTCGACCTGTTCACCGAGGATGGCTACTACTGGATGCCGCTGGTGCACGATCAGCAGGACGCCCGTTTACACGCGTCCCTGATGCACGAGGACAAGCTCTTGCTGCGTATCCGTGTGGAACGTCTGGCAGGCCGCCGTACCTTTTCCCAGCAGCCCAAGAGCCGCAGCCATCACCTGCTCCAGCAACCCACTGTGGAAAGCATGGACGAGGAAAAAGGCGAATACACCGTGCGTTGCGCCTTCCATTACACGGAAACGCGTGGCGACAACCAAGATATCTATGTGGGTTGGAATACCTACACCCTGGTGCGCCAGGACGACGCCTTGAAGATCCGTCTGAAACGGGTGGATCTGCTCAATTGCGACGCGCCTTTCGGCAATATCCAGTTGTTTATGTGATAGGACAGGAGAATTTTTGATGGCCAACACCACGGTCTACCAGGCTTTTCGAGACACCGCCCAGAAATGGGGCGACAAGCCCTTTGTATGTACCCTGCCTGAGACCGCCGAGATCTACGGTATTGAAGCGGGCGAGCTGACTTACGGTCAGGCTCTGGAGCGTATCGACGCCTTGCGCGCCGGTTACGCCGCTGCTGGCTACGGCCACGGTCACCGCGTCGGCATCCTGCTGGAGAACCGCCCTGTGTTCTTCCTGCACTGGTTCGCACTGAACAGCCTGGGCGTGTCGATTGTGCCAATCAATCCTGATTTGCGCGCTGCCGAGCTGGAATACCTGATCGGCCATTCGGAAATGATCATGGCCATTGCCCTGCCCAGCCGTCACCAGGATCTGGTGGAAGCGGCTCAGCGTGCCGGTCAGCCTTTTGCCATCATGGCCGATGGTGATGTACCTCCGATGGTGGAGCGCGCCGCCTCCCGTTCCTGTGACATTCCTGATGAAAACAGCGAATGTGCCTTGCTGTACACCTCCGGTACCACAGGCCGCCCCAAGGGCTGCATGTTGGCTAACCAGTACTTCCATTATGCTGGCGAGTGGTATCGCGACATTGGTGGTTTGGCTTCGCTGGAGCATGGCAAAGAGCGCATGCTGACTCCGCTGCCCCTGTTCCACATGAATGCGATGGCCTGCTCGACCATGGCCATGATCAAGACCGGCGGCTGCCTGATCTCCCTGGACCGTTTCCACCCACGCAGCTGGTGGGATTCGGTGCGCGAATCCGGCGCAACCGTGGTGCATTACCTGGGTGTGATGCCTGCCATCCTGATGAAGGCCGAGGCCAGCGAAAAAGACCGTCAACACAATGTGCGCTTTGGTTTTGGCGCTGGTGTGGACCGTGGTCTGCATCCTATTTTTGAAGAACGCTTTGGTTTCCCTCTGCTGGAAGCCTGGGCCATGACGGAAACGGGCGCCGGTGCCAGCATCATCGCCAATCACGAGCCCCGCTTTATCGGCACCTCCTGCTTCGGTAAGGAAATGCCTGTGGTGGAAGTGCTGCTGCGTAAAGACGATGGCGAACCTGCTCAGGCCGGTGAAAACGGCGAGCTGCTGGTGCGCTCGGCCGGTGACAACCCACGCTACGGCTTTTTCTCCGGCTACTGGAAAGACCCGGCAGCAACCGACGAAGCCTGGGAAGGCGGCTGGTTCCACACGGGCGACATTGTTTGCCGCGACGAACAAGGCTATCTGCACTTTGTGGACCGCAAAAAGAACGTGATCCGTCGCAGTGGCGAGAACATCGCTGCCGTGGAAGTGGAAAACATCATGCAGCAGCACCCGCTGGTGCGCTCCATTGCCGTGGCCGCCGTGCCCGACGCCATCCGTGGCGACGAAGTGATGGCGCTGGTGGTGCCGCACAACCCAATTGAAACCCAGGAACAGCGCGAACAGGCTGCCCAGGAAATGGTGCAGTGGGGCCTGACCCAGCTGGCCTACTTCAAGGTGCCCGGCTACGTTCTGTTTGTGGATGCCTTGCCGCTGACTTCGACCAACAAGATCCAGCGCGGTGAGCTGAAGACGGTTGCTCTGGCTGCGTTGGAAAACCCGGCCTGCGTGAACACGAATCACCTGAAAAAACGTCAGGAGGCCTGAGCCCATGGCCTTGCCGCAAGCAGCCCGTCAGGGCTATGACGATGTGGTGCTGGTCGCTCCGGTGACCATTCCCTACGAGCGCCATTCCGAGCAGACCGCGCATTGGTGGCTGGGTGCGGCATTGGGCCAGTTGCTGGCCCAGTCCGGCCTGAAAAAAGCCGACGTCGATGGTGTGTGTGTATCCAGCTTCACGCTGGGTTCGGACACTGCCGTAGGCGTGATGCAGCATTTTCAGATGAGCCCACGCTGGCTGGACCATATCCCCATGGGTGGGGCCAGCGGTGTGGTGGCCATGCGTCGTGCGGCCCGCGCCGTGCAGTGTGGCGATGCGTCCATCGTGGCGTGTATTGCGGGCGATACCAATCACCGTGAGTCCTTCAAGAACACGGTGTCGGGCTTCTCGCGTTTCTCGCAGGATGCCGTCTACCCATACGGTGCTGGTGGCCCCAACGCCAGCTTTGCGCTGCTGACGGACTACTACATGCGTCACTACGGTGCCACGCGTGAAGATTTCGGCAAGCTGTGCGTCGCCCAGCGCGATAATGCGCTGCGCAACCCGCATGCCCTGATGAAAAAACCGCTGACGCTGGAACAGTACATGGAGGCGCGCGTCATTGCCGACCCCATCCACTTGTTTGACTGCGTGATGCCGTGTGCTGGAGCCGAAGGCTATCTGGTCATGCGTCGTGAACAGGCCGAAGCACTGGGCCTGCCTTATGTGCGTATCCGTTCTTCCATCGAGCGTCACAACGCTTTCCCTGAAGACCCTGTGCAGCATCGCGGTGGCTGGGCCATGGACAAGGATGCGTTCTACGAACATGCGGGCCTCACCCCGGCAGACGTGGATTTCATGGAAACCTACGATGACTACCCCGTCATCAACGTCCTGCAGTTTGAAGACCTGGGATTCTGCGCCAAGGGCGAAGGCCCGGAGTTCATCCGCAAGAACACTTTTACGGTGGACGGCAGCTTTCCCTTCAATACCAGCGGCGGACAGCTATCGGTAGGCCAGGCCGGTGCAGCAGGCGGCTACCTGGGACTGGTTCAGGCCTTGCGCCAATTGACGGATACCGCAGGCGACACGCAAGTGGCCAATGCCCGCATCGGCCTGGTGTCCGGCTTTGGCATGATTAATTACGACCGCGGCATTTGTACTGCTGCGGCCTTGCTGGAACGGGGGCAGTCATGAGCGACACCCAAATCTTGCCACCGGGTGCACGCAGCGCCACGGCAGCCGGACTGACCGAAGCCGCCCAACGCGGCGAATTCGCCCTGCAAGTGTGCCCGTCCTGCGGCACGGTGCAGTATCCCGCCCGCGATGTGTGCGGCCATTGCTTGCACACGACGCTGAACTGGCAGGCCGTTGCCGACACGGGTGTTCTGCAGGCCACGACCACCTTGCATCACAGTAATGAACCCTACTTTCAGGCACGACTGCCCTGGCGTATCGGCACAGTTGCCCTGGATTGCGGCCCTTTTGCCATCGCCCACTTGCCCGAAGGCGGGCAGGCGAACGAGAAAGTGCGCCTGAGTCTGGAGCTGGATGCTGGCGGCGTAGCCGTGCTGGTGGCGCGCCCTGCGCCCTGAATTTGCCTGGAGACAATCAAGATGACACAAGCTCAATACACCGCCATTGTGACGGGCGGCAGCACCGGTATTGGTGAAGACATTTGCCGCAAGATGCTGGATCAGGGTTACACCGTGATCAGCATGGCGCGCAATGTCCTGCCCTGGACGCACGAGCGTCTGCACTGCGTGCAGGTGGATTTGCTGGATGCAGCAGCAACCGAAAAAGCCGCCAAGGATATTGCCGAGCGCTTTGAAGTGACCCACTTCATCCACAACGCAGGCGTGATCTGGCCGGCCTTGCTGGACGAGGTCAAGCTGGAAGACTTGCAGGGTCTGACCCAGATTCACCTGGGTGCAGCCTTGCAGATTACCCAGGCGGTGGTGCCTGGCATGCGCGAGCGCCACTTTGGCCGCATCGTGCTGATGTCCTCGCGGGGTGCGCTGGGTCTGCAAACCCGTACTGCCTATGCCGCTACCAAGGCTGGCATGTTGGGTATGGCCCGTACCTGGGCGCTGGAACTGGCGGACCAAGGCATTACCGTCAACGTGATTGCCCCCGGTCCCATCACTACCAATATGTTCTACGACGTGGTTGAAGCCGGTAGCGAGCGCGAAGCCAAGCTGGCTGCTGCGATCCCTGTGAAGCGTCTGGGCCGTGCGGATGACATCAGCCGCGCAACCATGTTCTTCTCGGATCCTGAAAACAGCTTTATCACCGGCCAGACGCTGTATGTCTGCGGCGGTGCCAGCGTGGGTACGCTGACGATCTGATCGACGGGCAAGGGGACTGCCCGTGATCGCGCTTTGAGTGCGTTCAGGAGCGAGTCCATTTGCTTGACGGCATATAAAACCCCCTTGGTTTTCCAAGGGGGTTTTTGCTTTTGGATGGCACAGCCCCCTTGATGGACTATCTATTCCAGCATGTCTGGCGGCGAGTGTCGTTTAAACAAACGGCTGAAGGGACCGTCTTGATTGGTGGCGGCTGGTCAGCGGTGCCGGGATTTTTTGCTGCCTAAGTTTTTTTCTTTGTCGCAGAGGCCGATTTTGGCTTTTTATCCCCGGTTTTTGGTGTCAAAAGTTGCTGTTTCAGACCTGCTCGCATCGCATGGAAGTATGTCCAACACGTGAGGGGCCTGTTCATTTTCGACTCTTTTTTTGTCACATGAAACACCTGGGCCTGAGGGTTTGGCTACCGGTCCGGATGCTGCCTGATTGCTAGTGGGCTGATTCTTTTATTGCCCTTCTTAAAGCCAATGTTCGCCTGCTCGACATTGCGCCAAGCCAGTACTCGCGCCTGTTCCAGCAATTTTTATCAGCTCTTGCACAGGACAAGCGAGGCAGTTTGTGACCGTATTTCTTGCTATGTGAGATAGAAACCACGATTCCATGATTTTGGATGGAATTAAGGGTTTCTTTCTATTTACCTGGATTTGTTCATCTATAAACTATTTAGAACAGAAATATAACAATGCGCGTCGATTTTTCGAGGTGCATGATGACCCAAAAAACGGGCCTTCGCCGGCCAAAAAGAGTGGAGCTGTAATGAACGACGATCTGCCAGGAATGGAGCTGGTGCGTTCACGTGGAGTAGTACGAGTTGTAGAGACAATTCTGGATGCTGCCTGTGTGGTCATCTTGATCCTGATGACAGGGATCACTACTGTGGACGTGATAGGCCGGTATGTATTTCACGCCCCTTTGCTGGGCGCTTATGAAGCCAGCGAACTCTTGCTGGGTGTGCTGATTTTTGCAGCCTTGCCGCGTGTTACCTGGCACCAGCAACACTTGACCGTCAGTTTGATTGACGCCTGGCTAGGTCCAGTGGCGCGTCGTATCCAGCAATTCGTGATCAATGTGGTCTCTACCGTCATGCTGGCCGTGTTGACTGTCTACCTGTGGAGTCACGCCAACGAGCTGGCCGACTACGGCGATATGAGCAATGCCTTGCAAGTGCCGATTGCCCCTTTTGCCTACATCATCGCCACCATGACAGGCATTGCCACTGTGGCTTCCCTGTTCAAGATTTTTAGCTCTCCAAGCCGATAAAGACGGAGTTTTTTCATGTTGATTTCTATTATCGGACTGGCTGTCCTGCTGGGTAGCTTATTTCTGGGTTTGCCCATTGCTTGGGGCATGTTGCTGGTTGGTACGCTGGGTTTTGCCTTCTTTACCGGCATGGAAGCGGCCTTGACCATGGCGGCACAGACCAGCTACGACACGGCCATGAGCTACAGCTTTACCGTGCTGCCGCTGTTCATCTTGATGGGTAATCTGGTCAATGCCTCGGGTTTGTCCAAGGACCTGTACAAAGCTGCCCACGCCTTTATTGGTCACCTGCGTGGTGGTCTGGCGATGGCCACGATTGTTGCCTGTGGTGCCTTTAGTGCACTCTGTGGCTCCAGTATGGCCACCACAGCGGCCATGGGTCGTGTGGCCATGCCCAATATGCGCAAGTACAACTATGACGATCGTCTGGCTACCGGCAGTATTGCGGCAGGCGGCACGCTGGGCATTCTGATTCCACCCAGCGTGATGATGGTGGTCTATGGGATTCTGACCGAAACCGACATTGGCAAGCTGTTTGCGGCAGGCTTTTTGCCCGGCATGATCGCCATGCTGATGTACCTGATCACGGTGATGATCATTACCGCGATCAACCCGAATCTGGGCCGTCCTGGCGAGAAGGCCAGCTGGCGCGAGCGCTTTGAGGCGACCAAAGGCGTGATGGCCATTACCGTGCTGTTCATCGTCATCATGGGCGGTATTTACGGGGGTGTCTTCACCCCGACAGAAGCGGCGGGTATTGGCGCTGCAGCGACCTTCTTGCTGACCCTGAAGCGTCGTGGCTGGCAGCCTCGCATGTACCTGACGGTGCTGATTGAAGCCGCTCAAACCACGGCCATCATGTTTGCTTTGGTGATTGGTGCGCTGGTCTTTACCAACTTCCTGACCGTGGCTGGTTTGCCTAATCAGTTGCTGGGTTTCATCCAGGGTATTGATGTCTCGCCCATTGTGGTGATTCTGATCATCTGCGCGATTTACCTGGTTCTGGGTTGTTTCCTGGAAACCATGTCCATGGTCATGCTGACGGTGCCTATCTTCTACCCGATTGTGGCCTCTCTGGGCTTTGATCTGGTGTGGTTCGGCATCATCGTGGTGGTGGCTGCTGAAATCAGCCTGATTACCCCTCCGTTGGGTCTGAACATTTTCATGATCAAGAACGTGATGCCCGATGTTCCTTTGGGCACCATTATTCGGGGTGTGACTCCCTTTGTAATGATGGATATCGTGCGTTTGCTCTTGCTGGTGTTTGTCCCCTGGATTGTTCTGGTTGTCCCGAACAGTATGTAAACCCGGCCCGGATGCAGTTGTGATCCGGGCAGCAGTAAAGCCGCCGGGTGTGCAGGTCCAGGACCTGCTTAACGTCCCATCAAGTGGCCAAGACGCCGGGCTGTAGTGGCCCGGCAGCAAAATAATTTACGAGGAGTCGAGATGCGTGTTTTCAAAAAATTGGCCTTGAGCCTGGGCCTGGCTGCAGCAGCCCTGGCACCGACCATGCCTTCGGTTGCGGCTGAAGTTACCACCTTGCGTTTTTCCCAGTGGATGCCTCCAGGCCACTTCATCGTGACCAATATGTTCGAGCCCTGGGCCCAGGAAGTGGAAAAAGCCACGGAAGGTCGCGTGAAGGTGGAGTTCATCAACGCCTTGGGCAAGCCGCAGGCTCACCTGGATCTGGTGCGTAACGGTATTGCTGATATGGGCATGTCGGTACACAGCTACACGGCTAACCGCTTCCCGCTGATCGAATTTGCTGAACTGCCTTTCACCACGGATGATGGCGGAGTGAACTCGGTTGCCTACTGGCGCACCTACGAAAAATTCATGATGGGTGCCAACGAGCACAGGGGCGTGAAACTGCTGGGTATGTGGACCAGCCCTGCCACCGTGATCTTCACCAGCCAGGACAATGTGCAAAGCATTGACGATTTGAAAGGCAAGAAGCTGCGCTCGCCTAGCCCCTTGTTTGATGCCATCGGTAAAGCGCTGGGTATCGTGACCGTGAACGCGCCTGCATCGGACAGCTACGAAATGCTGTCGCGTGGTGTGATCGATGGTATGTACTTCCAGTACGACCAATTGGACAACTGGAAACTGGACAAGCTGGTCAAGACCGCGGTGTCCGTGGAAGGTGGCTTTGGCAAATCCAGCCAGTACATGTTCATGAACGAGCGCAAGTGGAAGAGTCTGTCGGAAGCCGACCGTGCTGCTATCGAGAAAATCAGCGGCGAATGGATTGCCAACGACTTCGGTTCCAAATGGCAGGCTGCCGAACAGCAAGCCATTGAGAAGCACACAGCAGCTGGCCTGAAAACACTGCGCATCCAGGGTGAAGCAGCAGACCAGATGAAAGAGCGTCTGGCCTTTGTTGAAGAAGACTGGATCAAAGCGGCTGACAAGAAGGGCATTGACGGTAAAGCCGCTCTGGCCTACTTCCGCGAGCAGATCAAAGAGCTGAGCGCTGCCAAGTAATACGCAGCAAGAGACACACTACAGTCTTGGCCCCGCTTTCCTTTGGGAGAGCGGGGTTTTTTTATGTTTTTGGGAGGGGCTGTTGTGAGGGCAAAGGATAGGCAGCCGGGTTGCTGCTGTAGTCATTGTGGACGCTTCTCCCTGTAAAACGCCGCTTCAGGCCCTGGGGGGTCTGGCAGGGCTGACCACTTGCCGGTGCTGCGCACCGGTACCCTGGTCGAGAGAGAGCTACGGGCGCATCCTGAACTCGCCGGGTACTTGGTCCCCCGGACCAAGTACAAGCGTCCGGCTCAAACAGCAGGATGCTTGCATCCCTACGCTCTCCCTTGCCTGCGGTAAGTAGTCTGACTCGCCCTGCCAGACCCCCCAGGGCCTGAATCGGCTTGCAGCGGAGGAAATGCACAAGTCCTCAAGCTTTAAGGCGTGGGCGGTGGTGCCCCCGTCTCCAGGTCATAGTACTGCTGGACGGCATATTCGTTGATCACCGCTTTGCTCCCGTAGTATCGGGCCATGGCTTTGGGGTCAAAGTGCATATCGAAGCGATCCCGCGAACGCAACGTGGGCAGGAAAAAATACTTGGGTAGTTTTACGTGATGACGCTGATGCTTGTGGGCATCGGCCAAGATAGCGCGTCGTACCTGATCCTGCTCCCAGGTGCCGTGATAGCTGCGCAGCATTAATCCGCTGGACACCAGCCATAGCGTGCCGCAGGCCCCCAAGGTTACTAACAGGTTGCGCTGCATAGGTATAGCGCGTTGCCCTTGCGCCAATAAATCATGTCCGTAAATAGACAAGGCCACCAGCAGATACATCAAGCCGCCATTCAAGGCTCGCTTGGGGATATTAGGTGCCAGAACCAGAATGGCATTGGCCAGAAGCGATGCGCCAATGAGCAGCCACATTGTTCGGCGTACAGATTCAGAGGACGCAGGCCCTATGGCAAAACGCCAAACCAGCATCACTAGAATCACCCCCCAGTACCGCAATAGGGCGTCCGGGAAACGACGACCAAAATGCTCCCCAATGCGCCATAAGAAAGGCTGGTCATACCAATGAGCAAAGACCTCTGCGCGTACTTGATTGCCCGGCGCCAGGACCAATACGGCGACTCCCAGCCCCATACAGAGCAACCAAACCAGATGCCATGAACCGAGCGAACCTGTGCGCTGAAAGTGCCTTAGGCCCAGATACGCCAGCAAACACCAGCTGATAATGCCGGTGTTTTCATTGGAACAACCGGCCAGCAGGCCCAGAAGGCAGAGCGCCAAGCCTGTGATCACAGAGGGCTTGCCCTTTTGCAAGTAGTAAATAAAGGCCAGCACAAAACCGAAGTTGAACAGATTGGGCCACAGGTAGTTGGCGGCGCCTACCAACCAGAATGTGGTTTGCCCCAGATGGGGGTTGACCAGCCAATACAAGGTGAACACCAGCAGCAGTAAAGACGGGCGCAAGGCTCGTCCGGCCAGTTGGGCCCCCAGAGCTGTCAGCACCGTGACCAGGCCAAACAGGGCCGCTGTATTCAGTGTGGCTTTCAGCCATCCCGGAGCCAGCGTGAGCATGGCGCTGGAGAGCGTATCCGAGACCAGACGACCGCTCCATTGCAGATAATGTTGCTTGATCGATGTCCATGCAATGCCTTTGTTGGCGTAATTGAAGTCGTCCGAGATCATGGGGGTGAGCCAATAAATGGCCCACGTAGCCATCAGGGCCAGCACCGCAAAAGTAATAAAGGCCCAGGCACCAAAACGGTGGCCGAGCAGGGGCTGGCTGAATCGGGATTCAGCAAAAGAGAGAGTTGGGCTCATCGAGATGAAGCGGCGTGTTTGTGGCCAGGTCCACGACGACGGTATTACACATCGCTCGCCGTCCTGGGTGTTCAGGCCCAGGTGATATTGATTATTTACTGGGCGGGAAGCGAGGAATTATCTCATATACCCGTTGAAACACAGCGTTTAACGGCCTTACTGATCGTCATCCTTTAAATCTAAACCAAATCGGGGTTTTCCCTGCTTTTGCGGCTTCTTGCGCTTATTGGCTAGGCGCTGCGCAAAGTGGATATACCGACAAAAAGAGCACTTCTACCATTGGCTCCATCGTCATACCTAAAAAACAAAAGGAGAACGGACGTGGGGGACATCAATAAAAAAATAGCAGCAGTGGTTCTGGGTGCAGGGGTATTGGGCGCCGGCCCGGCCTGTGCCATTGAGGGCAACGGCCTGCCTATTTATCCCGATGGTTTGGAAAACTTCATGAGTGGTGCCCTGCCGCCACCCGGAGTGCACTTGCTGATGTACGGCGGTGCCATGCGTTACGACTCGGTGCGTGACAAGAACGGCGACAAGTTGCCTATTCCTGACTTCAAGGTCGATGTGGCAATGGTTGCGCCGCGTCTGGTCTGGGTGACGGACCAGCAGGTGTTTGGCGGCCAATTGGCGTTCCACGCCCTGGCTCCCTTGCTGACCGTCAAGGCACAGGCCGCCGGTCAGTCCCAGCGCCGTAGCGGTCTGGGTGACGTGGTGTTTGGTCCGGCCTTGGGCTTTCACCCCAGCGAGAAGATGCACTACATCCTGGGAGTGGACTTTGTTGCCCCGACCGGCCGCTACAAAGTGACCGACAGCGCCAACCTGGGCCGCAACTACTGGGCCATTCAGCCCGCTGCTGCGTTCAGCTACATGCAGCCCAGCGGCATCAACCTGGATTTGAAGATGATGGTGGACTTCAACTTCCGCAACAGCGACACCGAAACGCGTACGGGTAAAGCCATTCACGCCGATTACGCCGTGGGTTGGGGTTTTGGCAATGGGCTGGTGCTGGGTGTGGGTGGTTACGCCTATCAACAGATTGAAAGCGACCGTGGCCCCATGGCCGGTGACAGCAAGGCTCGTGCCTTCGCCATTGGTCCCAGCCTGCGTTATGCCAATGACAAGGGTCTGCTGATTACGGCCAAGTACCAACAGGATCTGGGCGTACGTGGCCGTCCCGAAGGAAAACAATTTTTTGTAAAAGTAGCGGTTCCGTTCTAAGGGCCCGCGGCAGGAGAGCGACATGAAAGGACTGAAGGATAAGGTAGTCATCGTTACCGGCGGCGCAACGCGTGTAGGCGCAGGTGTGGTCGAGGTGCTGATGGGCTACGGCGCACGTGTGGCCGTGTTCGATATTGATGCCGCAGGTGGCCAGAAAGCCGTAGGCAACGATGCCGCCAAAGCCAAATTCTGGGAAGTGGACATTACCAGCGATGACAGCCTGAATGCCGCCATCGAGCAGGTGCAGGCGCATTTTGGCCGTGTGGATGGTCTGGTCAATCTGGCCTGTTCCTATCTGGATGAAGGCATGGCGTCCAGCCGTGCTGACTGGCTCAAGGCTCTGGACATCAACCTGGTTAGCGCCGTGCAGGCGGCCAAGGCGGTGCGTCCCTTGTTGCCGCGTGGTGGTTCCATCGTCAACTTCACGTCGATCTCCTCCTCGATTGCTCAAACCGGGCGCTGGTTGTACCCGGTCTCCAAGGCTGCCTTGTTGCAACTGACACGCAGCATGGCGCTGGACTTTGCTCCAGACGGTATCCGCGTGAACTCGGTCTCGCCCGGCTGGATCTGGTCGCGCGTGATGGACGAGCTGACGGGCGGTGACCGTGCCAAGACCGACCGCGTGGCCTCGGCATTTCACATGCTGGGCCGCGTGGGCGATCCCCAGGAAGTGGGCGAAGTCGTGTCCTTCCTGCTCTCGGATTCCGCCAGTTTCGTGACCGGTGCCGATTACTCCGTGGATGGCGGCTACTCGGCCATGGGACCCGAGCAAGGTGTACCCGCCATTCCCAAATTGGCTGAATAAGAAAAACCAGGACGCCGCCGCAGTGGCGTCCTTAGCTCCCTCAGAAGGAAAAAATCATGCGTAAAGTTGCTATTGTGGGCGCTGGCCAGGCTGGCATGCCCGTTGCATTCGGTCTTTTGGCCAAGGGCTACGACGTAGCCGTTTTCACCAACCGCAGCCCCGACGATGTTCGTGGTGGCCGCGTGATGTCCAGCCAGTGCATGTTTGCCGAGGCGCTGGACGTAGAGCGCCGCCTGGGCCTGAATTTTTGGGACGACGAATGCCCGCCTGTACAAGGCATTGGCTTTGCTCTGCCCAACCCTGAACAGCCTGACACCAAAGCCGTGGACTGGAGCGGCCGTCTGGATCGTGAAGCCCAGGCAACTGACCAGCGCGTAAAAATGCCTTACTGGCTGGAGCTGTTCGAGCAGCGTGGCGGCAAGCTGATCATGGAAGATGTGGGCGTGGCCGAACTGGAGCGCATCACCCAGGAGTACGACCTGACCATGCTGGCTGCCGGTAAAGGCGAAGTGGTCAAGCTGTTCGAGCGTGACGATCAGCGTTCCATGTACGACAAGCCTCAGCGCGCCCTGGCCCTGACCTATGTACATGGTCTGGAGCCTACGCCTGAATACTCGCGCGTGTCTTTTAACTTCATCCCCGGTGTGGGCGAATACTTTGTGTTCCCCTCGCTGACCCTGTCCGGTCCCTGCGACATCATGGTGTTCGAAGGTGTGCCCGGTGGCCCACTGGATCGTTTCCGCGATGCCAAGACGCCCGAAGCTCATTTGGAGCAAAGCGTTTCTTTCCTGCGCGAATTCCTGCCTTGGGAAGGCGACCGAGCCCGTAATGTGGAACTGACCGACGCCCAAGGTTACCTGTCCGGTGCCTTCCCTCCCACAGTTCGCAAACCTGTGCTGACGCTGCCTTCGGGCCGCATGGTGCTGGGTCTGGGTGATGCCGTTGTCGTGAACGACCCCATTACCGGCCAAGGTTCCAACAACGCCGCCAAAGCCGCCCAAGTGTATCTGGACAGCATCTTGCAACGTGGTGAAGGCGCGTTTGACCGTAACTGGATGCAGGAAACGTTCGAGCGTTACTGGGATTACGCCAATCTGGTGGTGCGCTGGACCAACTCCATGTTGAAGCCACCAACCGACTCTTCTTTTGCCTTGTTGACCTCGGCTCAGCAATCGCCCGCCTTGGCTCATTTCCTGGCCAACAGTTTCAACCACCCACCGGTTCTGTTCCCGGCCTGGGAAGATCTGAGTGCCGCTCAGGCATTGATCGAGAAGACTCGCAGCCAATCTGTGGCTGCCTGATAGATAGTATTCAAGGAGACGTATCATGACCCCCACCGCAACGCTGCAAGACTCCCCGTCCCAAACCGCTGCCCAGCGGCAGGCCGTGTCTGCCCAAGCGTTGGCAGCCGCTGACGCCAAACCCACACCGTCCAATCTGAATGTGGTCGATAGCCGTGCGTTTCGCCAGGCACTGGGCCATTTTCCAACGGGTGTGGCCATTGTCACGACTCGTTGTCCCGATGGCCGGGCGGTGGGTCTGACCATCAACTCCTTTACGTCCCTGTCGCTGGAGCCGCCCCTGGTGATGTGGAGCCTGGTGAATCACTCGCCCAGCCTGGAAATTTTCGAGAAGTGCAGCCACTTTGCGATCAACGTGATCAGCCAGGAACAAGTGCCCGTGGCCCTGGGGTTTGCCAACTCCCAGGTCAAGGACAAGTTTGCCCTGGTCTCGCATGTGGATGGTGAAGAAGGCGTGCCTTTGCTGGACGACTGTGTGGCGACCTTTGTGTGCGAGAACTACCGTCAGCACGAGGGTGGTGACCATACCTTGTTTATTGGCCGTGTGGTGCGCCACACCACGCTGACCGAACACGAGCCTGCGGTGTTTCACCGTGGCCGTTTCGCCAACCTGACCACGCCTAGCGGAGACCGTTGAAATGAGTGATGCGCACAGCGCTGATGTAGTCATTGTCGGCAGCGGGATGAACTCCCTGACCTGTGCCGCCTTGTTGGCCCAACGCGGCTTGTCGGTGACAGTGCTGGAGCGCAATGCGGTGGCCGGGGGCTGCATCCGTACGCAAGAGCTGTTCCCCGGTTTTACCCATGATGTGCTGTCCAGTTGGTATCCCTTGTTCATGGGCGGTGCATCCTATGCCACTTTGGCTGAACCCTTGGCCAAAGCCGGTCTGGAGTTTGTCAAAGGCGAATACAGCACGGGTCTGGCCATTCCTGGTGGCCCGTCGCTGGCCTTGCGTCAGGATATGGACGACACCGTACGTCGCTTCAATGACTTGATGCCGGGTGAAGGCGATGCCTTGGGTGCCATGGCGGCTCGCATGTTTGGCCCGGATGCCGGTTTGGTATTTGGCTTGCTGGGCGGTGAGCCTTACCGTTGGCCCATGGCCAAACTGGCCTTTGGTGCCTGGCGCGAACGGGGTCTGGATGGCTTGATGTCCTTTGGGTCGCAAGCGCTGGAAAGCTTCCGGCGCTGGGCCATGCGCGATCTGCGCAGCGATCTGGCCCGCGCCATGATTGCGCCCTGGGTATTGCATAGCGGCCTGGGCCCGGATGAAGCCAGCTCGGCCCTGATCGGCAAGCTGACGTTCAGTGCTGTGGTCAGTGGCGGTATGCCTGTCGTCAAAGGCGGCAGTTATCAGATTGTGAAAGCCTTTACCCGCATTATTGAAGAAGCAGGTGGGGCGGTACTGACCAATTCCCATGTGGATCGCGTGCTGGTGGAAGGCAATAAAGCCACCGGCGTGTGTGTGGGTACGCAGCGCTATCTGGCCCGCCGTGCGGTGGTCTGCAATGTGACGCCCGGTCAGCTGTACGGCGACTTGTTGCCGGAAGTAGAACCCGAGCTGTTGAAGTCCGCCCAGGATTATCACTATGGTCGGGGCGGCATGCAGATACACTTTGCCTTGAATTCCCCGCCCGACTGGCTTGACCCGGAACTGCGCCATGTCCCTATGGTGCATGTGACGGAAAGCATGGAGCAGGTGTGCTCTTCGGTGGTGACGGCCAGCAATGGCTATCTGCCTGCCAAACCGACCTTGGCCGTGGGCCAGCCGGTGGCGGTGGATGTGACTCGTGCACCGGAAGGGCACTGGATTCTATGGGTACAAATGCAGGAGCTGCCGCGTCACATCAAAGGTGATGAGGCGGGCGAGATTCCTGTGCCAGCGGATGGACGCTGGAACGAAGCCGTGCGCGAGGCGATGGCCGATCGCGTTCAGGCCCGTCTGGAAACCGTCATGCCTGGCCTGGCTGCCAAGATTATCGGGCGTCGTAGTGTCAGCCCGGCGGATCTGGAAGCCTTGAACATGAATCTGGTGGGGGGCGATCCGTATAGCGGGGTGTGCTCACCGGATCAGTTCTTTTTCATGCGTCCTTTTGCAGGACACAAGAACGCGCGCAGTGGCACCACGCCCTGGCGCAATCTGCATCAAATTGGTGCGTCGGTGCATCCAGGCCCTGGCTTGGGTGGTCAATCCGGCTATCTGGCAGCCCAGCGTATCTTGAAGGGGTGAGAGGACGGGTGAGGCGGTCAGCTTAGTGCTGGCCGCCGCGCACTCGTTGCAGGGTCTCGCTAGGCGTTTCGCCAAAGCGGCTGCGGTATTCGGCGCTGAAACGGCCCTGGTGTGCAAAGCCCCAGCGCATGGCCAGGTCGGCCAGCGTCAGGTGAGGTTCGTTGGAATGGATCAGTTCGTGGCGCAGACGGTCCAGACGAACCTGACGCAGGTACTGCATGGGGCTGACGCCGTAGTGGTCTCGGAAGGCTTGCTGCAAGGTGCGGGAGCTCACGCCCGCAATGGTACTGAGCTCGTCTACCGTGACCGGCAAATGAGCCTGCTCATGCAAATGGCTGGCTACTTTCTTCAAATGGCGCGGCAGGATGCGAGTGGGGTTCAGGGCCTGAATCTGAGTCGGCGGGTGCAGATCCAGCAAGGTTGTCACCGCCAATTGCTCCAGCTGGTTGATAATCAACGGCGAGCGGCGAATGTCTTCGTAGTTGCGTGCACAGTCCAGCACGTAGCGCAGCATGATTTGCCAGGAAGGCTGGGTGTGCGCCTCCAGGCGTACCGGAAACAGCAAACCTTGCGGGCCTACGTCCAGGCCCATGCCACGGGCGGCCTGTTCCACCAGATTGCGGTCTATCTTGAGCATTAATTGCTCATTATTGGCGTGCCAGATCATGTCCACGTCCTCGTTGGGATTGAGGATCGTGGCGGCGTAGGGACTGGAGTCCACGGTTTGGCCACCGCAGCGAATTTTGGCGGTGCCGTATTGGGGCATCTGGACCAGGTAGAAACCGGCCAGGTGATCAGGTTGTATGTGTACGTCGGCGCCATAGCCCAGGCGGCTCAAGGCGACCTGACCAAACTGGGCGTGACGCAGCCGGGTTTGCAGGGTCTGATCGGCACGTAGCTGCTTGAGCTGGTGCGACTTGAACATATCGCTGACAGATTTGCGCACGTGTTCCAGGTCAGCAGAAGCTACACGTGCCCAGTGATCGGGCTTATTTTCCATGTTTCATGTGCCTAGATGGTTCTGAAAGGCAGGAAGGATACGTAAAACCTTGAGTTTCAACGGTTTGCAGCGGCTTTATTTTAGTTGTAAAGTATATCAGTGGGCCACCGGGATTTCCCGCAGTCCCGTTTAGTTTGTTGTGTTTATTAACAGAGAGAACCGTGCAGAAAGACTTTCACTTCTACGAACCCACACAAGGCCATGGACTGCGCCACGACCCGATCAGTTCTATTGTGGGTCCCCGTGTCATCGGCTGGATTGGCACCAAAAGCAAGGAAGGTGTGCTGAACCTGGCTCCATACAGCTTCTGCAACGTGTTCAACTATCGCCCGCCTGTGATCGCTTTTTCCAGCGTGGGCTACAAAGACAGCGTGCGCAACGCAATTGAAACCGGCGTCTTTACCTGGAACCTGGCTACCCGTGATCTGGCCGAACCCATGAACATGACCAGCCTGGAACAAGATGTGCGCGAGTTTGAAGTCGCGGGCCTGACGCCTGTGGATTCCCGCCTGATTGATGCCCCCCGCGTGGGCGAGAGCCATGCCTCGCTGGAGTGCAAGGTGACGACGCACTTTCAGCTGAAAGACTCGGAAGGCAAGGATCTGAACACCTGGATGGTGCTGGGCGAAGTGGTCGGTGTGCATGTGTCGCCCAACAGCATCGTGGACGGCATTTACCGCACTGCGATCCCACGTCCGATTTTGCGTGGTGGTGGTCCTGGCGATTACTTTGAGATTACGGACCTGGCCTTGTTTGATATGCCACGTCCCAAGTCCTGATAGCAGGGCTGTAGTCAGAAGCTGCTGGTTGGCGGCTTCATTAGGATGGTTGCAAATGCATAACGGCGCCGCAAGGCGCCGTTTGTTTTATGTCTGCTCAGAGTGTGGCCGAAGCCTTTGGGCTGTTTTACCTGCTGATATACATTCGGCTGTCTGGCGTTCTGGCGGCCCGGCGATCCGGCTTTTCGATGTTTCCGTCGTGTCGCAGCCTGGCAGGCGTAGCGAACCTGCTGCTTCGTGATTGCTCGGTGATGGGTCGATCCGACCGACCCAAGGGGCAGATAGCCAGTCACAGACCTGTCAATCCGTATTGCGCGCCGTAGGCGGGCATCTTAGCTCTTGGACGAACCGCCCGCTGCCAGGAATTGTGCCAGACGAGGGCTGCGTGGCGACACCAGCACTTCTTCTGGCGGGCCTTCTTCCTCGATTTGACCTTCGTGCAGATACACCACCTTGCTGGAGACGTTGCGCGCAAAGCTCATTTCGTGCGTAACCACCACCATCGTGCGCCCTTCTTCGGCCAAATTCTGCATAACGCGCAGGACTTCGCCCACACGCTCGGGGTCCAGTGCCGAGGTTGGCTCGTCAAACAGCATCACTTCAGGTTCCAGCGCCAGCGCCCGGGCAATTGCCACGCGCTGCTGCTGGCCGCCCGACAAGAAGGCCGGGTATTGTTTGGCCAGATCGCGCGACAGGCCTACCTTGTCCAGATACAGCTCCGCTTTGGCAATGGCCTGCGCCTTGTCCATGCCCTGTACATGAATGGGCGTGGCGGTAATGTTTTCCAGCACCGTCATGTGGGACCACAGATTGAAGTGCTGGAACACCATGGCCAGGCTGGTGCGCAGGCGCTTGAGCTGTTGTTTATCTACCGCAACCAGTTCGTCCGTTTTGGGGTCCAGACGGGTTTTCAGTTCCTCGCCCTTGATGACGATACGGCCGGAATTGGGCGTTTCCAGAAAGTTGATGCAACGCAGAAACGTACTTTTGCCCGAACCACTGGACCCGATCAGGCTGATGACATCGCCCGGCTCCGCGCTGAGAGAGACTCCCTTGAGGACCTCCAGGGAACCATAGCGTTTGTGAATATTCTCGATGAGCAGGTTGGGCATGGAAAACGGTATCGTATTGAAAATAAAAAAGACCGGCGCGACGCGGCAGAGGGGATTACAGCACAGACTGGCCGTCAGGCAAATCATTGATGCTGTGGTTTTCCCGTACAAATCTGTGGGTCTAAACGGATTTGCGCGCATTTCTGGGTTTATGATGCAGTCTTTCCCGCAGCCCTGATCGGGCTAAGGGCGCAGCGAAAGCCGCGTTTTAGCCAAGCTTAGGTGTCCGTTACAGGGGACCTGTTTCTAGAGAGTGTTGTCATGAAAAAAGTGGTCCGTGCCAAGCTGCATGGTATCAAGGTGACCGGTGCCGACTTGAACTATCACGGCTCGATCACACTGGATCCTGAAATCTGCGAACAAGCGGGCATTTTACCCATGGAGTTTGTGGAAATCTGGAATAAGGACAGTGGCGCCCGTATTTCTACCTACGTGATCTTCGGTGAACCCGGCTCGCGCTGTGTGGTCCTGAACGGCGCGGCGGCCCGTACCTGTCAAAAGGGCGACACCGTCATCATCTGCGCAACCGAATACGTGATGAACTCCGAAGACCTGTATTCCCTGCGCCCTACCGTGCTGACCTTCACGCCGGAAAACGAAGTGGATGAAGTCATGCACTACGAAGTGGCCAAGACCGCCCAGCGCGATTACGACTTCCGCGTGGTACGCGACGACCGCCCTCGCGGTGCAGAGCGCCCACTGGCCCGTGTTGACGTGGACGCCCTGTCCGCCGACCTGCGCTCCCGTGGCCTGGATGATCGTGCCATTGCCGACATCCTGTCCTGCCACCTGGCCGATTTCGCACCTGCGAACCAGAACTGATTGAATGTCACCGGGCCGCATCAGGCCCGCTGATGGCTTTATTAAAAAACGCGGTGTTCACTGCCTCTGGCAGCAAACACAGCGTTTTTTTATTCAGTCAGTTTGTGGCCGAATTATATCTGGTACACAGGCCTGAGTATGGCATTGAGCACAGCGCCATGGTGCACAGGGCGCCGTCAGACTACAAGGTACCCAGAGCACTGCAATCAGAGCGCTTGAGCATCTTGTTCACGTTCAGCCTCAATACTGGGCGCGCAGCGTCAGCATCACGTTGCGTGGGTCGCCGTAGTAGTTGTAGGCGCGTTCGTGGGCAATATAACGGTAGTACTTCTTGTCGAACACGTTGTTCAGGTTGAGGGTGGCTGAAACCTTGGGCGTGAAGTCGTAGCGCACCATCAGATCAGCCACGGCGTAAGGATTTTGCTCGATACGGATCGTGCCGGCCGTGTTCTCGTACAGGAATTTGGTCTGCCACGTGAAGCCACCCCCCACTGTCCACTGGCGCAACGAGCCTGGCAGGCGGTAAGAGGTAAAGAGCTTGAACATATGTTCTGGCGTGCGCGTGTTGAAGGGCTTGCCCTGGTTGGCCGCATCTTTCACGTACTTGGTGGTGTTGTAGGTATAGCCAGCCGTCAGATTCCAGCCTGGGGCCAGTTCACCTGTCAACTCCGCCTCAATCCCTTCGCTGCGCACTTTGCCTGAGGCAATCGAGCAGTAGTCGCTGGTGGTGTAGGGGCACGGTTTGGGGCCGTCCAGATCGGTCTGGGCGCGGTTGGTTTCTTCGATACGGAAGGCCGCCAGCGAAGCCTGCACGCGGCCATCCTGGAATTCACCCTTGATACCCGCCTCGTAGTTGGCACCCACGATGGGCTTGAGCAAGGAGCCGTTGCGATCGATGGCGTTTTGCGGACGGAACACGTCGGTATAGCTGGCGTACAGCGAGTAGTTATCGTTCAGATCGAATATCAGACCGGCGTACGGTGTGAACTCGCCACTGACCTTGTAGCTCGAGGAGGCCGTGTTGGCGCCGGTGAGCAGATTGGTGCTGTCGCTGCTGTAGTCCCACCAGCTCCAACGACCACCCACGATCAAGGTGAGCGGATCGGCAAGGCTTAGACGAGCAGCAGTATAGATGCCCGACTGCTTGGTGGTGGTGGCGGTGCGCGATTCATAGGGTCCAATATTGGGCGGAGGCAGCGAGGTGGGGTCCCAGTTAAAGACATCGGGCCGGATGCTGGCGTATTCACGCAGCGGCACCTGGTCGGTTTCGGTGGGATTGCGGCGCATGTTCGCACCTACTACCAGCTCATGTTTGCGGCCCAGCAAGGAGAATGGGCCCGAGGCGTACAGGTCCACGCTGGTCTGGGTGCGGTTCAGGCTGCTGGCTCGTGCGTAGTTCAGGAGTGGGCCTTGGTGCGTGTTGCGGTCCACGCCCGCGCCCGAGGCGGACAGAAACACCGTGTCTACGTCGTAGTGCTGGCGGTTGGCCGACAGCTTGGTCTGCCAGCCGTTGTCCATCTCCCAGGTCAGGTCGCCGAACACGGTGGTGCTGCGGGTGGCCCGGTGGTTCCAGTCGGCACCCAGGTAAGTGCTGCGTGGCAGTTCGAGATCGCCGCCGTCGTCAAAGAAGACGACGCCAGTGCCGTTGGGCGTACCCTTGGTGCGCTGATGATCCACCCCCACGGTGGCCGTGATCGAGGGAGTGAAGTCGTATTGCAAGACGCCATACAGCACTTCCTTGCGTTCCTTGACGTGATCCACGAAGGAGTCGCGGTCGTCGTGCACGGCCACCACCCGCCCGCGCAGATCACCGCTGTGGTTGAGCGGACTGGAGACGTCGGCTTCCACACGGTAGCTGTTCCACGATCCCACCATCGCGCTGCCGCTGGCGGCAAATTCACGGGTGGGTTGCTTGCGCACCAGATTGAGCGTGCCGCCCGGGTTGCCGGCCCCCTGCAACAGACCCGCCGCGCCGCGTACCACTTCCACGCGATCGTAGATGGCCATGTCGGCGGCCGCTTCCGAGCCGCCTGCGCCCAGCGAGACAGGCACGCCGTCAAGCTGTGCCGTATCCAGCGAGAAGCCGCGGATCTGATAAGTCGTGCCCAGCACTTCGCCTTCTTGTACCTTGACGCCGGTGGCCTGCTTGAGTGCGTCATTAAGCGTGAGCAAACCCTGGTCGTCGAGCCGCTGGCGCGTGATCACGCTGACCGACTGCGGGGTTTCACGTGCAGTCAGGTTCATGCGCGTGGCCGAGCTTGCCGATGCGTTGGTGTAGCTGCCTGTGCCTTCGGTTCTGGGATCGAGTCGTCCCCGTACGGTTACGGTGCTCAGCTGGGTGACGTCACCGGCAGGTGCCTCTGGGACTTGGCGCAGATGGTAGCTGCCATCCGAGCTGGCAACAGCAGTCAGGCCAGTACCGGCCAACAGTGCATCCAGCGCGGCCTGGGGCGAAAACGTGCCGGAAACGCCTGGGCTGTTTCTGTCCCTGGCCAGCTCACCGGCTCCAGCGACCAGTACGCCGGATGCGCTTGCAAAGCGAGCCAGCGCTGTGCTCAAGGGGCCCGCTGGAATGCTGTAGCTTTGTTGTTTGGCAGACGCACTGTTGATGGTTTGGGCGTGGGCTTGAGGATGCCAGCTTGCCAGGCTCAATGCACCGCTGGCCAGGGCAAGTTGCAGCACGCAGGCCAAGGGGCTTAGTTTGAAACCGGGTCGGAAAAAGTGCATGGCACCAAAAGAGTTCGCCCCTTGGGCGACAGGCTGGGAATAGCCGGGCATGATGAATTCTGCTCCTTGGAAGCGGTGTAGTCGGCGAGAGCGAGCCGGTTTGCATGTGTCCTGGTCAGATTCTGGTTTTGTGCCAGGAGACGGGTAAAACGATGCCCTCATCAGGTATATCGAACACGCCAAGGAAAAGCGGAACTCGGAAAAGTGGAAATAGCCGGTTTGAAGCATTGGCCGCTTGAATAGGCCCGTAAACCGGCTTGTCATGCACGGCGGCTGATGCCCGTGAATGTGTGTGTCTGAATCAAGGTCAGTGCTCGGCAAGTTCAATGCTGACCCACCAGGGCAGGGTTCGTTTGATGCGAATGGGCAGCACCCCTTCCAGCATTCTCAAGGCCCGGTCCGGATCGGTGGAGGGATAGCTGCCAATCACAGGCAGCTGGGCCGCCTCGGGTGAAACGCTAAGGTGGCCGCCGCGATAGCGCTGCAATTCGCGCACGACCTCGATCAAGGGTGTGTTGTCGGTGACGAGGATGCCTTTGGTCCAGCTTTGTCGCTCGGGCAGGACAGCAGTGGTAGCCGCAATCGCGGTACGCGAAAGCTGTGTCTGCTGACCGGCATGGATAATGTGCTGCTGGCGCTTGTTTGCCGTGTCCACCTGTACCGCGCCTTGATACACCGCCAGAAAAGTCTCCTGACCGTCCAGTCGCACCGTAAAGCGTGTCCCCAAGGCACGCAGCAAGCCTTGACGGGTTTCGACCAGAAAGGGCCGTGCAGGATCGGCCGCTGTATCGATCAGAATTTCACCCTGAACCAGGGAGAGCAGCCGTTGATTGCCTCGGTAGTCGTGGTTCATTGCAGTGTCGGAGCTGAGCCAAACGGTAGAGCCATCGGGCAAAGTCAGTTGGTGGACTTCACCACGGGCGGTACGATGCTCGGCTGACCAGGCCATTACTGTGCCGGGCAAGGACGTATGCTGCCAAGCCAGCCAACTGCCCAAACTGCTGCCTGCCAGTGTGCCCAGGCCCAGCAGCAATTGGCGGCGGCGTCCCATTCGTCGGTTGGCCAGGCAATAGCTTTGGACGGCAGCCTGGCGGCTGTCGCTGCTTTGTATCGGTTCAAAGCGGCCACTGATGCGCTCTACATACTGCCAGGCCTTGCGATGCTCGGCCTGAGCGGCCAGCCAGCCTTGCCAGCTTTGTCGGTCCTGGGCCGAGGCCTCGTCCGAGCGCAGCAGTGCAAACCATTCGGCGGCCTGCTCCAGCGCGTCAAATGAAGGCTCCAGCGTATCGTCGGGATGCAGTTCGGAGGTGCTCATGGGGGCGGGTAATCAGCGTGGCTCGGGCAGGCTGGAGGCCTGATGCACGGGCATGTCAGAGGCGGTATGGCGGGCTTCCAGCTTCAGGCAGCACAGCATGGCCTGGCTAAGGTATCGGTGCACCATGCGTGTGGACACGCCCAGCGCCTCTGCAATTTCCCGGTTGCTCATGCCGTCGGCCATGGCCATGAAAAAGGCATTGCCCACTTTGGCGGGCAGGGTGCGCAACATGCTGTCTATCTCTTGCAGGGCTTCCAGCACCAGGGCCTGGTGTTCGGCAGAAGGAACCAGGGCGGCCGGGCGGTTGGCCAGCTCTTCCAGCCAGGCTTGTTCAATCTGACGGCGTCGCCATAAGTCCACGCACATGCCATTGGCCATGAGCCGCAAATACACACGGGCTTCGGGCTCGCTGCCGAATTGACGGGGTTTCTGTAGCAGTCGGACAAAAACGTCTTGGGCCAGATCGGCCGCATCGAAGGAATTACCTAGCCTGCGTCGTAGCCAGCTATGCAACCAGCCGTGGTAATTCCGGTAGAGCGATTCCGTGTCGGGTGAGAAGGCGGCATTGTGCATGATGCGTTCCAGTGGTGCCTGCTCGACCAGAAAAATGGTAGAGAATCGGGCAATGAGAACTGAGAATAATTCTCAATTATCAGAAAAAACCGCCCATTCGGCAAGTTGCCGTGGGCGGTTTTACTGTTGGCATCGCAAGCGATCAGGCCTGATCGCGCCCTTCTTCTACAGCATGACAAGCCACTTCGTGCTGCCCGGTTTGCAGCAAAGCCGGGGCTTCGCGGCGGCAGCGATCATTGGCCAGCGGGCAGCGTGGATGGAAGGTACAGCCCGATGGCGGGTTCAGTGGATTAGGCACTTCACCGGCGACCGGGATGCGGCTTTTGCCCGCTCCGCTCATGTCAGGAATGGCTCCCAGCAACATGCGCGTGTAGGGGTGGCGAGGCTGCGCGAACAAATCGTCGCGTGGCGCAATTTCCACAATCCGGCCCAAATACATGACGCCAACCCGGTCGGCCACGTGATGCACCACGGCCAGGTTGTGTGAGATGAACAGATAGGTCAGCCCCAGTTCGCGCTGCAAATCCTTCATCAGGTTCAGGACCTGTGCCTGCACCGACACGTCCAGCGCCGAGGTGGGCTCGTCACAGACGATGAACTCGGGTTGCAGAGCCAGAGCACGGGCAATGGAAATACGCTGGCGTTGGCCGCCGGAGAACTGGTGCGGGTAGCGCTGGGCGTCGCTGGGGTTCAGGCCCACTTGCGTCAGCAGCTCAGCCACTTTGGCGTCTTGCTGGGCGCGGCTCATGTCCGTGTGGGTGACCAGTGGTTCGGCAATGATGCGGCCCACGCGCCAGCGAGGATTCAGGCTGGCATAGGGGTCCTGGAAAATCATCTGACGGCGTTTGCGCATGGCCTTCTGGCTGGCCTTGTCCATGGTTTGCAGGGACTGGCCATCAAACAGAATCTCGCCACGTGTCAGCGAATACAGGCCGGTCAGCAGACGGGCCACGGTGGATTTCCCGCAGCCGGACTCACCCACCAGCGCCAGGGTTTCACCCTTGTTCAGGGTGAAGCTGACACCGTCTACTGCGCGCAGATTTACCTTTGGTTTGCGGTAGACCAGGCGTTCCAGCAAGGGCGGGGACACATCAAACCAGCAGGCAGCGTCCTTGACCTGGACCAGGGCTTGTTTAGGGGCGCTCATGCGGACTCCTGTGCATGCAGCCAACAGGCCGCCTGTGTTTGTGGGGGAACAGGCAACAGCTCGGGGCGTTCGACCAGGCAGCGATCAAAGCGACGATCACAACGCGGATTGAAGGCACAGCCGGGCGGAATAGCGTTCAGGCGCGGCATGCTGCCGGGGATTTGCTCCAGACGCTCCAGCCCCGCGTGCAGATTGGGAATGGAACGCATCAAGCCACGGGTATAAGGGTGGCTGGGTTTCTGGATTACATCCTGTACAGGGCCGATCTCGATAATGCGACCGGCGTACATCACGGCCACGCGGTCGGCGGTTTCCGCAATCACCCCCATATCGTGGGTAATCAGCATGACCGAGGTGCCTTGCGAGCGACAGAGCTTTTTCAGCAGGTCGATAATCTGCGCCTGAATTGACACGTCCAGTGCAGTAGTAGGTTCGTCTGCCACGATCAGCTTGGGCTCGGCCGCCAGGGCCAGCGCAATCACCACCCGTTGGCGCATGCCGCCGGAGAACTGGTGCGGATAGTGGTCGATACGCTCGCGCGCTGCCGGAATGCCGGTAGCTTCCAGCAATTCGATGGCGCGTTCCTGTGCCTGTTTCCAGGACAGAGGCAGGTGCGTGACGATGGTTTCAGCCAGTTGATGACCCACGGTATAGAGTGGGTTCAGCGAGGTCAGCGGGTCCTGGAAAATCGCGCCAATCTTGCGGCCACGAATCTTGCGCATCTGGTCCTGGTTCAGATTGTCGATGCGCTCGCCTTCCAGCAGAATCTGGCCGCCGCTGATGCGACCGGGGGCATCGAGCAAGCCAATAATGGAGGAACCCGTCAGGGATTTGCCGGCACCGGACTCCCCCACCACACCCAGCACTTCGCCGGGGGCGATGGAAAAGGACACATGATCCAGGGCTTGGAGCACACCACGCCGGGTCGGGAATTCGACACACAGGTCTTGGACAGTTAAGAGTGCAGTCATGGCTTAGCTCAATTTGGGGTTCAGGGCGTCACGCAACCAGTCGCCCAGGAGGTTGACCGACAGCACCAGCAGCACCAGCATCAGGCCAGGGAAAATCGTGATCCACCATTCGCCCGAGAACAGGAAGTCGTTACCGATCCGGATCAGGGTGCCCAGAGAAGGCGAGGTGGCCGGAACGCCGACGCCCAGAAAGGACAGCGTGGCTTCGGTGATGATGGCGGTGGCCAGATGCACGGTGGCCAGCACCAGCACGGGGCCCATCACATTGGGCAGCACATGGCTGAACATGATGCGCGGGGAGGACACGCCAATCACGCGGGCAGCCTGTACGTATTCACGGTTTTTCTCCACCAGCGTGGAGCCACGCACGGTACGGGCATATTGCGGCCAACCGGCCAGCGCAATCGCCCCGATCAGCACCGGGAAGGCGACTACATCGTGCATGTTCAAGGGGAACACGGCACGGGCCACCCCGTCGATCAGCAAGGCAATCAGGATGGCCGGGAAGGACAGCTGCACATCGGCCACACGCATGATGAAGGCATCCACACGGCCACCGGAGTAACCGGCCAGCAGGCCCAGCACAATGCCGACCACCATGGACAAGGCTACCGAGGCCAGACCGATCAGCAAGGAGGTGCGCGTCCCGTACAACAGGGCCGAATACAGGTCACGGCCCTGGCTGTCTGTTCCCAACCAGTATTGGGGCGAACCGTTTTCCGACCAGGCCGGGGCCAGCAAGGCATCCATCAGATCGATGGAGGTCAGATCGAAGGGATCGTAAGGAGCCACCCAGCGGGCACCCAGCGCGCCGATAAACAGCAGCAAGGCCATGATGGTGGCCGCAATGGCCACGGGGGAATGACGCCAGGACCAGACCAGATCGCTATCCCAGGCGGTTTTCAATTTAGCGAACATATTAGTGCCCCTTGGCGCCCGACAATTGGGTGCGCAGACGTGGATCGACCAGGAAGTACAGCAGGTCTACCAGCAGGTTGATCACAACAAATACCAGGGCAATCAGACAGAGATAGGCCGCCATCACGGGGATGTCGGCAAATTGCACGGCCTGGATAAACAGCAGACCCATGCCCGGCCATTGGAAAACGGTTTCCGTCACGATGGCAAAGGCGATGATGCCGCCCAGTTGCAGCCCCGTGATGGTGATAACCGGCACCATGGTGTTTTTCAGAGCGTGACCAAAGTGGATGGCGCGTTGCGACAGGCCACGGGCACGAGCAAATTTGATGTAGTCGGCGCGCAGTACTTCCAGCATCTCGGAGCGCACCAGACGCAGGATCAGCGTGAGCTGGAACAAACAGAGCGTGATGGCGGGCAGGATCAAATGCTTGATCCCGTCCCAGCTAAGCAGGCCGGTACTCCACCAGCCAAACTTCAGGACTTCGCCCCGGCCATAACTGGGCAGCCAGCCCAATTGCACGGAGAAGATCAGGATCAGCAAGATACCGATCAGGAAGGTGGGCAGTGATATGCCCAGCAATGAAAAGGCCAGAATGCTTTGCGCCATGAAACCATTACGCTTCAAGGCGGTGTACACGCCCAGTGGCAGGCCTATCAGCAAGGCCAGTATGGCGGCCACCACGGAGAGTTCTACGGTGGCAGGCAGGCGGTCTTTGAGCAGGGTGGAAACCGGTTGGGCTTGCCGCAGGGACAGGCCAAATTCGCCTTGTACGGCCTGGGACACAAAGCGTCCGAATTGCACGGGGGCGGGTTGGTCCAGCCCCAGGCTGGCACGCAGTTCCACGCGATCTTGTTCGGTGGCGTCCTGTCCCAGCATGATGGTGACCGGGTCACCGATGTAGCGGAACAGCACAAAAGCCAGAAGGCTGACCGTCAGCATCACCAGAACAGCCTGGATCAGACGGCGAATAATAAATACCAGCATAGGCGGTCTCCTGGTAGAGCGCGAGGATCACTCGCGACCAGTGTCGTCCTTAATGTGTAGAAAGGGCCCGGCAAGGGGGCTGGTGTAGAAACGGATGACTACAGCGTAATGGGAACCAGCCCCGCACGGAGGCGGGGCTGGGGTATGAAAACAACTTAGTCGATGGTGGTCCATTGGGCCAGCATGCGGTTGTCCGCACGATGTACCACGTTGACCTTCTTGGCCATGGCCCAAGGAATGATCTGGTCATGCAGGGGAATGTGGCCTACTTCCTTGGCATGAATTTCCAGAACCTTGTGGATGGCGGCATCGCGCTTGGCGGTGTCGGTTTCGGTCTTGATCTGGTCGATCAAGGCGTCCACTTCGGCGTTTTCGTAGCCACCAAAGTTAAAGGAGCCGTCAGCGCCCTCGCCCTTGCTGTGCATCAGGCTTTGCAGGGTGTACAGCGCATCAAAGGTCGGCACGCCCCAGCCAAACATGTAGGCGCTGGAGTCAAAGCTTTGTACCTTGGGGAAGTAGGTGGCGCGTGGCATGGCGTTCAGGTTGGCTTTCACGCCGACCTTGGCCCACATGCCCACGATGGCCTGGCAGATGGCTTCATCGTTGATGTAGCGATCATTCGGGCAATCCAGGGTGAAGGTCAGGGAATTGTCGTAACCGGCTTCTTTCAGCAGTTCCTTGGCACGATCCTGGCTGTAAGGCAGGCGCTGGGCCAATTCCTTGGTGTAGCCGTGAACCTGAGGGGCCACCATGGTGCCGGTGGGGGCGGAAGAACCGCGCATCACGGCTTTCTTGATGGCTTCAATGTCGATGGCCACATACAGGGCTTCACGCACACGTTGATCAGCAAAGGGGTTCTTGCCCTTGATGCTGCTGTACTTCAGTTCCGGATTCTTTTGGTCCAGACCCAGGTAGATGGTGCGGTACTCGTTGCCTTCCACAATTTTGGTTTGCTGGCGCAGACGCTGCAAGTCCTGCGCAGGCGGGTCCAGAACCAGGTCTACTTCGCCCGACAGCAAGGCGGCGGTACGGGTGGCGTTCTGCTTGATGGGTACGTAGATCACTTCGGTGACGTTACCCACCTTGTTGCCCTTGTTCCACCATTCTTCGTTTTCGACAAAGACGGTGCGCACGTCCACTTCACGCGACTTCAGCTTGTAAGGGCCAGTGCCGTTGGTGTTGCGAGCCGAGAAGGTTTCTTCGTTCTTGTTGAAGTCCTGGGGCTGGGTGACATTGTTCTTTTCCGACCAGGCCTTGTTCATGATGAACACACTGGTCAATTGGCGCAGCAGAACCGGGTTGGGCGCGGCAGTGATGATGTCCACCGTCTTGTCGTCCACTTTTTCAGCCTTGACGATGCCGTTCACGTAGGCCTTGAAGTTGGACGTAGGGGCCATGGCGCGCTGAATGGAGAACACCACGTCATCGGCGGTAAAGGGAGCGCCATCGTGGAATTTCACCCCTTCGCGCAGCGTAAAGCGCCACACAGTAGGTTCGCGCTGTTCCCAGGCCGTGGCCAGGCTGGGCACAATCTGGAAATCCTTGTCGTAGTCCACCAGCGCCTCATAGACATACATGCTGCCTGTGATCGTGAGGTTTTCGTTCTGTGCGTGTGGGTCCAGCGTCATGAAGTCGCCCTGGCTGGACCAGGTAAGCGTTTTGCTGTGGCCCACCAAGGGCAGGGCGACCAGAGCTGCCAGCGCAGCAGCCAATACTGTTTTTTTCATGAAAACCTCCTGTTGGGGTGCTTGGTGTCGCTGATAGAGAGGCTGCATAGTAACCGGGCGCTTGCTGCCGATTCAATACGTAGTTTCAGCCTGCTGTCAGCTTAATGATGTTTAGTGATTTATATCATCCCGGCGCTTATTCAGTGGCTCTCGGTGCACCGCAGACTTGTCGCTATAATGGTGTACATATATACAGTTAACGGGCTGATCAAGGTGGCGGCACAAGAAGAAAAACCTCTGGAGCGGCGTATCGCTCATGTGGATATGGATGCGTTTTATGCCTCGGTGGAGCTGTTGCGCTACCCGCATTTGCGCGGCAGTCCCGTGGTGATTGGCGGGCGCAGTGCTGATGCGCCCAGGCAATTGCCCGATGGCAGCTGGCAACATGCCCGTCTGGCCGATTATGTTGGGCGCGGGGTGGCCACGACTTCGACCTATGAAGCGCGTCAGCTGGGTGTGTTCTCGGCCATGGGTTTAATGAAGGCGGCCCAACTGGCCCCTGATGCCATCTTGCTGCCTGCCGATTTTCAAGCTTACCGCCATTATTCGCGCTTGTTTAAACAGGCCGTGGCCACGGTCTCGGACCATATCGAGGATCGGGGTATCGACGAGATCTATGTAGACCTTAGCCATAAAACCGAAGACAGCCACGAACTGGCCGAGCAGATTCGACAAGCCGTGAACCAGGCCACCGGCCTGACCTGTTCGGTAGGCATTACGCCCAACAAGCTGCTCTCCAAAATTGCCTCAGAACTGAACAAGCCCAATGGGGCCTGCGTGTTGACCATGGACGATGTGCCTACCCGCATCTGGCCGCTGGCCGTGGGCAAGATCAATGGCATTGGTCCCAAGTCGGTCGTGAAACTGACGGAAATGGGCATACAGAAGATCGGGGAACTGGCCGCCACACCTGCAGAAAAATTGCAGGAACATTTTGGCCTGCGCTACGCGCAATGGCTGATGGCCGTGGCCCAAGGCCAGGACGAGCGCCCCTTATCCACCGACCGCACGCCTAAATCCATCAGTCGTGAAACCACCTTCGAGCGTGATCTGCACGTGCGCATGGATCGGTCCCGCCTGTCTGCCGTGCTGGAGTCCCTGTGTGAAAAGCTGGAGCAGGATTTACGCAAATCCGCCATGTGCGCCCAAACCATAGGCATCAAGCTGAAGTTCGAGGACTTCAAAACCGTGACGCGCGACCTGTCACTGCCCGCGCCGGTGCTGGCGGCAGATGCCATTCTGGCCGCCGCCCGCCAGAATCTGAAGCGCGCCGTGCTGGACAGACGCTTGCGTTTGCTGGGTGTGAAAGCCAGCGCTCTGCTGCCCATCAGTGAAATGCCGCAGGAGCAGCCTCGTCAACTGGATCTGGACGGTTTGTTTTAGGCAGGCAGATCTTTGGAAGGCTGCTTGGATGACAGGTTTTATACAAGCGCGTCCCGGCGACTCCCACCCCGATACCGTGCAAAGATTTCAGGCTTAAAACGCTTTGGCGCCTGCCAGGGCGCGGATGTGTACCAGAAAAGGGACAATCCACGGCCAGATGACCATTGTCCCAGGCATAAGCGTCCTGCCGGGGGTGTGCTGCGTTAGAATTAATTGTCCAGCCGCCGGGCTGGTTTATTTTTTCTTCTTTCATTTTCATCAAGGTTTGCCGTTATGGAATTCGATCGGGCCGGTGTACGTGCATTAATGGAAATTACCCAGCGTCCGGAGTTGGTCTTTGTGCGAGGAGAAGGTTCCTGGCTGCAAGATCACAACGGCAAGCGATACCTGGACACCGTCCAGGGCTGGGCCGTGAACGCGCTGGGCCACAGCCCTGCCAACGTGATCAAGGCGATCACCGAACAAGCGTCCAAATTGATCAACCCCTCGCCTGCGTTCTACAACGAGCCCTCTATCGAGCTGGCCAAACGCATCGTGGAACACTCCTGCTTTGATCGCGTGTTCTTTGCCAACAGTGGTGGCGAAGCCAACGAAGGCGCCATCAAGCTGGCGCGCAAATGGGGTCAGATCAACAAGAACAACGCTTACAAGATCATTTCTTTTGAGCACTCTTTCCATGGCCGTACCCTGGCCACCATGTCCCTGTCCGGCAAGCCCGGCTGGGATCGCATGTTTGCTCCACAGGTCGACGGCTTTCCTAAAGCCAAACTGAACGATCTGGAATCCGTGCGCGCGCTGATCGACGATCAAACCGTGGGCATCATGCTCGAACCCGTACAGGGCGAGGCCGGTGTTATTCCTGCGACCGTGGAATTCATGAAGGGTCTGCGCGCTCTGGCCGACGAGCACAAATTGCTGCTGATCGTGGACGAAGTGCAAACCGGCATGGGCCGTACCGGCACCATGTTTGCCTACGAACACTCGGGCATCCGTCCTGACATCATGACCTTGGGTAAAGGCATTGGTGGTGGCGTGCCTTTGTCGGCACTATGCGCCCGCGAAGAAGTGTCCTGCTTCCAGCCAGGCGACCAGGGCGGTACCTACAACGGTAACCCCCTGATGACCGCTGCTGGCGTAGCCGTGTTCGACGAACTGGCTGCTCCTGGCTTCCTGGAGTCGGTCAACGCCCGCGCCAAGCAGCTGTCCGAAGGCCTGCTGGCCATCAGCGCCAAGTGGGGCATGAACGGTGAGCGTGGCGAAGGCCTGCTGCGTGCTCTGATCCTGGATCAGGACGACGGCCCGGAAATCGTGGCTGCTGCCCGCGACCGTGCTCCAGAAGGCATGTTGCTGAACTCGCCACGTCCTAACCTGCTGCGTTTCATGCCAGCTCTGAACATCACGGCCGACGAAATCGACCTGATGTTGGCCTGGCTGGACGAAATCCTGGTCAAGGTTCGCGGCTAAGCGGTCAGCTTGCTGTAAAGAAATCCGCCTTCGGGCGGATTTTTTTTGGTCTTTGGATTTTTGTAGCCCTGCGGGTCTGGCGGCTTGGAGGGGACCTGCAAGCTGCCGTTCCTGGCTTAGAAGTCGAGTTGCTCAGGTGTAATCCCAAGCGCAGCTGCAATGCGCTCCAGGCTGCTTTTTCGCAGTCGTTCGCTGCTTTCCTGCTGTGCATAGGCAGATTGGCTGATACCCAGACGAGTGGCCAGCTCTGCCTGTGTCAGCCCAAGGTGTTCACGCCATGCCCGAACCGGCGTTGCACCGTCGATCGTGCTGCTGACGACGGCGTGGGGGATCAGCCCGCCGTCTTGGGTCTGGCTGGCGATGTAGTCTTCGTAGGGAATCACGACAAAAGCGGGATTGCCGTCCGGGCCATTGATGATCTGAATATTAGTACGTGCGTTCATCGCGCTTTCTCACTTCCTGGATGTCGATAATTCTTATCTCTACGTCCCAATCAAACAGGACGCGATAGTTTCCGATGCGCAGGCGATAGCCATACTGGTGATTCGTCAGCGCTTTGATGTTCTGCGATCCGGAGCAATTGGGCATGTCAGCCAAGTTGCCGACACCGTCGCGGATAGCGCCCTGGTGTTGCCTGTCGATCTTGCGCAGTTGTTTGGCGGCTTTGGGTGTCCAGAATATCGAGTTCATGGACAAAATATAAGTTAATTATAAGTTAAGTTCCTTGATATAAGTTTTGGAAAATTGTGCGGAGGACGGCAAAAAACATTTGTGACCCCTGTTCTTGCACTCCCACGACTAACTTGAAACGCGCATGAAATATCACAAATGCCATCGTTGGCAGTATTTAGTTTATTTTCAAAAATAATATAAATATCAATAACTTGAGGTAATTTCATCCAGCAGTTAGCCAGCATAAGTAAATGATTGTTCTGTTGTGGTGTCAGGAGAATGGAGTCGATGTAATAGAAGCTTCCAAGATTTGCCTGCAAGCGCAGGCCCACCTCGTGAGGCACTGTTTACCATGCTCCAGCATCTGTCCAAACTCATCGTAGCTAGTGCCCTTGTGCTGGCTGTTTCTCCGGCCATTGCCGCCGATTCTTTACGCATTGGCGTGGTGCCGGGCGCCTATGCCGATTCCATCAATGCCGCGGCCAAGGATGCCAAGGCCCAAGGCATCAATGTCGAGGTGATCGAGTTCACCGATTGGACCACGCCCAATGTGGCGGTGGATAACGGCGATATTGATATCAATTACTTCCAGCATCAGCCTTTCCTGAAGAACGCCATCGAGAAAAACGGCTACAAGCTGGCCAGCGCGGGCACGGGTATTTTGGCCAATGTGGGTGTGTATTCGCTCAAGCATCAGGCGGTGGATCAGGTCCCTCAGGGCGGCAAGGTAGGCATTGCCAACGATCCCGTGAACCAGGGGCGTGGTCTGCTCTTGCTGCAAAAAGTTGGGCTGATCAAGCTCAAGCCAGAGGTCGGTTATCTGGGCAGCCTGGATGACATTGTCGAGAACCCCAAAAAGCTCAGCTTTGTGGAAGTGGAAGGCCCGCAGCTGGTGCGTATTACGGGTGATGTGGATATTGCCCAGGGCTATCCGCATTTCATCGTGGCGGCCAAAGCCTTTGATCCTTCCAGTGGTCTGGCCTACTCGGGTATTGAAGATGCGCAGTTTGCCATTCAGTTCGTGGTGAAAGCGGACCGTACTAACGATCCTGTCATTCAAAAGTTCATTTCCATCTATCAAAACTCGCAGTCTGTGCGTGACGTGTCGCGTGCGGCATTCAATAACGACGAGCGCCTCTACACCCTGGCCTGGCTGAATGCACAAGGAGGGGCGAAATAATGACGGCGATTTTCTCCTCTCGCGTGCAGCGTTGGACGCTGGGCATTCTGTTTGCCGCTGCCCTGCCGTTCAGCAGCTCTGCCGCCGTGATTAAAGTGGGCTCCATTCCTGGTGCAACCTCGGATGCGGTGCAAGCGCTGATCCCGGAAGGCAAGAAGCAGGGTCTGGATATTCAGTTGGTGGAATTTACGGATTGGACGCTGCCCAACGAGGCTGTCAACAACCGCGATATTGATGTGAATTTCTTCCAGCACGAAGCCTTTTTGAACAATGCCATCAAAGAGCGTGGTTACGACCTGGAATTGATCGGTCTGGGCTTGCTGCAAAACATTGGCCTGTACTCGAACAAGTATCAGTCTCTGGACCAGGTTCCCAAGGGCGCAACCGTGTCCTTGCCGAATGATCCGGTCAATCAGGGCCGTGGCCTGTTGCTGCTGCAAAAAGCGGGCCTGATTACCTTGCGCCATGGTCTGAATACCGGGGCTACGGTCAATGATGTGGTGGACAACCCCAAGCAGCTCAAGCTGGTGGAAATTGAAGGCCCGCAACTGATCCATTCCCTGCCGGATGTGGACCTGGCTGTCGTCTGGCCCAGCTATTTCGTCAGCGCTGGCCGCAAGGCGGATGCGGGCAAGGCCTTGGTCTATTCCGGCATTGCCGACACCTTTTATGCAATGGGTTTTGTTACGCGCAAAGATCGCGTCAACGACCCTGCCCTGAAACAGTTCGTGGAGCTGTTCCAGCAGTCGCAAGCGGTACGCAACACGATTGCAGACCGCTTTGATCACAACCCCCATCTGTACACCTTGCCCTGGCAAGGCAGCACCACAGCGAGCAAGTGATATGGCATACACATCAGCACTACGGCGTAATTTGGACGAGTTGCGCGATACCGCCGAACAGGCCGCAGGACAGCGCGAGGTTCACAAGGCCAGTGCGTCTGTCAAAGCGGAACTGGAACAGCAACCCAGCGTCGTCAAGGCAGGCAGCGTGGCCTTTCGTAATCTGTCCAAGATTTATCAGTCCTCGGCAGGCGCTGTGCCTGCCTTGCAGGACATTGATCTGGACATAGAGCCGGGCAGCATCTTCGGCATTATTGGTCGCAGTGGCGCGGGTAAATCCAGTTTGCTGCGCACCATCAACCGGCTGGAGCGCCCAAGCAGCGGCCAGGTATTGGTAGATGGCGTGGACATTGCCCGTCTGAATGAGTCGGAGCTGGTGCAGCTGCGTCGCCGCATTGGCATGATTTTTCAGCACTTCAATTTGTTGTCTGCCAAAACGGTGTACGAGAACGTGGCTTTGCCCTTGAAGGTGGCCGGGGTGTCGGCACAAGACATTGCTCAGCGTGTTCAGGAACTGCTGCAACTGGTCGGCTTGCAAGATAAGGCCGATACCTATCCCAGTCGTTTGTCGGGTGGGCAAAAGCAGCGTGTGGGCATTGCTCGCGCCTTGGCAACCGGCCCGGAGATTTTGCTGTGCGATGAGGCCACTTCGGCACTGGACCCGGAGACCACACAGTCCATTCTGAGTCTGCTCAAGGACATTAACCGCCGTCTGGGCATCACCGTCGTGCTGATTACGCACGAGATGAGTGTGATCCGTGAAATTGCCGACCGCGTGCTGGTGCTGGAAAAAGGCCGCATTGCCGAGCTGGGCGAGGTCTGGCGTGTGTTTGGCAAACCGCAGCATGACGCCACCAAGGCGCTGCTGGCCCCCTTGCAGCACACACTGCCAGAGGATCTGCAGGCACGTCTGGTGCAGCAGCCTCCTAAATCCGGCACGTACAGTCGCATTCTGCAATTGAGCTATAGCGGCGAAGGCGGCTGGGAGCCGGATTTGCTGCGCATTGCCCGCAGCCTGCCCGGTCAGCCGCAGCTGGTGCATGGTGGCGTGGACCGCATTCAGGGCCATGCACATGGACGTTTGCTGGTCGCCATTGAGGGGCATGTGAGCCTGCCCGATTTGACATCTTTGACGCAAGGCCCGGCGGCCATCGCGCATCACATTGAGGACATTGGATATGTTGTGGAATCTGAGTATCCCCGCTGAGCGTTATTGGCAGGCTTTTTTGGACACGTTGATGATGGTGGGCGTGTCTGGGGGCATTGCCTTTCTGGCCGGTATTCCGCTGGCGGTGCTCTTGATTGTGACGGCCCCCCATGGCTTTTGGGAGTCGCCCAAGATCAACCGGGCGGTGGGTAGCGTGGTCAATGGTTTCCGGGCCACGCCCTTCATTGTTTTGCTGGTTGCGCTGATTCCTTTCACGCGCTTGCTGGCAGGCACCACGATTGGGGTGTGGGCGGCCATTGTGCCCTTGGCAATCAGCGCCACGCCTTTCTTTGCCCGTATTGCCGAGGTCAGCCTGCGCGAGGTGGACTCGGGCCTGATTGAAGCGGCTCAAGCCATGGGCTGCAAGAAGTGGGACATCGTGCGCCATGTCTACTTGCCCGAGGCGCTGCCCGGCATTGTGGGTGGTTTCACCATCACTATCGTGGCTTTGATCAGCTCGTCGGCCATGGCCGGTGCGGTCGGTGCCGGTGGTCTGGGTGACTTGGCAATCCGCTATGGCTACCAGCGTTTTGACACGCAGGTGATGCTGATTGTGATTGCCGTGCTGATCGCACTAGTGACCGTAGTGCAGTTTGCTGGCGACCGTTACGTGCAATGGCTGCGTGCCCGTTGATCCAAATTTAGCCAAGGGCTGGCGCTGCATGTAGTGGCGTCGCCTATCCCTACCGTTTTTAGTCATTGAAAAGAGTGCCGTATGAATGATCGGATTACTCAGGGCGGAGCTTTGCCCGAAGCATCTGCAAAGCCGCGTCTGCCCTTGCCCCCCCAACAGCCTCATGTGATTGGCAGTGAAGCCGAAGCCATCGCCATTGCCCGGCAATTGGCTGCTGAATTTGCCCAAACTGCGGCCGAGCGCGATCGCCTGCGCCAGCTCCCCTGGGACGAGATAGAGCGCTATACCGCCAGCGGCTTGGGTGCCATCACTATCCCCAAAGCCTATGGCGGCCTGGGAGCCTCCAACGAAACGCTGGCGCAGGTTTTTGCCATCATCAGCGCGGCTGACCCTTCTCTGGGTCAGATCCCGCAAAACCATTTCGCGCTGATCCAGAACCTGAAAGACACCGGCACTGAATCTCAAAAGCAGCGTTGGTTCAAGGCGGTGCTGCAAGGCGCGCGTTTAGGTAATGGCGGGCCGGAAAAAAAGGGCAAGGCAGCGGTGATTACCGACATCACTGCCCATCTTGCTCGGGCAGCGGATGGCCGCTTGCGCGTTAGCGGCACACGCTTTTATTCAACCGGGGCCTTGTTCGCCCATTGGATTCCTTTCCGGGCTGCGGATGAGCAAGGCCGTGGCGTGCAGGTCTGGGTGCGTCGTGATGCGCCCGGCGTGCAGGTGATTGATGACTGGAATGCCTTTGGGCAACGCACCACCGCCAGTGGCAGTGTGGTGTTCGACCAGGTCCTGGTCGAGGAAGAGCATGTGCTGGAAAGCTGGCGTTTTGCGGACAAGCCTTCCCTATCGGGTCCTATTTCTCAACTGATTCAAGCCAGTATTGATGCCGGTATCGCTCAGGGGGCCTTGCAGGATGCACTGGAATTTGTCCGCAATCGTGCGCGCCCCTGGACCGATTCGGGTGTGGCCAGTGCCACGCAGGACCCTCATATCATTCAGGAAGTCGGGGCCTTGCAGATTGAGGTGGATGCTGCTCAGGAAGTCTTGCTGGAGGCAGCGCGTTTGCTGGATGAATTGGCCGCCAAGCCCGTGGATGCAGACAGCAGCGCCCGTGCTTCTGTAGCCGTTGCCGAGGCCAAAATCCTGACGACGGAAGCGGCCCTGAATGCCAGCGAACAGCTCTTTGCCTTGGCCGGCTCGTCGTCCACCCGTGCAGCTCATAACCTGGACCGCCACTGGCGCAATGCCCGTGTGCACACCTTGCATGACCCGGTGCGCTGGAAATATCACTTGCTGGGCAATTATCTGCTCAATGGCGCCTCGCCGTCTTATCACCAATGGAATTGAGGCCATGACTACACAGCTTTCTACATCCGTACACATCATCCAGTCCGAGGCCGAAGCGCTGCAAGCCGCCGAGCAGTTTGCACAATTCATTGCCCAGGATGCGCTGGAACGTGACCGCGACCGTATCTTGCCGCATCGAGAGGTGGAGCAATTCAGTCAAAGTGGCTTATGGGGCATTACGGTCCCCAAAGAATACGGCGGCGCGGGCGTTTCCGCCGATGTGCTCACCCGTGTCGTGCAGCGCATTGCCAAGGCCGATGGCAACTTTGGCCATATCCCGCAAAACCACTATTACGCGTTGGAAGTGTTGCGCGTGGGGGCGACGCACGAGCAAAAGGCCTTTTTCTACGATCAGGTGCTGCAAGGCAAACGCTTTGGCAATGCATTGGCAGAGATCGGCAAGAAGGACTTTGTCCGTCGCACGCAATTGCTGAAAGAACCCGATGGCTGGTTTGTGGATGGCCGCAAATTCTATTGCACGGGTTCGCTGTTTGCACACTGGATTCCCACGCTGACGACCTCGTCTGATGAAGGCCGCCTGTATCTGGTTTTTGTACCGCGTGGGGCTGCAGGCGTCACGCTGACAGACGATTGGGACGGCTTTGGCCAACGTGTGACAGGCAGCGGCTCGGTGGAGTTCACACGTGTTCCTGTGCAGCCGCAATGGGTCGTGCCGTTCACGGACTCCTTCGAGCGTCCGACCACCATTGGCCCCTATGCCCAGATCATCCATGCAGCACTGGATTTGGGCATAGGCCAAGGGGCTTTCGAGGCCACCTTGCCCTTTATCCGCGAGCACAGCCGTCCCTGGATTACCGCTGGCGTGGATACCGCCGCACAGGACCCCTTGCTGCTGCAGGAGGTGGGCAATGTGCATGTGCGTTTGCGTGCCGCGCAAGCGCTACTGGCCCGCGCCGCCCGCTTTGTGGACGCCGCCCAGCAAGCACCGGATGAGGACAGCGTGGCTCAGGCCTCCATTGCCGTTGCGCAGGCCAAAGCCCTGGCTACCAGCGCCAGTGTGCTGGCAGGCAGCAAGCTGTTTGAACTGGGGGGTACCAGCGCTACGCAAGCCCAGCATGGGCTGGATCGCTACTGGCGCAACGCCCGCGTCCATACCCTGCATGACCCGGTGCGCTGGAAGTATCACGCCATTGGCAATTACGCCCTGAATGGCGTGCGCCCGCCGCGTCATGGTGCTTTGTGATGCCACCTGGAAAGCTGTGTTTGGGTATGGCTGCAGGGGTGAAGAAGCGTTGCGCAGTATGGCTCAAAGCATGTCAGTAAATACGTTCTAGCAAGACACATATGCGCTTCGATATGGCCTGTTTTCCAGGCCACGAGCCTTTCTCTTTTATCTGGATGTTGATTGATGACTATCTCGAAGATTTTGAAAAAACTGACGGCGTTTAGCCTGGTTTCTACTGCCGTTTTGTTGAGCAGCACAGCGACCGCTGCGCCATTGAAAATCGGCGTTGTTCCCGGCATTTTTGCGGACTCGGTGGCCGTTGCCGCTCAGGAAGCCAAGAAGCAGGGGGTAGATGTGCAGGTGATCGAATTTACCGATTGGGCCACACCGAATGTGGCGCTGGATGCGGGCGATATTGATCTGAACTACTACCAGAACAGTAATTACCTGGCCAATGCGGTGCGCGACAAGGGCTTCAAGCTGGTCAGCGTGCAGCCGGGCATTTTGTCTTACCTGGGCCTGTATTCTCTCAAGCACGCCACGCTGGCCGATTTGCCCGATGGCGCAAAAGTGGCGATTGCCAGTGACGCCGTCAACGTAGGCCGTGGGTTGCGTCTGTTACAGCATGCAGGTTTGATCACGCTGCGCCCCGAGACCGGCTTGCTGGGCACTCCCGATGACATTGTTTCCAACCCCAAGAACCTGAAGTTTGTGGAAGTGGAAGGCCCGCAATTGGCACGTGCCACGCAGGACGTGGATCTGGCTCAGGGCTTTCCGTATTTCATCCTGGCCTCCAAAGCCTTTGATGCTACGAAAGCCTTGTCCTTGACCAGTTACGAGGACGATTCCTGGGCGATTCAGTTTGTGGCCCGTAGCGACAGGACGAAAGACCCGCGCATTGCCCAGTTCCTGGAGGTCTACAAAACATCGCCTGCCGTGCGCGAGGCAATCGATCAGTTCTACCAGGGCGAGAAAAAGCTGTATCGCCTGACCTGGTTGCCGCATTAAGCAAGGAGAATGCCCCATGACGCAGCCCAAGAAACACATCCATATCAACGCTTTCAACATGAATTGCGTCGGCCACATCCACCATGGTTTGTGGACGCATCCGCGTGATCAATCCACGCAGTATCACACTCTGAAGTACTGGACGGATCTGGCCCAAACGCTGGAAAAAGGCTTGTTCGACGGCATTTTTCTGGCGGATGTGGTCGGCTATTACGACGTTTACCAGCAAGGTGTGGACTTGACGCTGCGCGAGGGTATTCAACTACCGGTGAACAACCCCTGGCTGCTGGTCTCGGCCATGGCAGCCGTCACGCAACATATTGGCTTTGGTCTGACAGCGTCAGTGGCGGCGCATCACCCTTACACCTTCGCACGCGATGTCAGCACGCTGGATCAGCTAAGCAATGGCCGCATAGGCTGGAACATCGTGACTGGCTATGTGGATAGCGGAGCGCGGGGTTTGGGGCAGGATGGTCTGGATGCACACGACAGTCGTTACGACCGGGCCGAGGACTTTCTGCAATTGGCTTACAAGCTGTGGGAAGGCAGCTGGGAAGATGGCGCGCTGATTGCCGACAAGCAGCGTCGTATCCATGCCCTGCCCGAGAAAGTGCATACCGTGCATCACGAAGGGCCGTTTTATCGCAGCAATGCAATTCATATGAGCGCGCCCTCTCCTCAGCGCACGCCTCTGCTGTTCCAAGCAGGCACCTCGGCGCGGGGGTTGCAGTTTGCCGGGCAACATGCTGAAGGGGTTTTCATCGGTGCGCGGGACCCGGAAGCGGCCAGGGACTCGTCCCGCAAGCTGCGTCAGGCAGCGGTCAATGCGGGACGGCAAGCGCAGGACCTGAAGATTTATGCGGGTGTAGCGGTCGTTACGGGTGCTACGGAAGCCGAGGCTAAAGAGAAGTATGCCGACTATCTGGCCCATGCCAGTTCCGAGGGCGGCCTGGCGCATTTTGCGGCCAGTACCGGCGTGGACTTTGCCCAGTATGACCTGGATGAACCCATCAGCTTTGGCCCCAGCAACGCGATTCAATCCGCAGCGGCCGCAGCCCAGAAACAAGGCTGGACGACGCGCCGCAAGCTGCTGGAGCAATTCACGCTGGGTAGCCGCTACAAAACCATTGTGGGGGACCCGCAGCAAGTGGCGGATGCGCTAAGCACCTGGATTGATGAAGGCGAGATCGACGGCTTCAATCTGACCCGCATCGTCGTGCCCGAAACCTGGGAAGACTTTGCCAGCTACATCGTGCCCGAGCTGCAAAACCGGGGCCGCTATCGCACGGCGTATGAAGGTGGAACCCTGCGCCAGCAATTGTTTGGACAAGGAGATCGGGTATCTGCCACGCACCCTGCCGCGCAGTGGCGGCATTTGGTGCCCGGTTCGACCCCGGAGGCGGGATCGGATGAGGCCGCTACCTCTGCCTTGCAGGCAAGCTGATTAAGGCGAGAAAGAGCCAGTATCTGCTGCGTTGGATCATTTTTTACGACCCCTTTTTTAAGGTCAGGATCATGTTGTTTGCCCGTTTTTCTATTCGTGCCGTGTTTGCCTTGGCAGCTTTGAGCCTAGCGGGCCATGTGTCTGCTGCTGCATTGAAAATCGGCGTCACGCCCGGCTCTTTGGCCGATTCTGTTGCCGTGGCAGCCAAGGAGGCCAAGAAACAGGGTCTGGAGGTCGAGGTGATTGAGTTCACCGACTGGACCACGCCCAATACGGCCTTGGCCTCCGGGGATCTGGATTTGAATTACTTCCAGCATCAGGCTTTCCTGGACAATGCCGTCAAGGAAGGCGGCTATGCCATTGAAAGTGTGGCTTATGGTTTATTGCCCAATATTGGCTTGTATTCCAAGCAGTATTCGTCCTTGGATGCGCTGCCCGAAGGCGCTTCTGTTGGGGTGGCGAGTGATCCGGTGAATCAGGCGCGCGGCCTGCTGCTTTTGCAGACGGCTGGCCTGATTCAGCTGAAAGAGGGGGCAGCTGCGCGTGCCTCGATTCATGATGTGACGGCCAACCCCAGAAAGCTGCGCATTGTGGAAGTCGAAGGGCCGCAATTGGTGCGCGCAGCCGATGACCTGCCCTTGGTCCAAGGTTATCCAGCCCATTTTGTGAACGCCGGGCAGGCCGAGCTGGCCAGCAAGGCCTTGCAGTATTCCACAGTGGATGACCTGTACTACGCGATTCGCTTTGTGGCGCGGAGCAGCCATAGAGAGGATCCGCGCATACGCCAGTTTGTGGATCTTTATCAAAACTCCCCTGCCGTGGCCGCGCAGATCGACAGGTCTTTTGCAGGAGACAAAAAGCTGTATGCCTTGCCGTGGAAGACGGCGGGTCATGCCTCCATTACGCAGGTTCCTTGAGGGCTGCACATCATGATTACTGACACTGCCGTTTTGACCTCTGATGTTGCGCCACGCCGGACTGTGCCAGAAAGGGCAGAGCCAGCAAGTGCACGAGCTTCCGATCTGGGCGCCTTGCGTGCCCGTTTCAGCGCCCTCTTTCAGCGCATTGCCGATACTGCGGCGGAGCGCGAGCATACCCGTACCTTGGCTTACGCCCCCATTCTTTGGTTGAAAGACAGTGGTTTTACGGCTCTGCGCGTGCCGCCTCAATGGGGTGGTAGTGGCGTCTCCATCCCCGTGTTCTTTGAGCTGTTTCAGGAACTGGCCGCGGCGGATTCAAATGTGGCCCAAATTCTGCGACCGCATTTTGGCTTCATCGACCGCTTGTTGATTGATCGGGATGAGGTCACGCAAGCGCAGTGGCTGCCATTGGCAGGCCAAGGGGCGATTTTTGGTAATGCCACGACCGAGACTGGTTTGGGCGCTGTAGGCCAGTTGCAAACCACGCTGGAGCCCGATCCAGAGCAGGCCGGTCAATGGCGTCTGAATGGCCGCAAGTTCTACAGCACGGGCACCTTGTACGCGGATTGGGTCACGGTGGTGGCTCGCAGCACAGGAACGGAGAAGGAGGATGAAACGGTACATGCCGTGGTCGCCACCGATCAGGAAGGGGTGGAGCGTCTGGATGACTGGCATGGCTTTGGCCAAAGGCTGACGGGCTCCGGCACAACGGTACTGACAGATGTGCTCGTGCCCGAGAGCGCCATCATCCGTTTTCCGCGTCAGGAACCCACACCGTTGGTGGCTTATTTTCAGCTGGTGCATTTGGCGACCTTGGCGGGTATCGCCCAAGCCGTGCAGCGTGATGCAGTGGCCTATGTACAGGCGCGCAAACGTGTCTTTAGCCACGGCAGTGCCGCGCTGCCCAAGGATGATCCCTTGGTGCAGCATATCGTGGGGGAACTGGCCAGCACGGCCTATATCGCCCAGTTGGTGGTGCGTGATGTGGCCACGCATTTACAAAGCATTGCGGATCAGCGGCAGGCAGGCCTGGAAGTGCCCCTCGCAACTCTGGATGCTCTGGAACTGCGCACGGCACAGGCGCAAGCGGCTGTCGTGGAACCCGTCTTGCGGGCGGCCACGCGTCTATTCGATGTGGGTGGTTCTACTGCCCTGGAGGAGTCCCGTCGCCTGGATAGGCATTGGCGTAATGCGCGGGCCTTGGCCTCGCACAACCCGGTGATCTACAAGGCCCGTTCAGTGGGGGATATTTTGCTGAACGAGGCCGAGCCTGTGTACTACTGGCATGTGGGGACCAAGGGGAGTTGAGCTGATGCGGCCAGAGGCGGGGCCGCCTCTTGGAAGCAAAAGGGCACGAATCATTCGTGCCCTTTTGCTTGGTACGCTCGGAGACCGATGCATTGATGACAGGCGAGCAGACTGTGGCGATATCGTTAATGTCACTTGGGTGTTTTTAGGGCGAAGACGTCGATAGGCTCCAAGGGACACCGTCAAAAAAGGGGAGATGGTCTCGCCCCTCCTGGTGTGCATCTTGCTCTGCGCCTGACGTTTGTCCTGGATGAGTCAAAGCCGCCAGCGTTACCTGGGCAGCTGAAACAGCCTGGCTGCATTGTCATAAAACAGCTTGTCCAGAATGCTGTCCTTGAAGCCCAGCTGTTGAAAGTCCTCAATACTCTGTCGAATCGGGCGGAAGGTATAGGACGAGCCAAACAGCAATTGCTCGGACAGAAAGCTATTGGCTGCCTGCACATAGCCCTCGTTTCCCGGCTGGAAAATGTACATATCCGGCACCAGATGCACGTTCTCGTGCAGAAAGGCCAGGCCTATGGCCTGTTGCACATTGGGCCAATAGCCGTGATAGACCACTAAAGGCAGATCCGGGAAGGCTTTGGCCACTTTGGCCAGCCCGGCCGGGTCGTTGTAGCGCGGGTCCGGCGTGGTGGGGCCACTCATCAAAAAGACGGGTACTTTCAGGTGGCGCGCCAGTTCGTAAACGGGCCAGTAAACCGGGTCATCGGGGTGACGTGCTGGAACACCAAAACCCGGCTCGATATCAATGCCGGACAAGCCCAGCTCCTTGATGGCGCGTTCTGCCTCGGCCAGGGCTTGCTGCTCGCCTTGCAGAGCCGGATCAATACCGGCAATGCCCAGCAATTCATCGTGTCCGTGCACGATCTGATGAATGGTGTCGTTGGGCAAATGTTGCGACGGTGTGTGGCGGCCTACGACGACCGCTTTACTTAGTCCGGCCTGGCGCACTTCTTCCAGAAAGCCTTCCTGGCTAAGTGACTTTTCAAAGTGAGTATCGCTGCCACGAGTGCCAACGCGGCGGTTTAGCCAGCGCGCGGTGGCATGCTCTGGCGTACCAGGTTCAGCCCCGAAAAACTTGTGCAGAAAGGCAGGTCGGCAGCGTAGATCGATTATTTTCTGGCTCATGATGCAGAGGAAAGTTGCTGATTTTGAACACCGCGTGCGTCAAAGGCGCCGCCGGTCTGGGCGCGATCACTGACGGTGACGGCCCGTTTGCCCAGAAGTGGAAACACCAGCTCGGCAAAGCGTATGGATTCTTCCAGATGGGGGTAGCCCGAGAGCACAAAGGAGTCCGCACCCAGGTCTATGTATTCCTGCAAGCGCTGGGCCACGGTTTGGGCATCGCCCACCAGTGCGGTGCCTGCCCCGCCCCGTACTAGCC